>CAKZRW010000036.1 GCA_937148845.1 uncultured Actinomycetes bacterium | reverse complement strand
AGGATGAGTAGGGGCCGAGCGAGGAGGCGGTCATGAAGCGAGAGGTGGAAGCAGCCTTTGCTGAGATGCTCGACATCTCCACGGACATCGACAAGGCCGTGGTATTCGGTCCCGAAGGGGTGATCGCATCCAACATCGATCCTGCTTTGCACGAGGTGGTATTGGCTGAGGCCCGGCAGCTGCTCGCCTTGGGGGAGGAGAGTGCTACCCACATGGGTTCGCAGCCACTCACCCAGCTGGTCGTGGAAACCGGAGACGGCCTTGTCCTTTTGGTGCGGGAAGTCGAGGCGGGCGGTCTGGTCGCTCTTGCTACTGCTAAGAAGAGAAGCCGGGTGGGTCTGCTCCTTTACGACTTGAGAACCTGCTTGCGGGATGCGAGAGAAGCGATGAAGGCGGCTTCGCAGGAGGAGGCGACCGCGGGGCGGGAGGCAGCGTTTCCGGGAGAAGGAAGCTCGCCGGCGGCGGGAGAGGAGGCGTAGCATGCGGCGTTTTCTCAAGATCTTCGGAATCATAACTCTTCTGGGTAGCCTGGCTGCCGGTACCTACTTTGTTGTCCGCCTGCGTTCGCGTCGGCCCCAGGTGGAGCTCTACTTCGACGACGGGTCGATGCTCACGCTCGGTGGCAACTCCCCGGAGGCGGAGAGTTTCGTCTCTCACGCGGCCGAGATACTGAGAGCCATACCGGTCGGTCGGTGAACTTTCGCGAGATTCCACAGCTTCTGCCCGGCGATCTGCTTCGCGAGCTGCTCGCTCACGTCTTGTCTCGGGGGGGCGAACAGGCAGACGTCTTCGTGGAGCGGCGTGCCTCGCTCTCTCTGCGTTTGGAGGACCGGCGTTTGGAGGAGGCCCTTTCGGGGAGCGATCAGGGGGCTGCGCTGCGTCTGGTCCGGGGGCCGTCAGCTTACTTCGGTTATGTGGAGGCTTTGTCCGAGGCCGAACTAGTGCGCTTGGCTGAAGAACTGATAAGGATAGGCTCGTCCGGGGGGACGACTGCGACTCTGCGCAGCAGCCCCTCGTCGAACGGGCGGCAACCGGTTCTGCGGGACGAGGTCTTGCACGAGGGGACCCCGCGCGACAGGGGCGATTGGTCGGATCACGTGGAGCGGGCAAGCAGTTGGCTGCGCCTGGCGGACGAGACGGCGCGGTGCCTCTCTCAAGAAGTGCGGCAGGTCAGCGCGATCTACGGGGAGACAACGCAGGAAGTCTGCGTGGCTCATTCCTCGGGGACGTTGGCTACTGATAGGCGGGTCCGCAAGATGATCGCCGTCACGGTGACGGCCCGGCGCGACAGTCTCCTCCAGGTGGGCAGGGAGACGCTTGCGCTGCGGAAGGAGCAGCAGGATTTCGATGAGGCCGCGGTGGCGGCGGTGGCGAGGCTTGCTGCTGAAAGGGCTCTTCTCATGCTCGACTCACGTCCTGCTCCGGGAGGGCGCATGGCCGTGGTATTGGCCAACGGGTTCGGCGGCGTACTGTTCCACGAGGCTTGCGGGCACGGACTGGAAGCGGACTACATTCTCAAGAAGGCCAGCGTGTGGGAAGGCAAGATCGGGCAGCGAGTGGCCGGGCCTCATGTCTTCGCCTACGACGATGGTGTCAGTGCTGACATGTGGGGAGGTTCACAGATCGACGATGAAGGTGTGCCTTGCCGACGGACGCTCTTGATCGAGGGGGGAGTGCTTACCGGCTACTTGAGCGACCGAGTGCGCGCCGCCCGTCTGGGGCTCCCCTTGTCCGGCAACGGACGCCGGCAGGACTTCCGCCACTTACCCTATCCGCGCATGACCAACACCTACTTCGCCCCCGGCCAGTACAAGCCCGAAGAGATAATCGCCGACACCCGCTATGCCCTGTACGCCAAGTCGCTCTCGGGGGGACAGGTCAACCCCGCCACCGGCGAATTCGTGTTCGGAGTGGCTGAGGGCTACTTGATCGAGAATGGCAAGATCACCGGGCCTGTGCGAGGGGCCACCCTCATCGGAAACGGCCCAGAGGTGTTGGCAGGCATCGATGCCATCGCCGATGATCTTGAGGTCAAGCCGGGCATGTGCGGCAAAGAAGGGCAGTTGGTCCCGGTAGGAAGCGGCCAGCCCACGGTTCGTATCAAAGAGCTGACTGTAGGGGGGACGAACGTTTGATGGGCGAGATCGTATCGCCGCTCGATATCTGCCGTCTGGCCGTGGAGCGCGGAGCCGGTGTTGGTGCTGCAATCGAGGCTTATGCTGAGGTCGGGCGCACGGTGACCATCAAGGCGTACCGTGGTGAGGCCGAATCAGTGAGCGTGGCCGAACCGCGGGGACTCGGCATCCGGGCGGTCGCCGGAGGGCGCGTGGGCTACGCCTTCACGAGCGATCTGGGACCGTCGGGTGTAGAGCGGGTGTTGCGCGAGGCCGTCGCCAATTCCCGAGTGGCGGAGTCTGACCCTTGTGTGGCCCTTCCCCCGGGCGAAGATTTGGAGTATCCGCTCGCGAGCGATCTCTGGAGCCCTGCCGTGGCGTCTTGGAGTCTGGAGAAGAAGACCGAGCTGGCGCTGCGGGCGGAGCAGGCGGCCCTTGCTTTGCCGCAGATAGAAGCCGTGGAGGAGAGTGTATACGCTGATGAGGAGTCGCACACGGCTGTCGTCTCCAGCGAGGGCATCCAGGTGGAGTCCATCCGTTCGTCCGCTTACGTCTGGGTCCTCGCTCACGCGACCTGTGGTACTGAGCGGCAGTCCGGCCTAGGCTTTGACGCCGGCCGGGGTCCCGACGACCTCAAGCCCGAAGAGGCAGGGGCTGAGGCGGCGCAGAAGGCGCGGGCTCTGCTGGGGGCGAGACCGTGTGCCACGGGTACCTACAAAGTGGTTCTGGACCGCGAGGTAGCCGCCGCCCTGCTCTCCTACCTGGCCCAGGCGTTGACGGCCGAAGCGGTCCAGAAGGGCAGATCGGTGTTTGCGGGAAGGCTAGGCGAGCAGTTGGGCTCTTCGCATGTCACCCTGGTGGACGACGGACTCGCGCCGGGAGGTCTGGCCTCCAACCCCTTTGACGGTGAGGGGCTTCCGCGCGGCCGGACGGTCTTGGTTTCGCACGGCTCGCTCAGGTCCTACCTCTACGACTCGTATACCGCTCGCAAGGGGGGACTGGCCGAGCTACGAGTAGGCAATGCCAGACGGGCCTCCTATCGCGTACCGCCACGGGTAGGGCCCAGCAATCTCGTCCTGGAAGGGGGGTCGGGGACCCTCGAAGACCTCCTTGCGCGCGTGGGAGAGGGCCTCTATGTGGACAGCGCCACGGGGCTTCACTCCGGCGTCAACCCCATCAGTGGCGAGATCTCCATCGGGGTCACCGGCAGGCTGATCAGAGGGGGAGCCCTCAGCCAACCAGTGCGGGAGGTCACGATCGCCACGGATTTTGTCAGCCTGCTGGCGGGGATCGAAGATCTGGCCGCCGATGGCAGGTGGATACCTCTGCATGGCAGTGTCTACACGCCTTCCCTCGCAGTGTCGGGTGTGGCGGTGGCTGGCAGGTGAAGGTATGGTGAGCGGCCACGGTCTGGCCTCGAATTGGACGAAGAGGAGGAAAAGTGGACAAGGAAAGTCTGGCTAAGGCGCTGCTCGCGGCCGCTTACCTGGAAGGTGATTTCGTATTGCGCTCGGGGAAGCGGAGCCGCTACTACTTGGACAAGTACCTCTTCTCTACCGAACCGGAGGTCTTGCGGGGCATCGTGCACGAACTGGCCATGATGATAAGAAACCGCCTTGCGGCTGGAGTGGGCTATCACCGCCTTGCCGTCCCCGAACTGGGGGCGGTCGCGCTGGGAGCTGGCCTGTCGCTCGAACTAGGTCTTCCTTTCGTCATCGTGCGCAAGAGTGCCAAAGAATACGGCACTGGCAAGCGCATCGAGGGACGCTTCCAACCCGGAGAGACGGTAGCCTTGGTCGAGGACGTGGTGACCTCGGGCGGCGCAGCCATCGGGGCGGCCTTGAGCTTGCGTGAGGCCGGGCTCGCCGTGCACGATCTGTACTGCGTGGTCGACCGGGAAGAAGGGGGTCTAGAGGCAGCAGCGGCGGCGGGACTAGCACTGCGGCCCTTGTTCACCGCTACGGAACTGGGCATAGGAAAAACGGCTTGAAATCGCTTGTCTAAGGGCTGCCTTGTTGGTAAGGTGAGGCTCTGTACCGCGCGGACTCAAGGGAGGTAACTGTGACCAAGGCCGAGTTTGTCGACAAGCTTGCAGCGAAGAGTGGCATGACCAAGAAGGACGCGGCGAGCGTGGTCGACGCGTTCCTGGAGGTAGTATCCGAAGCACTCGCGAAGGGGGAGGACGTTCAGTTCACCGGCTTTGGGAAGTTCTACGTTCAGAAGCGGGAAGCTCGGGAGGGAAGGAATCCGCGGACCAAGGAGAAGATGGTCATCCCTGCCAGTGCCGTTCCCAAGTTCAGTGCTGGTGCGGCGCTGAAGAACAAGGTGAAGTGAGCGGTCGACAGAAAAGAGCGCTTGCATGGACAAGGGCCGCCAAGCGGCCCTTGTTTCTGAGGGGTCCAGTCCGGCGCCGAGACGTCGCGGAGAGAGGCGCCCCGGGGCGCAGCGGCTAGGAGAAGGTCAGCGCAAGAGGTCAGCTGGGGCAAGGTCGGGCGAGAGAAGGTCAGGAGAGGCAAGAATAGTGTCCCCACGATGTTTCGCGGACCGGCTTCTTGAAACAGTGGAGAGCAAACGCTCGCACGTAGTGGTCGGCTTCGACCCCGCGCTCGAGTCGCTGCCGCCGGAACTCGTCGCCTCGCGGCCGAGAGAGGACTACCATTGTTCCGAGGAGTGGCAGGCGGCGCTCTACCGGGACTTCCTGCGTCCGCTGGCCGAGGCGCTTGTGTCCGAGGCTGTGGCTGTCAAGATCCAAGTCGCCTATTTCGAGGCTTTGGGAGGCCCCGGTTACAAGCTTTATGAGGAGCTGGTCGCCTTCTGCCGGGAGTTGGGCTATCTCGTGATAGCGGATGTCAAGCGAGGCGATATCGGCAGCACGGCGGAGGCCTATGCCACCGCTCACCTGGATAGGACCGGGGCTGACGCCATCACGGTGAACCCGTATTTCGGTACCGATGGTGTAGAACCCTTCTTGAAGAGAGCGCGGGACTGCGGCAAGGGGGTTTTCGTACTGGTCAAGACCTCAAATCCCAGCTCTGCCGAAATCCAGGACGTCGTTCTCCAGGGAGGCGAGCCGCTCTACGCGAGGGTGGCCGCGCTGGTCAGACAATGGGGAGCGGGGACTGAAGGTGAGTACGGTTACTGCTCGGTGGGTGCGGTGGTAGGGGGCACCCATCCAGAGCAAGGGGCCTGGCTTCGAACCGTGCTTCCCGGGGTGCCCTTCCTGGTGCCGGGTTACGGGACCCAAGGAGCTAGAGCCGAGGATATCGCCAGGGTATTCGACCAGACCGGGTCAGGGGCGGTGGTCAACTCGGCGCGCGCCATACTGTACGCTTACCGCAGTCGCCCCGAGTGTTCGTGGCTCGACGCGGCGGTTGCCGAGGCCAGGGAGATGAGGGCTGCTCTCTGGAGGGCAGCAGGACGTGCTTGAAAGAGAAAGGTCCAGGGTGAATTGGGGGCGCGACTGGGTGAAGACCTTCGTGGTCCCCGTGATGGTGCTGGCAGTGATCGTGGTCATCATGAGCGCGTTGGTGGTGGCAGGGGTGGTCCAGGGAGAGGTCGTGCGTCCAGCGCCGGCCATCACCTCGACGACGCATATCACGGTCTTGATCGAGCCTTAGCCTAGGAGGGCAGGGTGCGTCTGATCTGCTCGTAAAGGAAGATGAGCACCAGGTCGATGAGGAGGACCACGAAGGCCTCAACCAAGAGCTGGCTCAAAGGCAAAAGGACGAAGATGTCGTTGGTGCCCTCGTAGTAGAGGGCGTAGAGTCGGGACAGCCCCATCATGAGAAGTTGGACGATCACGAAGATCAACAGAACCGTTGGCCAACGCCTGCCCAAGAGGCGGAGACTGCGGCGAAGAGCGGCAGGCACGGGTAGGTTCTCGTACACGATCACGTAGTCGGCGAACACCACGAGCAGAGCTACGGCCAGGGCCACCATGGCGGCCAGCTGCTCCAGGGTACTCCGGGCCGGAGTGGCTAGGGGCATCACCCATACCACCAAGTTGATGAACAGGTAGAACACGGAGAGTCTCCCTACCTCCTCCCAACTACGAGGCGCTCGCGGATAGCCGCGGCCGGCGATAGCTCGGAAGAAGGGAGCCCGGATCATCCCGGTGAGCACGCAGACAGCCAAGCCGGCAAACACCGCGACGGCGAGGTCGGGGGTGAAGGCGAACCCCGTAAGGAAGTGGTCTCGTACGTACGACCAACGTTCGAAGTTGGCGGCGAAGAAAGTGTTGGTACGCAGGGGTTCCCCGCTGGCGGCGTACACGGCGAGAAAAGCCAAGGTGTGGATGAACCCCAGCGCAAGCGGATATGCGATAAGCCACTGCTTGTGGATCAGCCGGCCCCAAGCTTGGCGAAGTGCCTCGCCGATAGTCCCACCTCCTGTCCGTGGCCTACGGGCGGCCGAAGTATAGCATCGGGCACGCAGCCAGCATTCTCGACTGCGGGGATTGCAGAGGCGGTCTGGGGGAGGAAAAGGTCTGCAAAGGCGCATTTCAGGCTCATGTTATACTGTCAACATGAGGCTCACATCGCGCGGTCGGGAGCGGCTGACCCCGCTCCTTTTGTTGTTGATGGTCCTTGCGCTGCTCGCGGTCTTACTGGCGGCAGTGACAGTCACCACAGGTTGTTCCCGTAGCGCCACTGCGGCACCCGCCGGCACTTCTCTTGGAGAAACGGGCGGTAGTGAACTTGTTACACGGGTAGTCCTCTCGGGAAGCGACCTGGGCTTGGCCTTTGGGTCTGAACCCGAGGTCACCTCGCCGGCCGCGGTCTTGATCAGCCTGGACAGCGGTCAGACCCTATATGAGCGGAACGCTCACAAGCGTATGAGGATGGCTTCCACGACTAAGATCATGACCGCTGTACTGGTCCTCGAGAAGATGGATCTCAAGGAGCGGGTGAAGGTATCCACCAAGGCAGCATCCACTTACGAGCCCAAAGCCTGGGTCCGTGCCGGCGACGTTCTCACCGTGGATGAACTGCTTTACGCCTTGTTGGTGCGCAGTGCCAACGCAGCCGCTGTGGCTCTGGCCGAAGCTTGCTCCGGCAGTGTGGAGACGTTTGTGGCTGAGATGAACCGTAAGGCGGCCGAGCTAGGGATGCGTGATACCCAGTTCGCCAACCCGCATGGACTCGACGATGATGCGCACTACTCGACGGCCGCCGACATGGCCGTTCTGGGTCGCTATGCGATGGAGGATGAGCGGTTCCGCCGGTACGTGAGTACGAGGACGTACGAGCTGGCCCTGCCGGGGCGTTCGCCCCTGCTCCTCAGTAACACTAACAAGCTCGTTCATGAGTACCCGTGGGTCACCGGCGTGAAGACGGGCTCCACGCCCAAGGCCGAACAGTGTCTCGTGGCGGCAGGCAGGCGGGACCAAGTTGAGGTGTTGAGCGTGGTTCTGGGCCAGCCGGTCAGCGATCTGTGTTTCGAAGAGAGCAGGAAGCTGCTTGAGTACGGTCTATCTCAGCGCCGGCGCGTGGTCTTGCTGGCCAAGGGCGCGGTCGTAGCCGAGGCGCCCTTGCCTTACCGGTTCGACGAAACCCTGAAGCTAGTGGCGACCGAGGGCGTAGAGCTCGAAGTGGGGGCTCGAGAGGAGGTGGAAGTGGATTTCAGCGTGCCCGGTGATCTGGCCTTGCCGGTGCAAGCCGGCCAGGTCTGCGGAGAGGTCCGCGTGAAGGTCGACGGCAAGCTCCTGAAAACCGTCCCTCTAGCTGCAACTGTGTCGGCCGGGGTCCCCACCCTGGCTGCCAAGATCCGCTATGGCTTCGCCAGTATCGGACGCTGGGTGAGTGGTATCTTCTAGGGCGTCTGAAGGGGTCTTTGCCATGATATTGACCGTCACTCTCAACCCTGCTTTGGATCGGACGATGACCGTGCCTAACTTCCAGGCCGGTTTTCGTCACCGTGCGACCGAGACCGTCATCCTGCCGGGGGGCAAAGGGATCAACGTGGCCCGCGCTGTCAAGGCTCTGGGCAGGCCGGTGATCGCCACCGGGTTCGTTGGCGGGCGGAAGGGCGATCAGATCGTGGCTGATCTCAACGGCGAAGGCATACTCTGTGATTTCGTGCGGGTAGCAGGGGAGTCCCGAATCTCCACTGCGGTCGTCGACCCGGAGAATGGCAGCATCACCGAGATCAACGAACAGGGGCCGCACATCCAGCCGGAAGAACTGGACTTCCTGAGCGAGAAGCTGGACTATCTGGCTAAGGCAGTCGATGTGGTGGTATTCGCCGGCAGCGTGCCTCCAGGTCTGGGGGATGATTGCTACGCCCGTCTGATCCAGAAGGTGCGGGGGCACGGAGCCAAGGTATTCTTCTACAGTTATGCCGATCCGTTGCGTTTGGGTATCAAAGCCAAGCCGGACTACGTCTTTCCCAAATTGGTGGAGGCCGAGAAGGTGATCGGCTATGAGTTCGCCAGCTTGGACGACCGCATCCAGGCGGCGCATCGCATGCGCGAGATGGGGGCGGGCTCTGTGGTCATAACTTACCGCTTCGGCTGTGTCGCTGAGCTGGCCTACGGAGCGACGACCAAAGTTTTCGTCGGTACGATGCCCAAGGTCGACGTGGTATCGCCTCTTGGTTGGGGGGATGCCCTGGTGGGCGGCTATGCGGTCAGATTACTCGAGGGAGATCCGCCGGAGGAATGCCTGCGTTTTGGGCTGGGCTGCGCGGCAGCCAACCTGGTGCGGTACGGAGCGGGGGTCCTCCTGCCTGCCGATGCTGAACGCCTCGCCCGTAAAGTGGAGTTGGAGGAGGTTACCGCTGCCTAAGATGGACGATACTCCCCGTGGGGTCCTGGTTCTGGATTTCGGGGGACAGTATGCGCAGTTGATCGCTCGGCGGGT
Source organism: uncultured Actinomycetes bacterium (assembly GCA_937148845.1). GTDB lineage: Bacteria > Actinomycetota > Thermoleophilia > RBG-16-64-13 > RBG-16-64-13 > CAKZRW01. Next base: position 48,052 of record CAKZRW010000036.1, on the reverse strand, counting down.
GCGTGAATGCAGGGTCTACTCCGAGCTCATCCCTTACGACACCCCGGTGGAAGAGATCAGAGCCAAGCGGCCGGCAGGTCTTATCCTGTCGGGCGGGCCGCGGAGCGTCAACGAGCCCGATGCTCCCGTCGTCGATCCGGCTCTCTTGAGCCTAGGAATCCCTGTTCTCGGCATCTGTTACGGGCTGCAACTGCTGGCTAAGCTCAGGGGCGGCACGGTCGCCCGTACCGAGCTGGCTGAGTATGGCGGGCGACCCCTCGCAGTCACAGAGGAGAGCCTCCTCTTTACCGGCCTTCCCAAGGAGATGACGTGCTGGATGAGCCATGCCGACTCAGTGCTCGAGGTGCCGGCCGGGTTCAAGGTCACGGCTCGCAGCCCTCATTTGCCGGTCGCAGCCATGGAATGCGTTGCGGAAGGGTTGTACGGGGTCCAATTCCACCCTGAGGTCAAGCACACCGAGCAGGGGCAAGAGATCCTCAAGAATTTCCTCTACAACGTATGCGACCTGGCCCCTACCTGGACGCCGGTCTCCATAATCGAGGACGCGGTCGAGCGCATCCGAGCCCAGGTGGGCCAGGAACGGGTCATATGCGGTCTTTCCGGGGGCGTCGACTCGGCGGTGGCGGCGCTGCTCACCTATAAAGCGGTAGGTGACCAACTCACCTGCATCTTCGTGGACCACGGGCTCATGCGCAAAGGCGAAGGCCAGGAGGTGGAGGACACCTTCCGGCGGCATTTCCATGTGCCGCTCGTCCACGTGCAGGCCCAGGAACGGTTCCTCAGCAGACTTGTGGGCGTGGTCGATCCCGAGCAGAAGCGTAAGGTCATCGGCGAAGAGTTCATACGGACCTTCGAGGAGGAGGCCGGGCGTCTGGGCAAGGTGTCCTTCTTGGTGCAGGGGACGCTTTACTCGGACGTCATCGAGTCGGGCACGCGGCAAGCCGCCAAGATCAAGTCTCATCACAACGTAGGCGGGCTTCCGGAGGACATGGAATTCGAGCTGGTGGAACCGCTGCGCATGCTGTTCAAGGACGAGGTCAGGGTGGTGGGGGAGGAACTGGGTCTCCCCGAGAACATTGTGTGGCGACAGCCTTTCCCTGGTCCTGGCCTTGCTATCCGCATCATTGGAGAGGTGACCGAAGAGCGGCTGCGTATCCTACGGGAGGCGGATGCGATACTCTTGGAAGAGGTCAGAAGAGGCGGCTGGTACCGGCGTCTTTGGCAGTCTTTCGCCGTGTTGCCGGCTATCCGCAGCGTAGGAGTGATGGGCGATGAGCGCACGTACGCCTATCCGGTCGTCATCAGGGCGGTCACTTCCGACGATGCCATGACTGCGGACTGGGCGCGCTTGCCCCATGACCTCTTGGAGCGGATATCTCAGCGGATCATCAACGAGGTACCTGGGGTGAACCGGGTGGTCCTCGATATATCCAGCAAGCCTCCGTCCACCATCGAATGGGAGTGACCGTGGAGACTCCTGACAGCACCCTGCCGCCGCCACTGGAAGCCGTGGTTCGGCGGCCGCGTCCTCGGCCGGCGCCAAGTGACTCCAGTCCCCAGGCGGTGAAAGAGAGGGCGTTGGCAGCGGCACGGGCGGCGGCCGCTGTAAAGGCCGAGGACGTTCGTGTGCTTGACATGCGTGAGGTAGTGAGCTACACGGACTTCCTGGTCATCTGCACGGGGCGCAACGTACGTCTCACCAAGCGCATCGCTGAAGAGGTAGGCCGTCGGCTCAAGCTCGACTATGGCATGCTGCCGGCTGGCACTGAGGGGGAGACGGCGGGCGAATGGATACTTCTTGATTACCTTGATTTCATCGTGCACGTGTTCACGCCCGAGTCCAGGGACTTCTATCGGCTGGACGTCCTCTGGAAACAGGCGCCGGCCGAGTCGGTGGAATAGACCGCTTCGCCGGAAGGCCAGCGCGTGAGGCATACCATCGAGTTGCACAGCCTGGCCCGAGCGGTTATAATCCGTGCCCGCCTGTGGGGGTATAGCTCAGTTGGGAGAGCGCGACGCTGGCAGCGTTGAGGCCAGGGGTTCGAGTCCCCTTACCTCCACCTCCTCCTTCTTCTTCCCTCTCGCGTCTCTGCTACCGGTGGCTGCTTTCCCGTCGTAGGTAGCTGCTTTCTTGCTGCAGGCTGCTAGAATCCAGTGGAAAAGATGGGAGCAGAAAACATCGTAATCCGGGGCGCCCGGGAGCACAATCTTAAGGATATCTCCCTTTCCCTACCTCGAGACCGGTTCATCGTCATCACCGGCCTTTCTGGGTCGGGCAAGTCGAGTCTGGCCTTCGACACCATCTACGCCGAAGGGCAGAGGCGCTATGTGGAGAGTCTCTCTGCTTACGCGCGCCAGTTCTTGGGCCAGATGGAGAAGCCTGACGTGGATTCCATCGAGGGCCTATCTCCTGCCATCTCCATAGACCAGAAGACCACCTCCCGCAATCCCCGCTCGACCGTAGGCACGGTCACCGAAATCTATGACTATCTGCGGCTGCTCTATGCCCGCATAGGCCGTCCGCACTGTTGGCTATGCGGTCGGCCGATCGAGGGTCAGAGCAAGGAGCAGATCGTCGATCAGATCATGGGCCTGGAGCCGGGCACTCGGTTCCAGGTCAAGGCGCCAGTGGTAAGAGGTCAGAAAGGCTGGCACAAGGACGTTCTGGACCACGTAAGGCAGGAAGGGTTCACTCGGGTCGAGATCGATGGCCGGCAGTACAGTCTGGACGAAGAGCTTCCCGAACTCGAGAAGAACGTGCGACATGATATCAGCGTCGTCGTGGACCGCCTGGTGATGAAGGAGGGGGTGCGGCGTCGCCTGTCGGACTCGGTGGAGACCGCCTTGTCGGAAGGGCGGGGGCTGGTGATCATCGATGTGTACGCGGCCAGCGGCGACTCGCCGACCAGTCTGCTTTTCTCCGAGAACCTGGCTTGTCCCGAGCATGGGGTCTCACTTCCGGAGATGGCACCCCGTATCTTCTCCTTCAACTCTCCTCATGGCGCCTGCGAAATGTGCGGGGGCCTGGGTGCGCGGAGAGAGATCGACCCCGCGTTGGTAGTGGGGGACCCTTCTCTGTCTCTGGCGGAAGGGGTGTTGCTCCCCTGGAGCGGCAGCGGCTCCCGCTATTACGAGCAGATAATGAAAGCGGTGGCTGAACGCTACGGGTTCGAGCTCACCACTCCTTGGCGTGATCTTCCGCCCGAGGCGCGGGATATGCTGCTTTACGGGACCAGGGGAGAGCGTCTCTACGTCTCCTACTTCAACCGGGCCGGGCAGAAGCGCAGTTATCTAACCAGCTTCGAGGGCCTGATCCCGCAGCTGGAGCGGCGCTATCGGGAGACCGACTCCGATTACGTGCGCAACAAGATCGAGGAATATCTGGCCGACCGACCTTGTCCGTCCTGCAAAGGCGCGCGTCTCAAGCCGGCCTCACTCGCTGTGCGGGTGGGAGGCCTCAACATCTACGAACTAAGCTGTCTCTCCGTCACGGAGCTGATCGGCTTTCTCGACCAGCTGGACTTGAGTGAACGGGAACGTCTCATCGGCGGCCGCGTGCTCAAAGAGATAAGGGACCGGCTGCAGTTCTTGGAAGCAGTCGGGGTCGGATACCTCAGCCTTCATCGGAGCGCGGGTACCCTTTCTGGCGGCGAGGCCCAGCGTATCCGGCTGGCCACCCAGATCGGGTCGAGCTTGGTGGGAGTCCTCTACATACTCGACGAACCGTCTATCGGTCTGCACCAACGTGACAACCGCAAGTTGATCGATACCCTGCTTCGCCTGCGCGACCAAGGCAACACAGTCATAGTCGTCGAGCATGACGAGGAGACCATGCGTTCGGCTGATTTCATCGTGGATATGGGCCCCGGCGCGGGAGAGCACGGGGGAGAGGTGGTGGCAAGCGGTCCCCTCTCCGCCATCTTGGCGGAGCCGCGGTCGCTCACTGGGCGCTTCTTGGCCGGGGAGCGCGTCATCGCCGTGCCGGAGGGCCGGCGACGGCCCAGGGGGTGGTTCACGGTGCGAGGGGCGCGGGAACACAACCTCAAGAACATCGACGTGGCTGTTCCGACGGGGATGTTCGTCTGTGTCACCGGTGTCTCTGGTTCGGGGAAGTCGACGTTGGTGAATGACGTCATCTACCGCAGTCTCTGCAATCTCATCAACCGCGTGCCGGTGCGCCCGGGGGACCACGACCGTATCGAAGGCATCGAGCAGCTTGACAAGGTCATCAACATCGACCAGTCACCGATTGGGCGGACTCCGCGCTCTAATCCGGCAACCTACACCGGGGTGTTCGACCACATCCGAGAACTGTTCTCGCAGACCACGGAGGCTCGGATACGCGGTTACCGGCCGGGCCGCTTCAGCTTCAATGTCAAGGGCGGTCGCTGTGAGGCCTGCAAGGGGGATGGCACTATCAAGATAGAGATGCATTTCCTACCGGACGTGTACGTGCCCTGCGATGTCTGCCAGGGCAAGAGATACAACCGGGAGACGCTCGAGGTCAGGTTCAAAGGCAAGAACGTGGCGGAAGTGCTCGACATGAGCGTGGAGGAGGCTCTGGACTTCTTCGCCAACCAGCCCAAGATCAGGCGCCGCCTCAAGACCCTGGCTGACGTGGGGCTGGATTACATCAAGCTGGGTCAACCTTCGACCACGCTCTCGGGCGGTGAGGCCCAGCGCGTGAAGCTGGCGACCGAGTTGGCGAAGGTGGCAACGGGAAACACGTTGTATATCTTGGATGAGCCGACCACCGGCCTGCATTTCGCGGACGTGGAGAAGCTGCTCGCGGTTTTGCAGCGGCTGGCGGATGCGGGGAACACGGTGTTGGTGATCGAGCATAACCTAGATGTGATCAAGTCCGCCGACTGGATCATCGATCTGGGGCCGGAAGGCGGCGAGGCTGGGGGCCAGGTGGTAGCTGCGGGTACTCCAGAGGAAGTCTGTCTGAACCCAGCGAGCGAGACCGGCAAAGTGCTGCGTCGGGTGCTCCCCCTCTACCCCCGGGACAAGGTGGAGCAAGGGGTCGCGTGAAGAAAACAAGGCTCATAGGTCCGGTCGATACCACGCAACGGGAACGCGCCTTTCTGGTCGCGGTCGAAACCGATGAGTCTGGTGGGTGGACGGCAGCGGAATCGCTCCGGGAGCTGGCCTCCCTGGTGGAGACCGCGGGGGCCGAGGTAGTGGGCATGATGGAGCAGAGGAGGGAATCGGCTCATCCTACCTGGTACGTGGGTAAAGGGAAGGCCGAAGAGCTCAAGGAAGCCAAGTCCGCGACGGGCTTTTCCCTGCTGGTAGCCGACGACGAGCTTTCCCCGCGGCAGCAGCGCTCGCTGGAGGAGCTACTCGATGTCAAGGTCCTCGACCGCAGCGGCGTGATCCTGGACATCTTCGCACAGCGGGCCCATACGCATGAAGGCCGCATCCAGGTCGAACTAGCTCAGCTCGAATATCAGCTTCCTCGGCTCACCAGGTTGTGGACCCATCTTTCCCGCACCGGCGGTGGGATTGGGACCCGGGGACCGGGCGAGACCCAGCTGGAGACCGACCGTCGGGTGATCCGGCAACGCATCAAGAAGACCCGAGAGCGGGTGGAGGAGGTGAGAAGACGTCGCGAGACAGCAGCGCGGGCCAGAGACCGCCGTCTCCTGCCTACTCTGGCCATAGTCGGCTACACGAACGCCGGCAAGTCGACTCTGCTCAACGCTCTGGTCGGCGAGGAGGCGGCCTACGCGGAAGACATGCTGTTCGCGACCCTGGACCCCACCACCCGGCGTGTCCGTCTGCGGGATGGCCAGACCGTCCTCGCGAGCGACACCGTGGGCTTCATCCATAAGCTGCCACACCAGCTGGTGGAGGCTTTCCGCGCCACCTTGGAAGAGGTCTCCCGAGCTGACGCCCTTCTCGAGGTGGTCGATCTGTCGGACCGGTACGCGGCCGTACATAGGCGGACGGTCCAGACGGTGCTGGAAGAACTGGGAGCCGGGGAGAAACCTAGGATCGTTTGTTTGAACAAAGTCGACCTAGCCCTGGCCAAGAACGTGGATATCCGCGACATAGTGAAGCGTGACGATCTTTATGTGGTGCGAGTCTCCGCCCTGCGGGGAGAGGGGATCGAACGGCTGCGGGACATGATCGCCGAGGTCTTTGCCGGTCTTTGGTCCGAGGTTGACATGTGCCTGCCCTACTCGGCTGGCGAATTGTTGGCTCGGGTGAGGGAACGGGGCACGGTGGTAGTGGAGTACCGAGACGAAGAGGTCCGGGTGAGAGGCAGGGTACCCCCGTTCCTCGCCGGGGAGCTGGAGGCGGCTGCTGCCGGTTGGGCGCGGGCGCAGCGTCTGCGTGCCACTGGTCAAGAAAACGGGAATAGGAGTCGAGAAGAGCGAAGCCAAGGAGGGCCAGGGCGATGAACGACGAGCTGCTTACTACTGCCAAGATCGCGGAGAGACTAGGGGTTCCGGCCAGCAAGGTCAGCAAGATCGTCAAAGAGAAGGCGATCGAGCCCGACCAGAAGAAGGGTAATTGCGGCTACTACGGCTCGGCGAAGGTCAAGCAGATAGAAGAGGCCCTCAAGGGCAGGTAGCCTGGGAGCGGGCCCGGGCCGCTGGGGGCCAGAGAGCCTAGAAATAACGGTGAGCCGACTGCAGGGCTGCGGCGATGAGGGCGGCGCCGTTCTCGAGGTCCTGCAAGGAGAGCACTTCGACCGGCGAGTGGATGTAACGGGCGGGTACGCTGATCACGCTGCAGGGTATGCCGGCTTTGCTGATGCTGATAGCGGTAGCATCGGTGTTACCGGCGTCGCCTACATTGAGCTGGTAGGGCAAGCTGGCCTCCTCGGCGGTCTCGCGGAGCCAGCGCAACACCCGTCGGGGCGCGATGACGCCTCGCCCGGCGGCGTCAAGTACGGTGAGGGAGGGTCCCTTGCCGGTGGCGACGGAGGCTTCGCTCTTGCTCACGCCCGGATGGTCGCCAGGTATGGTGACGTCGGTAGCCAAGGCTACGTCGGGAGACAAGCCGTAGGCGCTGGTGCGCGCCCCTTTGAGGCCGACCTCTTCTTGCACCGTACCCACGGCTAGGATGGTGGCCTTCACGGTGATGTTGCGCAGCCGTTCGAGGGCGGAGAGCATCATCACGATGCCGGCCCGGTTGTCGAGGGCCTTTCCGGTCACGAAGTCGTTACCGAGCGGACGCAGATCGCGGTCGATGGTTATGGGGCATCCGATCTCCACCCCCAGTTCGGCGGCGTTGGCAGCGCTGGTCGCCCCGCAGTCCACGAACATATCCTTGAGCTTGACCGGCTTCTTGCGCTCCTCGGCATCCATGAGATGAGGCGGCCGGCAGCCGACTACTCCCAGCACCTTGCGTCCGTCTCGACAGTGGATGATCACTCTCTGGCTGAGTATGGTCTGATCGAACCAGCCCCCGACCGAGACCACCCGCAGAAAGCCATCCTCGTCGATGTGACGGACCATGAGGCCGATCTCGTCCATATGGGCGGCGACCATCACCGCCGGACCCTCTCCCGCCCGCACGCCTATCACGTTCCCCAGCGTGTCGATGCGTACCTCGTCGACTAGGGGCTGCAAATGTGCAGAGAGCAGCTGGGCGACGTCGTCTTCGTACCCCGAAAGCCCATGGGCCTCGGCGAACAGGCGAAGGAGTTCCAGAAGGCGGTCGCGTGAACTCATGGTCTTGTCGGGACCGTCGCGTCAGGACTCAAGGGCATAAGAGGCCATCTAGTAGGATCCTCTGGGAGTCTTGGCTCAGGCTTCATAGCACCCTAGACTCTGAGCAGTGGCGCGAACCCGGGGCCGGCTATAAGCAGCCGCATAGCGTCAAGGTCAGCTACGAGACCACTCATGGCCGTGATCAAGTCCAGGCCCGAGCTGGCAAGCACCTCAGCGGCCTGGGCTTGGTCCCAGAAACCGGCTCCGTACAAGATCTCGGTCGCGATGCTGTGTGTCTGCTGGGCCACGTAGGCGGCATTGACACGGCTGCAGAGAACGAGATACTCCTGCTCGGGGGTGGGCCGCCCTTCCTGGGCTGCGGCCTTGGTCACCAGGGCGGCCCCGGTCTCGGCCAGCGAGGCTAGGTCAGCGAGCCGGAACATGACATGCTGCTGCCTGGTGGCCTTGGTCCGATGAGCTTCGGCGAACAGCCGATTGAGTAAACGCACAGTGGCCGCCAGGACTTCGGCCTTGAGATCGGAGCGAACGCTCGCTATCTCGTCCAGCCGACGGGCCATGTCTTCGTAGAAGGCGCCCTTCGACTGGACAGAAGACCGCCAACGGAAGGTGCTTATGATGAGCTGCTGGATCTCGCTGGTGCCCTCGTAGATGGTGAGAATCTTGACGTCGCGCTTGATCTTCTCCACATCATATTCGCGGATGTACCCGTAACCACCTAGAGCCTGAATGGCGGCGTCGGCACAGGCGTTCCCGACTTCCGTAGTGAAGAGCTTGGCCACCGAGCCCTCGACTTCGAGGTCGGTCTCCCCCGAATCCAAGCGCAGCGCCACTTCCTCGATGTAGGCCCGAGCCGCAGCCAGCTTGACCACGTAGGGCAGAAGGAGCTTGTGTGTGTAGCCCTGCTTCTCTATGAGCGGCGATCCGAACTGGACGCGCTCGTGGGCGTAGGCGATAGCCTTCTCAAGAGCGGCTGCCGCCGCTCCTAGACCGAAGGCTGCCACCATCAAGCGGGTGTAACCGAAGACCTTGTTCGCCTGGACCATGCCCTGGCCCGGAACGCCTCCCACCAGGTTCTCCGCGGGAACAAAGACCTCAGCAAAGGAAAGCGCGGCCGTGTTGGAGGCTCGGATCCCGTGCTTCTCCTCCGGCTTTCCAGGTACGAAGCCCGGCGTTCCCTTCTCGACGATGAAGAAGGAGGGTCCCTGGGGGGTCTGGGCGAGGACGGTCAGGAAGTCGGCATAGCCACCATTAGAAATGAACTGCTTATTGCCGGTGATGCGGTAGCCGATGATACGGCCTTCTCCGTCCTCTACCGGAGTGGCAGTGGTCTTAAGACTGGCCAGGTTACTGCCGGCCTCGGGTTCAGTAGCCGCGTAGGCCACGATGGCTTCGCCCGTGGCCAGCTTGCCCAGCCACTTCTCCTTCTGTTCCGGAGTCGCGCCCACTAGGATGGGATCGGTGCCGAGATGGATAGCGAGAAAGGCCGTCCCTACTCCCAGACAGATGCGGGCCAGGGCCTCGGAGACTGCGGCCACATCGCGGGCTCCTCCTCCCATGCCGCCGTACTCCTCCGGGATGAAAAGGAGTTGCAGACCGATCCGCGGACTGAGTAACTCGCGGATGACGTCTTCGGGGAACACCTCGTCGCGGTCCCAGGCCCTGATCTTGTCGGGGGTCAACATGCGCTCATGGATCTGCGCAATGAGATCCAGGACCATCTCCCGTTCATCCAGAGGAAGTCCTGCCAGTGCCACCTCAACCTCCATCGGTCTGGAAAGGGCCCGGGGGCCAAGCTTCACCCCTGCGGGGGCGCAGCGGCCCAGAGGCGCGAAAGTATAGCACGGTATCTAGAGCCGGCTGCTCGGTCCGCATCGCCGCAGCCCTCACTAGGCAGAGCCGCGACCGCGGTCCTGGCTGGCCCACCCTGGGGTAAACTTCACCCTGCGAAGCTAGGTACAAAGCCACAGTGGGCAACGGCCGGGTTATGACGTAGATGACCACCAACGAAGACTTGCACGAGTCGATCAAGCAAGCTCCCGATCTGCCCGGCGTCTATCTTTTCCGGGACAGCGAGGGGTTGCTTCTTTACGTCGGGAAAGCTCTCTCCCTACGCAAGCGACTGGCGAGCTATATCCCTGCGCTCGAACCGGGACCGACGGGAAGAGGGGTCCCTGTCAAGGTGCGGGAGATGGTGAGTAGAGCGGCCTCTCTTGAATGGATTGTGACTGCCAGCGAGGTCGAAGCTCTACTGCTCGAGCACAACCTCATCAAGCAGCATCGCCCGCCTTTCAATATCAGGCTGCGGGATGACAAGTCCTACCCCTATATCGCCGTCACTCTTAGTGAAGAATTTCCGCGGGTCAAGTTCACGAGGGAAGCTCATCGCAAAGGGGACATGTACTTCGGCCCCTATGCCAGCGCCGCCAAAGTGCGGGAGACTCTGGATACTCTGCGCAAGGTCTTTCCGGTGCGCTCATGTCGGGGCAGAGAGCCGGGTCGTCCCTCGGGGTCGCCCTGCCTACAGTTCCACATCGGACGCTGTCTGGCGCCGTGCCTGGGGCGGGTGAGTCGCGAGGACTATCGGGCTCTGGTCACGCAGGTGGTCGCCTTCTTGAGCGGTCGGGAAAAGGCGCTTCCAGCAGAGCTGGAGAGAGCGATGAACGAGGCGGCCGAGCAACTGCAGTTCGAGGCAGCGGCCCTGTACCGAGATAGGTTGCTGGCCCTCCAACACGTTCTAGAGGGTCAGCAAATGGAGTCGGGGGCCTTGGGGGCGGCGGATGTCACGGGTATGGCGGTGGACGACTGGGGCGCCAACGTCCAGGTGTTTGTGACGCGGGATGGCCGGGTGGTCGACCGTCGCAGCTTCACGCTCGTGAATGTCGACGGGGCGACCCCTGACGAGGTCTTTCGGCGGTTCGTGGCTGAGTACTACGCGTCCGTGCCCGCGTTGCCGGCCGAGTTGATCGTCCCGGCGCGTGTGGAAGAGAGGGAGGCGTTGGCGGCCTTGATCGAGGGGCTGCGGGGGAGCAAGATCACGGTCAAGACGGCGGAGAGGGGGGACAAGCGACGGCTCCAGCTTCTGGCGGACCAAAACGCCGAACTGGCTCTGGCTCACGAGCGTCTGCGCGAGGAAAAGACGCGGGAGCGCAAGCTAGCGGCCCTCGAAGCGCTTCAAGTCAGTCTGGGCTTGCCCGGTCTGCCCCTTCGCATCGAGGGCTACGACGTCTCCAACCTGGGTGGTGAGGACACCGTTGCCTCCATGGTGGTGTTCGAGGGGGCGGTTCCTAAGCGGAGTGACTATCGGAAGTTCGCTATCAAGACCATCGCCGGGCAGGATGACTACGCCGCTCTCCGCGAGGTCATCGTGCGTCGCTTCTCCAAAGAGCGCCCGCCCTTGCCTGCTTTGACCAAGGGAGAAGGTTACGATCCTTCCTTTGAGGCGGTCCCCGACGTCGTGTTGATCGACGGGGGCAGAGGGCAGCTCAGCGCCGCGCTGGAGGGAGTCGAGGAGGCTGGGTTGGCCGGCGTGCTCACGGTGGTGGCGCTGGCCAAGCGAGAAGAGGAGGTCTTCGTGCCGTGGTCGGCGGAACCGCTCGACCTGCCGAAGGATCACCCCGGTCTCTTACTCTTACAAAGGGTGCGGGATGAGGCCCACCGGTTCGCTATCGGGTACCATCGGGCGAAGAGAGCGGCTCGGGTGACGGACTCGGTTCTAGACCAGTTGCCGGGCATAGGGGAGAAACGTAGGAAAGCCATCGTGCGGTACTTCGGCTCACCGGACAGGGTCCTACAGGCCACCCGTGAAGAGCTGGAAGCGGTTCCTGGTCTACCCGGGAAAGTGGCCCGCGACCTCTACGCCTATCTCCACAAGACGGGTTGATGGGGCTAAGAGAGAATGATCACCGGGATGCCATGGACGTTTTTCACCACTCCGTGGGGGAGTGGTCGGGTCTTCGTGAGCGAGGGAACGCTGGCTGGGGTGGAGCTGCCGAGGCTGGGCCAGTCGCCTCGGTCAGAGTCAGGGCTTATGCCCCCGAAGGCGGCCGGAGAGCCACTCCTGCGTCGCGATGCCGACGCCCTGCTCTTGTGGGCGGAGAGGTTAGAGGCCTATTTCCGGGGAGAAAGGCTCGCCTTCGGGCTGGACGAGGTGCCTCTAAAGAAGTTGGCCAGTACAGCTTTTCGCCTGCACGTGTATCGATCTCTCCTGCAGGTCCCCCCGGGAGAGACCGTCAGCTACGGTGAGCTGGCCCTGCTGGCTGGCTACCCGCGGGCGGCCCGGGCGGTGGGCACGGCCATGGCCACCAATCCGGTCCCCGTGGTGTTGCCCTGTCATCGGGTGGTGTTAGCTGACGGGCGCCTGGGAAGGTATGGAGAAGACCCAGCTTGGAAAGAGCTGCTGTTAGAGCATGAGAGGACCCATGTGTCGCAGGGGAGCTTAGCGCACGCCGCGGGGAGTCCCCCCGGCAGGCTTGGAGAAGGGCTGGTGAGCGATGGGCAAGGATAGAGAAGAAAGCGTCTCTCCAGCGCTCACCCCCATGAGTGAAGCTCCGGTCTCTGACGCGGCTGCTAGGGAGATCTGCCGCCCAGAGGAAAGAGCTGCCCCACTTCATGTCACCGTCATCACCGGCCTTTCCGGAGCCGGGAAGTCAGAGGCGGTCGCCACCTTCGAAGACATGGGCTACTTCTGTATCGATAATCTACCGCCGCAGATGCTTCCCCGGGTGGTAGAGCTGTTCGGTCTGGAGGGGAGCCGGGTCAATAGGATAGCGGTAGTGTTCGATGCCCGGGGGAAGGCCTATTTCGGCCAGGTAGGAGAGGCCCTCGCCCATCTCGAGGCGAAGGGAGTCGACTTACGCCTGGTGTATCTCGAGGCTACAGACGAGGTCTTGGTAGCCCGCTATCAGTCGTCGAGGCGCCCTCACCCCATCCTCCGGCCCAGCTTAGGCGAAAGCATAGCCGCGGAACGGAGCCTCCTGTCTCCTTTGCGCGCGCGGGCGGACATCGTGATCGATACTACCGGTCTGACCCCGCGGGAGCTACGCCGTCGCCTGGAAGAGACTTTGCTGGCGGATCAGCTTAGCAACCAGCTCTTTCTCAGTCTGGAGTCTTTCGGCTACAAGTACGGACTGCCCGACGACGCCGACATGGTGTTTGACGCCCGCTTCCTGCCCAACCCATATTGGGTAGCCGAGTTGTGTCCGCTTAGTGGTCTGGATGGTCCGGTGAAAGACTTTGTCCTGGGCCGACAGGAAGCGGCGGCGTTTCTGCGCCGGGTCGCGGTACTCATCCGCTCGCTCGTGCCAGGTTTCGTGCGGGAGCAGAAGCGCCGGTTGGTAGTTGCCATTGGTTGTACGGGGGGTAGGCACCGCTCGGTGGTCCTGGTCGAGGACCTGGCTCGGCGTTTGCGGAATGACGAGTCTCTGGTGATCAGCGTGTCGCACCGGGATGTAGGACGGGAGCCTTGAGATGACAGCGGGCTTCTCGCGCAGCTTCCGAGAGGAGTTGGCCCGGGTGGAGCAGAAGCAAGGCTGCTGTCGTTTGGCCGTAGTGGCCGGTCTGATGCACACGGTCGGCTCATTCCTGATCCGCGGCGGGACGGTCGAAAGCGAGCGGTATGAGATACGTCTGGAAACGACGACGCAGGGCGCCGCCAAACTGGCTTACTCCGTGTTCAAGGCGTACGGAGCCGAAGGAGAACTGCTCACCCGCCGGGAACCGCGGTTCCAACACCGCTTGGTCTATGAAGTGCGCATCAAAGGAACCCCCGCTGCTCTGCAAGCGCTGAATGAGATGGGGGTCCTTAGCGACCGCTTCGAATTGGAGCACGGCATCTCCCGCCGGGTGGTCAAGAAGTCCTGCTGCCGTAGTGCCTTCCTGCGGGGCGTCTTGATGGGGGCCGGCTCGGCCAACGCTCCTCAGCGCGAGGCTCACCTGGAGATCACCACACCACATGAGACCTTCGCGAGTGACCTGGTCCTCCTGCTGGAGGGCATGGATTTCCACCCGGGGCTATGCGGCCGACGGGGGAGCTACGTGGTCTATCTCAAAGGGAGAGACGAGGTAGCCGGACTCCTGGCGGCAGCGGGAGCCAGTGACGCTGCTCTTGCTGTGGAGGAGCAGTCAGTGGTCAAAGAGGTACGTTCACGGGCGAATCGCCTGGCCAACTGTGATTCTGCCAACCTGCGCCGCACTAGTGAAGCAGCTGCGCGTCAGCTGGCTGCCATCGCTGTGTTGGAGCAAAGCGGACGTCTGCAAATGTTATCGCCAGCCCTCCGGGAGATAGCGATGCTTCGCTCCGAGTTCCCCTACCTGAATCTGGGTGAGTTGGCCGAGGTAGGCGGGCAGGGACTCACTCGCTCGGCAGTGAATCATCGTCTGCGCCGGCTGGTCGAACTCGCTGAGGGGCGAGGCCCGACGGGACTCACGCTGAGGGGCGAGGCTCGGCGGAGGTCCGGGTGAAGGCTGTGTTAGTATCCAGCCGTCGTCCCGGTGGACGTGAAACAGACTGGAGATCACAACCAGGCGCAAGCCAAGACATCCGATCCAACCACGAGGAGGGTCGCAGACATGAGCACTCGAGTGGCAATCAACGGGTTCGGTCGTATAGGCCGACTCTTCCTGCGGGCCGCGACCAAGCGGTCCGCCGCCTTCGAAGTGGTGGCGGTCAACGACCTGACTGATGCAGCCACCATGGCCCATCTCCTCAAGTATGACAGTGTGCATGGGGTGTGGCCAGGTGAAGTCTTCGGAGGGGAAGGTTCGCTCGTCTTTGAAGGGCGGGAGATCAAGGTACTCTCGGCAGCCGACATCGGCCTGCTGCCGTGGCGGGAGCTCGGGGTCGACATCGTGGTGGAATGCACCGGACACTTCACCGACAGAGCCCAGGCTGCGCGCCACCTAGACCAAGGGGCAAAGAAGGTCTTGATCAGCGCTCCCGCGAAAGATCCCGACCTCACCGTGGTCATGGGGGTCAATGACGCCGACTACGACCCGGCCCGGCATCACATCATCTCCAACGCAAGCTGCACCACCAACTGCCTAGCGCCGCTCGTGAAGGTGGTGCTTGACAGGTTCGGGGTCGAGCAGGGCTTCATGACCACTGTCCACGCTTACACCAACGATCAGCGCATCCTGGACCTGCCCCACAAGGACTTGCGGCGGGCTCGCGCGGCCGCGGTCTCGATCATCCCCACGTCAACGGGAGCAGCCCGGGCGATCGGTCTTGTTCTGCCTGAGCTCAAAGGCAGGTTGGACGGTTTTGCTCTACGCGTTCCCGTGCCGGATGGTTCGGTCGTCGACCTGGTCCTCACTCTAAGCAGCGAAGCTACGGCTGAAGAGATCAACGCGGCCGTCAAAGAGGCCGCTGAAGGTCCTCTGGCCGGCATTCTTCGTTACACCACCGATCCCTTGGTCTCTGCGGACATCGTGGGCGACCCCCATTCTTGCATCTTCGATGCGGGCTTGACTATGGTGTTGGGTCGCCAGGCCAAGCTGGTGGCTTGGTATGACAACGAGTGGGGGTTCTCCAATCGGCTGGTGGATCTCTGCCTGCGGCTGCTTTGAGCTGCCGCCGTGCCAAGTTCCTCGATGGAACCCAGTCAGATGGAGGGAAAAGGAAAGTGAAGAAGACGGTCAGGGATATAGAAGTCGCTGACAAACGGGTGCTGGTGAGGGTGGACTTCAACGTGCCGCTCAAGGACGGTCAGGTCGTAGATGACAGCAGGATCCGGGCTGCCTTACCTACCATCCAGTACCTGCGAGAGCGGGGAGGGCGGGTGATCCTGCTCTCGCATCTGGGCCGGCCCAAGGATGCACCTGACCCGGCCTTGCGTCTCGATCCCGTGGCCTTGCACCTTGCCCAACTCCTGGGGGCTCCGGTGCGGAAGTTGGATGAGCTCTGCGGGCCCAGTGTCGAAGCGGCGGTCGCGGCTATGAAGCCGGGAGACGTCTTGGTGCTTGAGAACACGCGGTTCGATCCTCGTGAGAAGAAGAACGACCCTTCTCTGGTCGAAGAGCTGGCCCGCCTGGCCGACGTCTACGTGAATGATGCGTTCAGCGCAGCCCACCGCGCGCATGTGAGTACAGCCGGGCTGGCGATGAAACTTCCGGCGGTAGCCGGATTCCAGATGGAGAAGGAACTGCTTGCCCTGGAGGGGCTGTTGGCCAAGCCCCAGCGGCCGTTCGTAGTGGTGCTGGGTGGTGCCAAGGTCACCGACAAGGTGAAGGTCATCGACCGCTTCCTCGATTTGGCGGATCGTCTCCTCATCGGAGGGGCGATGGCTTTGGCTTTCCTCAAAGCCCAAGGCGGTGAGGTAGGGGCGAGCAAGGTGGAAGAAGAAGGGCTCGAAGCGGCAGCGGCAGCTCTGGCTAGGGCAAGCTCGAGCCGGTGTGAGCTCAGCTTGCCTACTGACCTGGTGGTGGCGGAGGAACTGTCGGAAAGCGCAGAGACGAAGGTAGTCGCAGCCAAAGCGGTGCCGGCGGGCTGGATGGCTTTGGACATAGGATCGCGGACGGCTGCACTCTACGCCGAGGCGATCGCTCAGGCTGGTGAGGTCTTTTGGAACGGACCTATGGGGGTGTTTGAGCTGGCCCCCTTTGCTGAAGGCACCAGGGCGGTCGCCGAAGCCATGGCTGCCTGTCCCGGGATCACGGTAGTCGGCGGTGGTGATTCTGTTGCTGCCGTCAACAAGTTCGGGCTGGCCGAGAAGATGGATCATGTGTCCATGGGGGGCGGAGCCTCGCTCGAGTACATCGAGGGTGCGGCCCTTCCCGGAGTGGAAGTGCTCGCGGACAGGGAGAGCGAGTGACCGCTATGAAGTCCGGCGGGGCCAGCCGCCAGCCGCTCATCGCCGGCAACTGGAAGATGTACAAGACAGCCGGCGAGGGCGCGGAGTTCATCCGTGCGCTTGCCTCTTCGCTGGGGCGGCTGGCCGACCGACAGGTCATAGTGGCGCCGGCTTTCGTTGGCCTTGCGCACGCGGTGGAAGCAGCCAAGGGGAGCGGCATCGGCGTTGCGGCGCAAGACGTCTTCTGGGAGAAAGAGGGGCCCTACACCGGTGAGGTCTCGGCCGCGATGTTGGCTGACCTGGGTGTAAAGGCGGTCATCATCGGCCATTCGGAACGCAGGCGATTGTTCGGGGAGACCGACACCGGCGTCAAGAACAAAGTCCGCGCGACCCTGGACTGCGGTCTCCTTCCTATAGTCTGCGTAGGAGAGACCGAGGGGGAAAGGGAGGAGGGCCGGACCGAGGAAGTGCTGGCGCGGCAGATCCACACTGGGCTGGCCGCAGTCCGCCCGGAGGAGGCCGCGCAAGTAGTGATCGCCTATGAGCCCGTTTGGGCTATCGGGACGGGCAAGACAGCCACCCCCGAGACGGCCGAAGAAGCCATGGCTTTCGTCCGCGGCCAGGTCGCCGCACGGCTGGGGGAGTCGGCTGCACGTACAGTGCGCATACTGTACGGCGGCAGCGTAAGACCAGACAATGTCGACATGCTCATGGATCAGCCCGACATCGACGGGGCGTTGGTAGGAGGGGCCAGTCTCGCCCTGGAGTCGTTTGTGCGCATCGTGCGGTTTCAGAGAAGACGAGGCAGTGATGGGTGAGCGCGGGGGCAGCGCTACAGGGCGGGGAACGGGGCGCCTTGCTGCCGGTGGTAATGGCTCGGCAGGCAGTGGCGTGGAACCGGCTGCTGCTGCGGGGTCGGCCGGCGCTGCGAAGCCGGCTGCTACGGTCAGACCGGCTGCCCTGGTGATTCTCGACGGTTGGGGATGGGCTCCGCCTGGGCCGGGGAACGCCATCAGCCTAGCCCGGACTCCGGTCTGGGACGAGCTATGGGCGAATTATCCGCACGCGATCCTTGAGGCCAGCGGCGAGGCAGTGGGTCTTCCCCCTGGGGTCATGGGCAATTCCGAGGTCGGCCATCTCACCATCGGGTCGGGACGGGTCATCTACCAGGACTTGTCTCTCATCAATCGAGCCATAGCTGACGGGTCGTTCTTTCTCAATCCCGTCTTAGGCGGGGTGATGGACCGCACGCGGGAACGGGGGGGCTCTCTTCATTTGCTCGGGCTTCTTTCGGATGCGGGCGTCCACTCCTCCCTAGGGCACCTGGAAGCTCTGGTGATCATGGCTAAGCAGAGAGGCCTGCAGCGGGTCTACGTCCACGCCTTCACCGACGGCCGTGATACCTCTCCCACGGCGGGGGCGGGTTATGTGGAAGAGATCGGGGAGTTCTTGACGGCGCAAGGGCTAGGTCGCCTCGCTACGGTGGCAGGTCGTTATTGGGCCATGGACCGGGACAAGCGTTGGGAGAGGGTGAAGCGCGCGTATGATGCCATGGTGCATGGACAGGGTCTCCACGCCGTGGACGCCGCGGCCGCGGTGGCCGAGGCTTATGCCAGGGGCGAGACAGATGAGTTCATCCAGCCGACTGTGGTCGCTGAAGAGCCTTCCGCCAGACTCAGGGATGGGGACGGAGTCATATTCTTCAACTTTCGGCCGGACCGAGCGCGGGAGCTGTGTGCGGCGCTTGTCCAAGAAGACTTCGCAGGGTTCGACCGGGGCGGAAGCCCGCCGGACCTTGATGTAGTGGGGTTGACCGAATACGACCCCAGGCTGGGAGTGCCGGCGGCTTTTCCCAAGGAGGAGCCCAGGAATGTCCTGGCAGAGGTGGTGAGTGCAGCCGGCCTGAGACAGCTCCATGTGGCCGAGACCGAGAAATATGCGCATGTGACCTTCTTCTTCAACGGGGGAAGAGAGGCCCCTTTCCCGGGCGAAACACGGTGCCTCGTGCCTTCTCCGAAAGACGTGGGAACGTATGATCAGAAGCCGCAGATGAGCGCGTATGAGGTGGTGGACTGCCTGCGCGCGAAGCTAGTCGAGGTGCAGCCTAGCTTCGTGGTGGTCAACTTCGCCAATCCCGACATGGTGGGTCACACCGGTGACTTTCAGGCGACGGTGAAGGCGCTCGAGCACGTCGACCGCTGCCTGGGTCAGACCGTCGAGGCGCTGCGCAGTTATAGGGCACGCGTCATCGTCACGGCTGACCACGGAAACGCCGAATGTATGCTGGCCCCCGATGGGAGTCCCGATACTGCCCACACCACCAACCCGGTCCCCCTGGTGGTCCTCGAGCCCGGGCTGAGGCTGAGGGAGAGGGCGGGGCTGGCCGACATCGCCCCCACTCTACTGTGTCTAATGGGACTGGAAGTGCCGGGGGAGATGACAGGGAGGGCACTCTGTTGAAGACGTGGTCGGCATGAATAGTCAGCCTCTATATGCAAATTCAGGGTTCTAGTGGTAACTTACGGAAGTAAAGACCTGTTCAAGTGCCGTCCGCGGCTGCCGCGGGCTCGAGTGTAAAGGGAGAAGAACGTGCTCTACGTGTTGGTGGCATTGGAGACCATCCTTGGTTTAGCCGTCCTCCTTCTTGTGTTCCTTCACTCCGGCAAAGGTACCGGGCTTGCCGCCACCTTCGGAGGTTCGAGCACGTTCGGCGGGAGCGGCGTCGTGCAGAAGAACCTCGATCGTCTGACGGTCGGTTGTTCAGTCGCGTTCTTCATCGTCGCTATAGCTCTGGCCTATGTGGTGTAACCACAGGCCTCTCAGAAGCTTGGGACGGGCACTGCGTGGTCGGCCATCGAGAAGGCGAGGAGGTGGTGCTGCGAGGCTGAGTACTGCGGGGCGGTTTGGGGACCAAGAACTGGAGGAGGGTACGATCGCATGAGTAGTATGAACAAACGGCACATGTTGGTGTTTCTCGTGCTTGCTCTGGTCCTAGCGGTGACAGCAGTGGCTGTCAGCGCTTGCGGTGAAGAAGGGACCACGGGCACGACCGGTGCTGGAGGAGAGAAGCCCGTCAAGGGCGGCACCTTCTCTTTCTATATCGGAGAGCCGGCCTTCATCGATCCGGTGAACGGCCAGGAATCGGAGGGCATCCAAGTCATCAACGCGGTATTTGACAGCCTTCTGTTCTTCGACTCCAAGGCCGGCAAGCTGGTGCCGGCTGCGGCCGAGAAATGGGAAGCGAATGCCGACGCCAGCGTGTGGACTTTCCACCTCAACAAGGATGCCAAGTTCCATAACGGGCGCAAGGTGACTGCTGCCGATTTCAAGTATGCATGGGAGCGCATCTGCAACCCTGTGAACGAGTCTGAGATCTCTTACCACCTGTCCGCTGTCAAGGGTTTCCAGGCCATGCAGGACGGCACGGCGACCGAGCTGGAAGGAGTCAAGGCTGTCGACGACTACACTCTCGAGGTCACCTTGGAGTACCCGTTTGCTGACTTCGAGTTTGTGGTGAGCCATCCCTCCCTGTGCCCGGTGCCCAAGGAAGAAGTGGAGAAGGATCCCAAGGCCTTTGCCGAGAAGCCGGTCGGCAACGGCCCCTTCATGATGGCGGAGCCTTGGGCTCATGACCAGTACATCAAGGTGGTCCGCTTCGACGACTACTATGGCCAGAAGGCCTACCTTGATGGCGTGGACTTCAAGATCTTCAAGGACGACGAGACCGCCTTCCTTGAGTTCAAAGCCGGCAACCTTGATTTCACTGTCATTCCTTCGGGCCAGGTCAAGGCAGTAGCGGCCGAGTACGGCGAGTCCCCTGACGGTTACACCGTGGAGCCGGGCAAGCAGGTCCTGCTAGGGCCGGAGGTGTCGATCTACTACATCCTCTTCAATACCAAGGACGATGTTCTGAAGAACGTCGACTTGCGCCGGGCCATATCTCTGGCCATTAACCGCCAAGCTATTTGTGACACGGTGTACGAAGGGATGAGGGTTCCAGCCACGGGCATCGTTCCCTCAGGTATCCTCGGCTACCTGGACAACCAGTGGGCGTACTGCAAGTATGACCCGGCTCAGGCCAAGGAACTCCTGGCCAAGGCGGGCTATCCCGATGGGCAGGGCCTGCCGGAGATCAGCATAGGATTCAACACCGGCCGGGGCCACGAGGACGTGATGGCTCTTATCCAGGCCAACCTCAAGGACATCGGCATCCAGGCCAAGCTCGATGGAGTGGAATGGGCCCAGTACCTGGACAAGCTGGATACGGGTGAATTCCAGATGGCTCGCCTGGGTTGGCTGGCTGACTACCCCATAATGGACAACTTCCTGTATCCGCTCTTCTACTCCAAGAGCGCGGATAACCACTCCTTCTACGAGAATCCGACCGTAGACGAGAAGCTGCTGGCGGCGCGTAAGATCACGGACGTCGATGCCCGCATCAAGGCTTACCAAGAGGTGGACCGCATGATCGGGGAAGATGCTCCGGTCATCCCCGTTAATGTGTATCGTCATGGTCGACTCGGTTCCGACCGCATCCGTGGGTTCATGTTCGACAACATGGGCTTGGCCGATCTGGCCTCGGTGTGGATCGCAGCCAAGTAGGATCCTGAGGTCGGTGTTGTTGGAACGTTCGTCTCGGTGGGAAAGGGGGCTCCCCAAGGGGAGCCCCCTCTTCCCCTTCTACCGGTGGACCTCTAAGTCGGACCTCATATGATCGCTTACATCGTCCGCCGGATTCTCCAGATGATCCCGGTCTTCTTAGGCGTGACCGTGATCCTTTTCATCCTTCGCGCCCCCGGCATTCTCCCTGGCGACCCTGTGCGGATGATCACCGGGGAGAAGGCTATCTCGGAGACGCTTTACAACCAGATCGTCAAGAAATATGGCCTAGACGAACCGCTGGTGGTTCAGTATGGGAAGTATCTGGCCAATGTGGTGCGGGGTGACCTAGGCGACTCCTACCAGAAGGGCCGCGCGGTCACGGACATCCTCATGGACAAGCTTCCGAACACCATCAAGCTGGCTATCGCTGCGATCATCATCGAGATGCTCTTTGGCATAGCCGCCGGTGTCATCTCGGCTATCAAGCGTTATTCCTTCTGGGACATCTTGGTCACACTCAGCACTTCCGTCCTGGTGTCCATACCTGTCTTCTGGCTGGGGATGCTGCTGCAGCTGGTCTTCGGTGTCAAGTTCAAGCAGTGGGGATTGCCCTACCTGCCGGTCTCGGGTATGAAATCGGCTCAGTTCCCGACGGCGATCCATATCATCCTTCCTGCTGTAACTTTGGCCTCGGTCTCGACTGCCTATGCCGCGCGCATCATGCGCAGCCAGCTCCTGGAGGTGATCGGCCAAGACTACATTCGGACCGCCATGGCCAAAGGCCTGACCTATCGCCGGGTCATAAGCGGCCACGCCATGAAGAACGCCCTTATCCCAGTGGTCACTTTCCTGGGACTGGATCTGGGGGCCATGATAGGAGGGACAATCCTCACCGAGACCGTCTTCAATTGGCCGGGCATCGGCTATGAGATGTTCCTGGCCATCGGTCAGCGCGACTGGCCCATCGTGATGGGGGGGACCATCATCATCGTTCTCCTGGTCATGGTCATCAACCTTCTGGTGGACATCAGTTATGCATTCCTCGATCCCCGTATCCGTTACGGGCGACATGAGGCTTAGGCGACTCATGCTGAGAAGACGGAAAGGACAAGTGGAAATCGACGAGTCGACCGCGGTCGCCGGCCTGGGCGCGGTCGAGGCGGGCGAGGTCTTCGTTGGGAAGGGCCGGACCCTGCGCGCGGACGCTATTCGTCGTCTGCGGAGAAACAAGCTGGCCATGGCCGGCTTGGTGTGGATCGTCATCATTATCTTGGTGGCGGTGACTGCTGATCTGTGGGCTCCTCGGTATCTCGGCGATCCCACCTACATCGATACCAGTCGCGTGGCCGAGCTCAGCCTGCAGCCTCCGTCGGCCGAGCATCCCTTTGGCACTGACAAACTGGGCCGAGACATCGCCTCGCGCGTGGTCTACGGAGCGCGGGTGTCGCTGCTTGTGGGAGTGGTGGCGGTGTTCATCATGGTGGTCATCGGACTCTTCATGGGCGCCATAGCCGCCTACTACGGTGGTATTTGGGACAGTCTCATCATGCGCACGGCGGACGTGTTCTTTGCCTTTCCGTATATCCTGTTTGCGGTCGCTCTCATCGCCGTGCTCGGCAAGGGGTTTCAGAACGTATTCATAGCTATTGGTATTTTGGGTTGGCCGAGTATCGCCAGGGTGTTCCGAAGTTCGATCCTCAGCATCAAGAAGAACGAGTACGTGGATGCCGCGCGGGCGATGGGGGCCTCGACTCTGCGTATTCTGGGCCGGCACATCATGCCGAATGCCATCTCGCCCATAATCGTGTACGCCACCATGAGTATCGGGGGTGCCATACTCACCGAAGCGGCTCTCAGCTTCCTGGGCATGGGGGTGCAACCGCCCGATCCTTCCTGGGGACTGATGCTTTCAGAGGCGCGGGCCTACATCTTTACTGCACCCTGGCTCATGTTCTATCCGGGTCTGGCCATACTGACGACCGTACTCGGCTTTGTGTTGCTCGGTGACGGTTTGCGAGACGCGTTGGATGTGAAGTTGAAGGAGTAGTCTTGCCCCCGCTGCTTGAAGTAGACGACCTGCATATGCACTTCTTCACCCGCGACGGTATCGTCAAAGCGGTGGACGGGGTTACCTTCACCCTGGAGGCTGGGCAGACCCTGGGGGTGGTAGGAGAGTCCGGGTCGGGCAAGTCGGTGACCGCGCTTTCCATCATGCGCCTGGTCCCCGAACCTCCGGGCAAGGTGGTGAGCGGAGACATCCGTTTCAAGGGAGAAAGCATCTTGGCCTTGTCCGAACGTGACCAGAGGGCGCTCCGGGGAAACCGCATCGCCATGATCTTCCAAGACCCCATGACGTCGCTCAATCCCGTCTACCGCATAGGCAAGCAGATAGCGGAGCCTCTCCGCATCCACAAAAACATGACCAAGAGCGAGGCCTGGACTGCCGCCGTGGAGCTCCTGCGCCAGGTCGGCATCCCGCAACCGGAACAGCGGGCACGGCAGTATCCTCATGAATTCTCAGGGGGGATGCGGCAAAGGGCTATGATCGCCATGGCCCTGGCCTGCGGTCCGGATGTTCTTATCGCTGACGAGCCCACTACGGCTCTCGACGTGACCATCCAGGCTCAGATCCTGGACCTGATGCAGGAGATCCAAGAGCAGAGTGAGTCGGCCATCATCATGATTACCCACGACCTGGGCATCGTGGCCGATATGGCGGACCACATCCTGGTTATGTACGCAGGGAAAGCGGTAGAGTTCGGCACTGCCGACGATGTTTTCTACCACCCCCTGCATCCCTACACGCTGGGGTTGTTGGAGAGTCTGCCACGCCATGACGTGGATGAGAAAGGCGCGCTCTGCCCCATAAAGGGGTTGCCTCCTAGCCTGATCCATCTTCCAGCTGGCTGTCCCTTCCACCCGCGGTGTGAGTTCGCCCAGACCGTGTGCAGGTCGCGGCAGCCCTCTTTGGTCGAGATCACTCCCGGGCATTCCTCGGCCTGTCATTTCGCTTCCGACCCCGCCTTCGTAGAGCTCTTGTATGAACGGGCCTGCCACGTGGGCAGCCGTGTCAGTGGGGTGACGAGATGAGCCCCTTGCTTGAGGTCAAGGGGCTGACCAAGCACTTCCCGGTCAGCAAGGGCGTCATCCTCTCCCGTCTGGGGGAGACCGTCAAGGCCGTCGACGACGTCAGCTTCTCGGTGGAGCAGGGAGAAACGCTTGGTCTGGTGGGGGAGTCCGGCTGCGGCAAATCCACGACAGGGCGCTGCATCATCCGCCTGCTGGAACCGACCGCTGGTTCCATCCATTTCGACGGCACCGATGTGCGTAAGCTTCGGGGCAGACGGCTGAAGGCCTTCCGGCGCGACGTGCAGTTCATTTTCCAGGACCCCTACGCCTCGCTCAACCCTCGGATGACGTTCGGCGAGATCATGGCGGAGCCGCTGGTCATCCACAACCTCGGCACCCGTCGAGAGCGGGAGCAGCGCTGCAAGGAGATGCTGGAGGTCGTGGGATTGAACCCCGAACATATCCACCGCTACCCGCATGAGTTCTCCGGGGGACAGCGGCAGCGGGTGGGTATCGCGCGGGCGCTCATGCTCCGACCCAAGATGATCATCTGCGACGAGCCGGTGTCGGCGTTGGACGTTTCTATCCAGGCGCAGATCATCAATCTCCTCGAGGAGCTCCAGGATGAGTTCGGTTTGACCTACCTGTTCATCGCCCACGATCTGGCTGTCATCCGCCATATCTGCGATCGAGTGGCGGTCATGTACCTGGGGAAAGTGGTGGAGCTGGGGGGCTGGCGTCAGGTGTACAACGACCCGCATCACCCTTACACCCAGGCTCTGCTCTCGGCGGCTCCCGTGCCCGACCCCGAGAAGCAGCGTCAGCGTAACCGCATCATCCTCCGTGGCGACGTGCCCAGTCCCATCAAGCCTCCGAGTGGGTGTCGCTTCCACACCAGATGTCCGATAGCCCAGTTCCCCCTGTGTAGTGAAGAAGAGCCGCCTCTGCGCGAGGTAGCTAAAGGACACCAGGTGGCTTGTCACTTCGCCAAGTCCTTCCCTATCCCGGTTTGAGGTCTGCGGGACGCGTCTGCGCGCGGGCTGCGGGCGGGCTGTATACTTCTGGTGCAGCCCGGGTAGTCGCGGGGGCTCCCTTCGAGGAGCTCACGAGGAAAGTCCGGACACCATAGAGCAGGGTGCTGGATAACGTCCAGCGGGGGAAACCCTAGGGAAAGCGCCACAGAAAACACACGGCACGCCGGTATTTCCGGTTGCAAAGGTGAAAAGGTGCGGTAAGAGCGCACCGGCGTCGTGGTGACACGGCGGCCAGGCAAGCCCCACCCGGTGCAAGGCCGAATATGGGGGCGCTTGAGGGTTGCTCGCCCGAGCCCCCGGGTTGGCCGCAAGAGCCGGCCGGCAACGGTCGGCCATAGATAGATGACTACCCTCGACAGAATCCGGCTTACAGGGCTGCTACAGCAAGGCTCCTTCCTTCCGGGAGGAGCCTTTGCCATCTACAATGACGTACGGTGGTAGAAGCGCGACGGGTGCCGAGCACAAGGGGGTTCGCGGTGAAGCCGACAAGGGTCGTGATCATGGGCGCTGCTGGGCGCGACTTCCACAATTTCAATGTGGTCTTCCGCGATGACCCCCGCTACCAGGTGGTGGCCTTCACTGCGACGCAGATCCCGGGGATCGACAACCGTACCTATCCTCCCCTGTTGGCAGGCCCTCTTTACCCGGAGGGCATTCCCATCCTCCCCGAAACCGAGCTGGAAAGGCTATTAGAACAGCACCAGGTAGAGGAGGTGGTGTTCGCCTACAGCGATGTCTCTCACGAACACGTGATGCACCAGGCTTCGCGGACATTGGCAGCGGGAGCGGACTTCGTTCTCTTGGGTCCCAGGTCCACCACCATACGCTGTGAAGTACCAGTCATCTCGGTCTTAGCTGTGCGCACCGGGGCCGGAAAGAGCCCTACCTCGCGTTTTATAGCCGATGTACTCCTTGCGGAAGGCGTGCGCCCTGCCATCATCAGGCACCCGATGCCCTATGGGGATCTGGCCGCTCAGAGAGTCCAGCGTTTCGCCAGCCTCCAGGACTTGGACCGCTACGGGGCCACGGTCGAGGAGCGCGAAGACTACGAACCCCATGTTCGCCGTGGTCTCACTGTGTGGGCCGGTGTGGACTATCAGCTGATCGTCGCCCAGGCCCAAGAAGAGGCGGCTCTGATCATCTGGGATGGGGGGAACAACGACTTCTCCTTCCTTGCCGCCGATTTGGAAGTGGTCGTGGTAGATCCGTTCCGCCCCGGACACGAGCTGACCTACCACCCGGGAGAGGTGAACCTGCGGCGGGCCGATGTGATCGTCATCAACAAGGTAGGAAGCGCCCCGCCGGATAACGTAGAGCGGGTGATAGCGAACGTGAAGGCTGTCAACGGAAGGGCTCTGGTGGTGAAAGCTGACTCGGTGATCACCGCTGTCGACAGCGACCTGATAAAGGGCAGGCGAGTCCTGGTGGTGGAGGATGGTCCCACCCTCACGCACGGAGGAATGGCCACGGGAGCGGGAGTGCAAGCGGCCCAGCAGTTTGGAGCGGCGGAGATAGTCGACCCCCGACCCTACGCCCGCGGGCGCTTGGCGGACGTCTATGCCGCCTACCCGCACCTGGGCCCGATCCTTCCCGCTGTGGGCTACTACGAAGAGCAGCTACGCGACCTGGAGTCTACGGTCAACGCCGTGCCGGCAGACCTCGTGGTCAGTGCGACCCCCTTTTCCATGGGTGACCTGATCAAGGTCGACAAGCCGCTCGTCCAGGTGCGTTACGAAATGGCGGAACAAGGGGAGCCACGGCTCTCAGACGTCATCCGGGACTTTGTCAGGGATAGATTAGGCAGCCGGTGAGGCATGGCCCTGACCTGGTTTTGACGCTGGTGATGCAGGGTAGGAGGGGATAGACGAGTAGACTCAGTCAACGAGGTGAGAAGGAGAGCAGCATGGCTTTTTCGCTACCAGACCTGCCCTACGGCAAAGATGCCTTGGCCCCTTATCTGAGCGCGGAGACGCTCGAGTACCATCACGGTAAGCACCACAATGCCTACGTCACTAATCTCAACAGCCTGATCGAGGGTACGGAGCTGGCGGATCGTTCGGTGGAAGACATCATCATGGTTTCTGAAGGTGGTGTCTTCAACAACGCTGCCCAGGTTTGGAACCATACCTTCTATTGGAAGTGCATGAAGCCTGGTGGCGGAGGAGAGCCTGCTGGCGAGCTAGGGGCGGCCCTAGAGGCTGCTTTCGGTTCCGTGGCGGAGTTCAAGAAGCAGTTCACCCAAGCGGCGGTCACCCAGTTCGGCTCCGGGTGGGCCTGGCTGGTGCTGGAGGGTGGGACGCTCAGAGTCACCAAGACGAGTAACGCCGACCTGCCCATGAAACACGGCCAGATAGCGTTGCTGACAGTGGACGTGTGGGAGCATGCCTATTACATCGATTACCGTAACCAGCGTCCGAAATATGTGGAGGCTTTCCTCGAGCATCTCGTGAACTGGGACTTCGTAGCTGCCAACTACCAGGCGGCGAAGTAGGCGCGACCGCCGATGAGGCGGCGACTGTCTGCTGAGGGAAAGAGCGGGCGAGGCGGGGCGGCTCCAGCGCCCCGCCTCGCCTCTTCTTCGCGCCCTGCCACTGTCGGCCCAGTGTCGCGGGCAGGCTTTCCTTTGGTAGAATCCGCTGAGTTTGGGCAAGCAAGGGCAGGGGGTAGGTCGCGTGGTGGTCGGTCAAAAGATGAGCACACGCACCGTGCTAGTGCTCACGCTTCCGACCCTGGGTTTTGCCACCGCCCTCTCCCTGGTGACCACCTATCTTCCGGTCATCCTTGACCGCTACACCAAATCTGCCACCCTGATCGGTTTTGCTATCGGCGGAGAGGGCATCTTCTCGGTGCTTATCCCGCTCTGGGTCGGCGTTCTCAGCGACCGTATCTGGACTCGGCGTTGGGGACGCCGGGAACCGTTCATGATCTTTGCCGCCCCCTTCATGGCGGCTTCTCTGCTTCTAGCCCCGTTTCAGCCGGGCTATGTGCCCATCGCTATCTCGACCTTCGTCTTCTTTGCTGCCTATCACTTCTACACCTCGCCCTATCAGTCCTTGATCGCGGACGTGACTCCAGCTAGTGTGGCGGGCAGGGTCCAGGGCTACCAGTCCTTCATGAGGGGCGGCGGCATGTTCTTGGGCATGGTGGTCGCCGGCTTTCTCTTCTACCGGTGGGAACCTTCTCCCTTTATCGTGACTGGTATGCTTATCATGGTGCTCACCTATCTGACGGTAAGGCGGATCGACGAGCCCGAGCCGGGTCGGGTCTATAGAGCGCCCCGCGGAGGTCTGTGGGGGGAGCTGTACGCCATTTGGTCATCTACCCGTGAGCACAAGGAGATCCAGCGTTTCATGGTGGCGACTTTTCTTTGGGAGTCGACTCTGGCTGGCCTCCGGGGGTTCATCATGCTTTACTTCTACTACACTCTGCGGGCGACCTACCAGGTGGGGGCTCTGCTCTTGGGGCTGGTTGGCGTCACCTACATGGTGGCCGGTATCGTGAGCGGCTATCTGGCGGACCGTTACGGGCGGTTCAAGGTCATGCGAGTGGGACTGGCGGTGTTCTTCTGCGGCTGTGTGCTGGGGTTCTTCTTGCGCGACATCGCCTGGGCGTTCGCCTTCTTGCCAGTGTTCGGACTCGGTGGCTCCATCGTGCTCACCCTTCCCTACGCCATATTGATGAAACTGATGCCGAAAGAGCACATCGGTCAGTTCACCGGGATGTTCTCCATGATGAGGGGCATGGCGAATGTGGCCGCGCCGGTCCTGGCAGGGGGAGCCATCGACGTGGCCGGGAAGTTCATGGGGGGAAATGACAAGTATGCCGTCATATGGCTGGTGTCGGCCCTCATGATCGTCGTCTCGCTGTACTTCTTCCGTCGTTTCGGCAAGGACGAGGTGACGAGCGTTTGACACGCCCAGCGTCTGGGGTATACGGCGTATGAAGCAGTTCATCATCCCTAGGTTATCGTCAAGGTAGACCACTATTTGGGCGGGGCGTTATGGAGCAAATGTCAGCCGGGGGGCCGCGGACTTCGGCCGAAAGTGGACCTGCGGGCGGTGGAGCTGAACGTCGCAGGATTTCGTCAGCGCACGGTGCGGGGGTCTCCTCCGAAACGGGAGAGGTGGCCGTCGGTTCCCTCCTCGAAGGGTCGGAGGCCGTGGTGTTCGACGTTCTGCGCCAGGAAGGGTCGGGCCTGACTGTTCGCCAGATCGACGCTCGCTTGTCTCTGACTCCAGGAGAAGTGCGGCAGGCATTGCAGCGGCTGCGGGAACGGGGGCTGGTCACCAGGCTGAATACCATCGTGCCGAGCTATATCTGCCGGCGGGTCGACAGCAGGTGATTTCAGGCTTCTCACTCCGTCCTCCTGGAATCAGGGGCGGGCGGAATGGGGGGCCGGTTCTGCTAGAATCGCCTCGTTATGGATGCCCACAACCAGCAGAGCCCGGACCGAAGAGCCATCGGCGTCTTCGACTCGGGTGTCGGTGGCCTTACGGTTCTTCATGAGTGTCTAGTCAATCTACCCGGTGAAGACTTCGTCTACCTGGGTGATACCGGCAATTTCCCCTACGGGCCCAAGCCCCTGTCGGAGGTTAGAGCCCTGGCCTTTGCTGCCGCCTCGCGCTTGGTCGCCATGGGGGTCAAGCTGATAGTGGTGGCCTGCAATTCCGCGGCGGCGGCCGCTTTGCCCCAACTCCAGGCCACCTTCTCTACTCCGATCGTGGGGGTGGTGATGCCGGGGGCCCGGGCGGCTGTGCAGGTGACCAGAGTGCGTCGGATAGGCATCCTGGCCACCGAGGCGACGGTGCGGTCCAACGCCTATCAGAACGCCCTCACCACCCTGGATGCGGGACTGGAGGTTTTCCCAGTGGCGTGCCCTCGGCTCGCCCCTCTGATTCAGGAGGGCGATGTCTTCTCTGAGGAAGTGGAGGAAGCGGCTCGGGAATACGTAGCTCCCCTGCGGCAGGCAGGGGTCGACACGGTGATACTGGGCTGTACGCACTATCCGCTTATCACGCCCATGCTGCGACGGTTGCTGGGACCGGGTGTGACTCTCATCAACTCCGCCGAAGAGACAGCGCGCGAGGTGCGCGAGATACTGGACAGAAAGATGATCGCTAACGACCCTGCGCGCGAAGGTGATTATCGCTTCTTTGCCACAGGCAACACGGAGGAATTCCGGCAGGTGGGGGCCCGCTTCTTGCAGCTTCCCATTAGGGAGGTGGTCCAGATTTGAGCGGAACAGGTCGAATGGGCGGTCGCGGTCCCACCGAGATCAGACCGCTCAAGATCACTCCGGACTTTGTGAGCACAGCGGATGGCTCCGTCTTCATGGAGCTTGGCAACACCCGCGTTCTGTGTACCTGCCAGATCGTGAACGGGGTGCCGGCCTGGCGCCGAGGGAGCGGAGAAGGCTGGTTGACGGCTGAATACTCGTTGCTGCCCTGCTCGACCCGCGAGCGGACGCCCCGGGAGGCGGTGCGGGGCAAGCAGGAAGGGAGAACGGTCGAGATCCAGCGCTTCATCGGTCGCAGCCTGCGGGCGGTGGTGGATCTCGCTGCGCTGGGCGAAAGGACCCTCTACATCGACTGTGACGTCATCGAGGCCGACGCAGGGACGAGATGTGTGGCCGTCAGCGGAGGCTACTTGGCTTTGCACCTGGCCCTCAAACGAGCGGTCGACGCTCGGGTCTTCAAGGTGCTTCCTCTGAGCGACTCAGTGGCGGCCATCAGCGTGGGCGTGGTGGACGGTAAGCCGGTAGTGGACCTGGAATACGAGGAGGATTCTACCGCCGCCATCGACATGAATGTGGTCATGACCGGTAGCGGCAAGCTGGTGGAGGTACAGGTCACTGCTGAACAACATCCTTTCGATCGCGCCCTACTTGAACAGTTGCTCGACCTGGCTGCGTTGGGCATCGCACGGATCCGAGAGGCCCAGATGGAGGTCATAACGCGAGCCTATCTACCTCCAGGCAGCTAGGGAGGGCTGGGGAAGGACGCCCGAGTGGGGAGGACGCCCTTGGACAGCGGCACACGGCTTGTTCTGGCTACTAGCAACCCCGGCAAGGCCCGAGAGTTCGAGCGGCTTCTGGCTGGGGCCTTCGTGGTGGAACCACTTGCCCCCGGCTTGCTTCTGCCCGAGGAGAGGGGGCAGACTTTTGCTGAGAACGCGCGTCTCAAGGCGGAGGCGGTGTTTGCAACCCTCGACCGGCAGGTAGCCGTGCTGGCTGACGACTCCGGGCTCGAAGTGGTGGCTCTGGGCGGGCGCCCGGGCGTGTTCTCGGCTCGTTATGCGGGCGACGGGGCTTCCGATGCTGAGAACGTAGCCCGCTTGCTTAGCGAGTTGGAGGGGATCACCGATCGGCGGGCCCGGTTTGTCTGCGCTCTCTGTCTTGTGCTGCCGGTCGCGGCGTCTGCGGCGCCCTCGCCGGCTGGGTCGGGTGAGCTAGCAGCAGCAACGAGTTTAGATGCCTCGGAAGGCGCGCAGCAGATCATCGAAGTGACGGGAACACTAGAGGGAACCATAACCATGGCGCCGCGAGGTAGCAGAGGCTTTGGCTACGACCCGGTCTTTCAGCCGTGTGGCTGGAGTATCACGCTGGCGGAGGCGTCCCCGGAGGAGAAAGACAGGGTGTCCCATCGCGGAGCAGCGGCGCAAGCTTTGCTTGAACGGCTGCGAGCGGAGAAGCTGTCCAGGCGGTAGGTGACCGGTGCGGGCGGTAGGTGGATCGTGGATATCGATGCGTTCGCAGAGTTGGTAGCCGAGGCTCTAGAGAGCCTGCCCCAGCAGTTTCTGGACCACCTGGAGAACATCCAGATCGATGTAGCAGAATGGCCGACCAAGGCTGATTTGGAGGAGGCAGGGCTGGATCCTGGGGACCGCACCGCGCTCCTCGGTCTCTACCACGGGGTGATGTTGACTGAAAGAACCAGCTCCTACAGTGCGCTCCCGGACCGCATAACCTTGTATCAGAAGCCTATCGAGCTGCACGCCGGGCCCGACGAAGAGAGCATCCGTGAACAGGTCCGGGCGACGGTCATCCATGAGATCGGCCACTATTTCGGGTTGGAGGAAGAGGATCTGGAGAAGCTCGGTTGGGGGTGAGTGGTCCCGTGCCCGAGGACATCTGGCCGAGGGCTCGTTCGCCGGCTCCTGGGTCAGGGGGGACTACCGAGAAAGTCGGCGAGCAAGTTCGAGCAGTAGGCGGCGGTCTGTGGGCCGCATGCGCCGGGCGAGCTGGGCAAGCTCGCGGGTTTCGGCGTCTTCGGCGGCGATCTCCTCCAGGCTCAGCTGCTCGGGTTCCAGGAACGGGTCCTCTTCGTCCAAGGCAGCATGATAAAGCAGTTCCCTGGCGGGCACCCCAAGCGCAGAGGCGATGGCCTCGATGACATCGGTCGTGGGGTTCTTGCGGCCCTTCTCGATGTCTGCCAGGTAGCTCTTGGATATGCCTGACTCATCGGCCAGGGCCTGCAGGGTGAACTCCCGGTCGGAGCGGAGTTTCCTGACCGTAAGACCGATGTAGTCGGCGAGTCGCTTCTGCGCCACTTCGTATACCAGAGGACTGGGGTTGACAACCACCGGCACGCAAAGCCGTACGCTCGCAGTGTATGGGGTGGCATGCGAGAATGCAACAGCAAGATCGTGCGCGAGACCGGTGGGAGGGACGAGAGACCGAATGGGCCGCCGCATACTCTACATCGACCCTTGGACAGGGGTGTCTGGGGACATGGTACTAGGCGCCCTGCTCGACGCGACCCGCGATCGCCCGGAGCTGGTGACCTTGTTGCGGGAGGCGGTTGCCTCCCTCGGCCTAAAAGGCGTGCGGCTGGAGATAGCGCGCGGTCACGAACAGGGGTTCGCCTGCACAAGAGTCAAGGTGCAGGAAGACCAGCCGCAGCCCCTTCGCACCTTGGGAGATTTCACTGCCCTTCTTGAGGCCGCAAACCTCCCGGAAGGGCCGAAGGCGAGGGCAATGCACGCGGTGCGACACCTGGTCGAGATAGAGGCTGAGATCCATGGGGTGCCCCTGGAGACGGTACACCTCCACGAGGTAGGGGCTGCCGACACCCTCGTGGACGTCGTGGGGACCATGCTCCTGGTCGAAGCTTTGCAGGTGCAGGGGGTCTACGTGGGTGAGATCCCGCTGGGGGGAGGGGCGGTAGAGTTTGCCCATGGAAGGGCAGCTGTCCCGGCGCCAGCTACTGCCCGGCTCCTCGCAGGCTACCGCGTCCGCGGAGGCCCGGAGGCTAAGGAGCTGACCACGCCGACAGGGGCTCTCCTGCTCAGGGAGCTGGGGGCGGTCCCGCAGGATCTGCCGGCCATGCGGCTGAGCGCCGTGGGCTACGGGGCCGGCCA
The DNA here is from genome assembly GCA_937148845.1 of uncultured Actinomycetes bacterium. Lineage (GTDB taxonomy): Bacteria > Actinomycetota > Thermoleophilia > RBG-16-64-13 > RBG-16-64-13 > CAKZRW01. Next base: position 14,515 of record CAKZRW010000036.1, on the reverse strand, counting down.
GCTGAGGCTGGAGAGCGGCCCCAACCTGCTGCGAGTCTTCATCGGCGAAGAGCAGACGGGCGGGTCTGGCTGGGAAGGCAGTCTGAGCGGAGCCCGAGAGGAACAAGTGGTCGAGTTGGTCACCAATCTAGATGACGTCACGCCTGAGGTGATAGGCCACACCGTGAGCCGGCTGCGGGAAAGCGGGGTCCTGGAAGTGTGGACGGCTCCCGCTCACATGAAGAAAGAACGACCGGGGGTGGTGCTGCACGCTCTCTTGCGACCGGAACAAGTGCAGGAAGTGGCTAACATCATCTTCCGGGAGACGGGCACCCTGGGGATAAGAACTTGTGCTTGGAACCGCTACTACCTCGAACGCGGGTGGCAGACGGTGGAATTGCCCGCAGGTCAAGTGCGGGTCAAGTGGGGACGGTTCGGCGATGAGGTGGTGAGCCTGGCCCCGGAGTACGAGGACGCGGCAAGGCTGGCGACGGAAAGCGGCCTTCCCTTGCGACAAGTGATGGAACAAGCCTTGGAGCTCGCCCGACGTGAGCAGCTAGTGGGACCGGCGGGGGAGCGAGAGAAGAAGCCGCCGACAGGGGCAGAGGAGAGGGGAGAAAAGCAGTGAGCGACCGTCCGCACGAAGGGCTGGAAGAGGAGTTTACCCCTTGGCCGGGCTCGGGACCTAAGCCCCCGTGGCTCAAGAAGCCACTGCCGCGAGCGGCGGCTCTGCGGTCGATGGAAGGGCTGCTACGCGGACTGCATCTCCACACCGTCTGCGAGAGCGCTCTTTGTCCCAATCTGGGGGAGTGCTTCGAGCGAGGGACGGCCACTTTCTTGATACTCGGGGACGTCTGCACCCGAGATTGCGGCTTCTGCGGAGTGAAGGGGGGGACGCCGCTTCCCCCCGACCCCGCAGAGCCTGACCGTGTCGCCCAGGCGGTGGCAAGGCTGGGGTTGGACCATGTGGTCCTGACTTCAGTGACTCGGGACGACCTTCCTGACGGGGGAGCCGCTCACTATGTGAGGGTGATGCAGGCTCTGCGTCAGCAAGCGCCCCAAGCGAAGATCGAAGTGCTCGTGCCCGACTTCAAGGGCTTGAGGGAAAACGTCGATCGGGTGCTGGAGCAATCGCCTGCTGTCTTCAATCACAACTTGGAGACCGTGCCTCGTCTCTACCCTACGGTCCGGCCGCAAGCTGACTACGAGAGGTCTCTGCGGGTCTTGGCTTGGGCAGCCACCCGGGGTGGGGCGATGGTCAAGACCGGGCTTATGGTGGGCTTGGGAGAGGCTCCCGAGGAGGTGTTCGCTGTGCTGGAGGATGCGGTCCGGGCTGGCGTGAGCGTTGTGACGATCGGCCAGTATCTCCGCCCTTCCGCACATCACCTGCCCGTGGTCGAGTACATATCTCCTCGAGTCTTCGCGGATTACGCGCGCTATGGCCGGCTGCTCGGCCTGGCGGTGTACGCTGCTCCCTTCGTGCGGAGCTCCTATCGGGCGGGCGAGACGTTCGCTGAACTGGGGGCAGAGCAGAGCGGGCTGCAGTACGAACGGGAGCAGACACATGACGAACAAGGACGGGAAGTCTTGCCAGGTCCGGGGCCGGGCGGGATACAATAGCGCGCGAGTCTGCTGAAGGCTTGCGGGTCGGTCAATCTAGGCGTGGGTGGTGATGTGGACGAGCACGAACTGGAGGAACGCTTCCAAGAACTCCTCGACAAGTACAAGGGTGAGCCTGGCGCCTTGATCCCGCTCTTGCAGGGCGCCCAGGCCATTTTCGGTTATCTACCTCAAGAGGTCATGGCCAGGGTGGCTGAGGCAGCCGGGGAGCCTCTGAGCCAGGCTCTTGGCGTGGCTACCTTTTACTCGCAATTCAGGCTGAAGCCCCATGCCCGGCATACCATCCGTTGTTGTCATGGCACCGCTTGCCACGTGTCCGGTGCTACCTTGATTTCCCAGGAGATAGAGAAGCACTTGGGCATCAAGGCTGGCGAGAACACGCCAGACATGTTCTTCACGGTCGAGGAGGTGCACTGCGTGGGTGCTTGCGGCATGGCTCCGGTAGTCATGATCGACGACCGCGCTTATGGGAAGCTGACACCTGACAAGGCCGTCGCCGCGGTGAAAGCCTTTCGGGAGCAGAAAGAGGTCCAGGAGGCCGGTGGGAACTCAGGGGCGGCTCTGGTCGCTGCTTCGGAGAGGGGCGACCGGTGAGCGGCTCCCGGCCGGCCCTTGTCCGTCCTGCTCCTCTTCGTCAGCGTGTACTTCAGCCCGAGGTGGAGATACGGGTGTGCTTGGGCACCGGAGGAGTGGCTGCTGGTAGTAGAGAGGTCTTACGCGCCTTCGAAGAAGGTCTGGCCAAACAGGGTGTCTTCGCCGTGGTAAGACCGCGCGAAGGGGGGGCCGACGGGCGCTGTGCCTGCGTGACAGGGACTGGTTGTCAAGGGCTGTGCGCCATGGATCCCTTGGTGGAGGTGCATCTGCGCCGCAGTGGCAATGCGACGGAGGTGACCTACGGGCAAGTCACCCCGGCCATGGTCGAAGAGATCATCTCCCGTCACATCCTGGGTGGAGAAGTCATCGACAAATGGATCGTCAAGACCGACGAGCATGCCACCGAGTATGACCCCTTCTTTGAGCGCCAGGAGAAGTTGGCGCTGCGTCATGTCGGCGTGATCGATCCCGAAGATATCGACGACTATCTGGAGGCCGACGGCTACCAGGCCCTCTACAAGGTGCTTTCCAGCCTGACCCCAGATGAGGTGATCGACGAGATCACCCGGTCGGGTCTGCGCGGACGGGGAGGCGCAGGCTTTCCCACCGGACTCAAGTGGCGGTTCGCTGCCGATGCCAAGTCTCCTGACGGAGTGAAGTACTTCATCTGCAACGGTGACGAAGGTGACCCTGGAGCTTTCATGGATTGCTCGGTCTTGGAGGGTGACCCGCACGCTGTCTTTGAGGGCATGGCCATAGGGGCGTATGCGATAGGGGCTACGACCGGTTACCTCTACGTGCGGGCCGAATACCCGCTCGCCATCCGTCGCCTGAAGATCGCCATGAAGGCTGCGGAGGAACGGGGGCTAATCGGCGATAACATCATGGGCTCTGATTTCTCCTTCCACCTGAAGCTCAAGGAGGGAGCGGGGGCATTTGTCTGCGGGGAGGAGACTGCTCTCATGCAGTCGATCGAGGGCAACCGGGGTATGCCCCGACTGCGGCCGCCTTTCCCTGCCGAGTCTGGTCTCTGGGGTCGGCCCACGAACATCAACAACGTGGAGACCTTGGCGGTGGTGCCCTGGATCATCCTCAACGGGGCGGAAGCGTTCGCGGCCCGAGGCTACGAGAAGTCCAAGGGCACCAAGGTCTTCGCCCTGGCCGGCAAGGTCAAGCGTACAGGTCTCGCTGAAGTGCCCATGGGAATGACGTTGCGCGAGGTCATCTTCGGCATCGGCGGGGGGATGAAGGGAAACAAGGCTTTCAAAGCGGTGCAGATGGGCGGACCCTCAGGGGGGTGTCTGCCCGAGTCTTTGCTGGACCTACCGGTTGACTACGAGACCATAAACCAGACCGGCGCGATCGTCGGCTCCGGCGGAATGATAGTCATCGACCAGGACAACTGCATCGTGGACACTGCCCGCTACTTCTTGAGCTTCACTCAGCAAGAGAGTTGCGGTAAGTGTCCTCCCTGCCGCATCGGCACTAAGCGTATGCTGGAGATCCTAGAGAGGATCTGTGCCGGCGAAGGGACGTTAGCGGACCTGGACTTCCTTGAGAACATCGCCAGTCAGGTCAAGTTAGGCTCCCTCTGCGGGCTGGGCACTACGGCTCCCAATCCTGTGTTGACAGCAATCAAGTACTTCCGCGACGAGTTCGAAGAACACGTAGTCGAGAAGAAGTGCCGGGCCGGCGTGTGCCCGGCCTTGACGACTTACCTGATAGATGTTGTCAAATGTACAGGTTGCACGGCTTGCGCCCGGGTCTGTCCGGTGCAGGCTATACGCGGGGAACGCAAGGAACCGCATGTCATTGACCAGGAGCTCTGCATCAAGTGCGGAGCATGTTTTGAGAAGTGTCGGTTCGACGCCGTGAGGAGGTCGTGATGTCCGCCGCAGGGGAAGCCGCCGCGACGCCGCAGTCGGTAACGCTCACTCTTAACGGGATGGAGGTAAAGGCGAAGCCTGGGCAGACCATCCTCGAGGTGGCCCGCTCGGTGGGCGTAGACATCCCTACTCTTTGCCATGACCCTCGCCTGGAGCCCTACGGGGCTTGCCGCATGTGCTTGGTCGAAGTCGAGGGGGCCAGGGGCCCCATGGCCGCTTGCGGAACCCAAGTGCGGGAAGGCATGGTGGTCCACACTCACACAGAGAAGATCGTCAAACTGCGCCGCTTCGTGCTGGAGCTGCTGCTCACCAACCATCCTCTGGATTGTCCGGTGTGTGAGGCTGCCGGGGACTGCCGACTACAGGACTACGCTTATGAATACCTGGTGGACATGGTGCCGTGGGGCTGGCGTCCGCCTGTGGTGGGCGAGCCGGGGGACCATCCCAACATCGCGCACTATGGCGCGCGCTGCATTCTGTGCGGACGCTGTGTGCGTATCTGCCGGGAAGTGATGTCCATCGGTTGTTGGGGGTACCTCAACCGGGGCTACGAGAGTGAGGTCGACACCCCCTATCGGTTGCCGTTGACCGAGGTCGGGTGTGTTTCCTGTGGCCAGTGTGTGAGTACCTGCCCGGTGGGAGCCATAACCACCCAGAGGTCTCTCTTGGGAGCACGGGCCTGGCAGACCAGCAAGGTCGTCAGCACTTGCGGCTACTGCGCTGACGGATGCCGGCTGGTACTGCACTCCTATCGCGACAAGGTAGTCAAGGTCTCGGCCGACGTGGAGAAAGGCCTGAATGAAGGCAATCTTTGCGTCAAGGGTCGCTTCGGACTTGGGTATGTCCATGCCGAGGACCGGCTGACCCGTCCCCTCCTGCGCAACTCCCAGGGGGAGCTGGTGCCCACCACTTGGGAAGACGCCCTCACCACCCTCGGCGAGCGCGTGAAGACTCTCACCAGCACAGCGGGCGGCTCGGCGGTGGCAGCCCTGTGTGGCACTCATGTGACTAACGAGGCCGGCTATCTGGTCCAAAAACTCCTGCGCACGGTGTTGGGTTCCTCGAATGTGACCGCCGAGGATGAAGGGGAATGGTCGGCCTATGAGGCCCTGTGGGCCCACGGTCTGGGTGTCGTCAGCGATGGAGTGCGGCGCGGCGACGTGAGGACCGCTCAGGCCTTGCTCCTCGTAGGAGCCGATATCACGGAATCTGACCCGGTGTTGGCTCTGGAGGTGATCAGGGCCATCCGCACGGGGCGGCCAGTAATAGTCATCGACCCGATGAAGACCACGGTGGCGAGCAAGGCTCCCCTGCACCTGGCGGTCCGCGCCGGCCAAGAGGCAGCAGCCCTGCGCGCAATGCTGCGGCATGTGGTGGAGGCGGGTCTCAAAGATGAAGGGTTCCTGGCTGCTGAGACTGCGGACCCCGAGGCTTTCCTAGCTTCTCTCGCCGACCTTGATGTCGCTGGGGAGGCGGCGCAGGCGGGTGTCGACCTGGAGGCGGTCAAGCGGGCTGCGACCATGTTCGCGCAGGCTGCTTCGGCCCTGGTCATCCTGGGTCCAGGAGTCCTGCAAGGGTCTCGGGCGAAGGAAGTGGCGGGAGCGGCTCTGGACCTGGCTCTAGTCACCGGAAACGCGGGCCGTCCGGGGACCGGGGTCTACTTCTTGCGCAGCGGGGCCAACTCTCGCGGCTTGTTTGACATGGGTGTCCGGCCCGGTCGTCTCCCGCAAGGCTCGCTGAAGGACGAGGGTGTTCTGGAAGCGGCGGAGACCGGGTGGGGAGCCTGCTTGCGGGACCTGCCCGAGGGGTTCGGTCTGGCCGACCTGATCCCTGCCATCGAACGAGGAACCCTCAAAGCTCTCTACGTAGTGGGGGCGGACCCGGTGTTAGCCATGCCCGACTACGAGCGGACGCTGGCCGCCCTGAAGCGCCTGGAACTCCTCGTGGTGCAGGATGCCTTCCTCACCGACACGGCCGAGTTGGCACACGTGGTGTTGCCTGCTGCAGTCACTGCGGAAGATGAGGGCACTTTCACGAATGCGGAAGGCTTAGTGCAGCGGCTAAGGGCTGCGGTGCCTGCTCCGGGGGAGGCCAAGCAGGATTGGGCCATCGTCTGCAGACTTGCCCAAGTCCTGGGAGCAGACTGGGTCTATTCCCAGCCAGAGGACGTGCTGCGGGAGATAAGCGAGGTGGCTCCGGCCTACCGAGGTCTCTCGTACCGTGAACTGGAGACCGAGGGCCAAGAGGTCGCGGCGGAAAGGTCGGGAAGCAAGTTGCGGTTCTTCCCCCTAGGGCGGATGTCAGCAGCGGGAGCGGCCGACTTCCCCGAGACCGACGATGATCACCCCTTGCTGCTGGTGACCGGTCCCGTCTTCATCCACCATGGTACCGGGGAGCGGTCGCGGCGGGCCCCAGGCCTGAGCAAGCTTCTGGCCGAACCCTCACTGGAGATCAATCGGGCAGATGCCTCGGCGTGGGGTCTAGTGCAGGGAGACCGCGTTCGGGTAACCGCGCGCGACGGAGCTGCCCTGGAGGTGGCTGTGACGCTCAGCGGACGTCTGCCGGCCGGAATGGTCTTCCTGGGTAGGTTCTCCAGTCAAGTCCCGGTGGCGCGTCTCCTCAAGGGTGACGTTGCGGCTGCGGCAGTCCGGCTGGAAAAAGTGTAGACAGCGTCCCCAGCTGGCGGCGTCCCCAGCTGGCGACGCCCCTAGCTGTCAGCGCTTCTGGCTGTCAGCAGTGGGTTCTGCGGCGGTCGCGGCAGCGCCGTTGCCCCCGCGGCCTCGCCTGCGCGACAGCTCTTGCGCTTTTTCCGTAAGCGCTGTCAGGCGGTCGACCACCAGGCGGTTCACCGTCCCCGGGGGATAGGTGCCTTGCGGACTCAAGCGCCCGGCCGGCACCCCCGTGAGGATGGCCAGGCCCTCGTCGATAGTGGCGACCGGGTAGATGTGAAAACGTCCCTTGTCTATGGCGGCGCGCACTGGCTCGCTCAACATCAGGTTGCGGACATTGGCCTTGGGTATGAGCACCCCCTCGTCCCCGCGGAGGCCTAGAGCCTTGCAGACAGCGAAGAACCCTTCGATCTTCTCGTTTACACCGCCGATGGCCTGGACTTGCCCCCGCTGGTTGACCGAGCCGGTCACCGCGAAACGCTGCTGTATGGGGACGCCGGCCAGGGAGGAAAGAAGAGCGTACAGCTCGGCCGAAGAGGCGCTGTCGCCCTCCACTCCACTATAGGACTGCTCGAACACCAAACGGGCAGAGAAGGAGAGCGGACGATCAGCAGCATACTTGGCGCCCAGGTAGCCGGCCAGTATCAGCACTCCTTTGGAATGGATGGGGCCACCCATCTCGACCTCTCGTTCGATGTCTACCAGCTCGCCGTCCCCGAGGCGGTGGGTGGCGGTGATACGGCTGGGTCTGCCAAAGGCGTAGTCACCCAGGGAAGAGACAGAGAGCCCATTGATCTGTCCGATTACCGCTCCCCTGGTGTCGACCATGATCGTTCCGTCCGCGATCATCTCCCGGATGCGCCCCTCGACCCGGTTGGAGCGGTAGATACGTTGGTCGATGGCTTTCTGTACGTGTTCGCGACGGACGAGAGGCTTGCCGCGGGTTCCCCGACCTCGACGGGCCCAATAGTCGGCCTCGGTCAGTAGGTCCACCACGTCCACGAAGCGGGTGGTCATCTTGTGCTGGTCCTCGACCAAGCGGGAACAGTGCTCGATGACTCTGGCCACGCCGTCCGCCGAGAGCGGGGCAAGTCCTCGCTCCTTGCATATGCGGCCGACGAAACGAGCATAGAGCCGTTCAGTCTGTGGCGTCCTGTCAATGACCGTGTCGAAATCAGCCTTGACCTTGAAAAGCTCCTGGAAATCCGGATCGAGGGTGTAAAGGAGGTAGTAGATGTAGGGCTCGCCGCTCAAGATGATCTTGGCCTTGAACGGTATCGGCTCGGGGTCCAGAGTGACAGTGGTGGCAAAGCCCAGCTGCTGGGCGACGTCTTCGATGCGGATCTCTCCGGTCTTGAGGGTCCGCTTGAGCGCGTCCCAAGCATAGGGCTTGAGAAGGAGCTCGCGGGCTTCGAGCACCAGGAAGCCCCCGTTGGCTTTGTGAAGAGCTCCGGGCTTGATCATGTTGAAATCGGTCACCAGGGTCCCGAACTGGGCCAGATGCTCCACGCGGCCCACCAGGTTCTGTAGCACCGGGTTGCTCTCGGTGACAACAGGAGCTCCGGTCAGCCCTGAGTTATCGACCAAGACATTGATCCTGTACTTGCGGAAAGTGGCTTCTGCTTTCTGGCGGGGAGGGATAGGTACGCCCATGAACATTACCGGGGCTTCCTCGTCCGACCGCTTGAACTCGTCGGCGTTCTCTAGAACGTCTTGGAGCACGGCCTGGAGGTAGTCCAACAGGTCGGCGCTGTCACACCAGCGCTCGCACATATCGTCAACCAGGTGCTTGGCTGCATAGGTAGTGACCTGCCGGTCGAGCTCACGCAAGGCCTCCCGACCTGCCCTCTCGTCCTGGCGCACCTGCCGCATCACCTGTTGGAGTTCTTCATTGAGAGCCTCTAGGCCTTCGTCGATGGCTTTCTGTTGCTCAGGGGGCAAGCTTTCATAGGTCTCGCGGGACATGGTGCTCCCGTCCGGCATCTTGGGCACAAAGGCTAGACCAGCGGGGGTGCGCACCATGGCGAAGCCTTGCGCTTCCGCCTTGTCGCTGAGAGCGGAGAGCTTGGCTTCCTGCTGCTCGCTCACACTCTGGGCGATGGCGCGCTTCTGCTTTTCATACTCCTCACTCTCGAAAGCTTGCGTGATGGCCGCCTGCAGGTCCTCGACCAGCTTCTCCATGTCCTTGCGGAAGGCTTGACCCTTGCCGGCCGGCAGCCTGATGGCGCGCGGTTGGTGGGGCTTCTCGAAATTGTGCACATAGACCCAGTCATCGGGGGCGGGGAGCGTCGCTGCCACCCGCGCGAGGAACTCCCGAATGGTCGAGGCCTTCCCTGTGCCTGCTGGACCTACCGCGAAGATGTTGTAGCCCTCGGTGGTGATGCCCATGCCGAACTCCACGGCAGAGACGGCACGGTCCTGCCCGATGATCTCGGCGAGGTCAGGAAGATCGAGCGTAGTCCCGAAGCCCAGGGAATCCACCGCGCAGTAGCGGTACACATCCGACGACCGAAGTTCGGCGGGAAGCTTGGTCATCACGTCCTCCGTATGATCGAGCCGATGCTGCGTTGAGGATATCGTTTGGCAGGACGTTAATCCACCGGGCGAAGGCGTGACGGAAGGTTGCAAGTAGGTGTAGGTGTCCGAGGGGGGACTTGAACCCCCATGAGTTATACACTCACTAGGCCCTCAACCTAGCGCGTCTGCCTATTCCGCCACTCGGACAGACTCGTCAGTGGTCACCCATAAGGGCTACCCCGAGTTTGCTTGAGTATAAGGCCGCCCGCTGGCAGCGTCAACTTGCAGGCATCGCTTGCATGCCGCGAACAAATGTTCTATACTGCTCGAAGCGAACGAATGTTCGCCGGGCGACCAGACGGCAAGGGGGACACGGTGGAGCGTCACGATCGGCAGTCGCAAATACTGCGGTTCATCGAGGAGTGGATCCGCGAAAGGGGCTATCCGCCGACGGTACGCGAGATAGCAGCAGCGGTGGGTCTGAGTTCGCCGTCTTCTGTCCATAACCACCTGGCTGCACTGGAGGCCAAAGGGTTCATACGGCGGGGGGCGCTCAAGCGACGGGCGCTGGAGGTGCTGCGAGGTCAGGCTGGTCAAGGGGCTTCCGGAAGCGGACGGTGGGTGATCCCTTTGGTAGGGCGGGTGGCAGCGGGAATGCCTGTCCTGGCGGAAGAAAACATCGAGGACTTTATGGAGGTGCCCGATTTTCTCGGCGGGGAGGACTGCTTTGCCCTGCGAGTCGCGGGCGACTCGATGGTCAAGGCGGGCATCCTGAGCGGTGACATTGTGATCGTCAGGCGCCAGGAGACGGCTGCTGATGGGGACATCGTGGTGGCGCTCATCGATGACGAGGCGACTCTCAAGCGCTTCTTCCGGGAAAGAGACAGGGTGCGCCTCCAACCTGAGAACGACAGCATGGAGCCCATCTATGTCAGAGAGCCGGTGATCGTCGGCAAAGTGACCGGTGTTCTCAGGAGGCTGTAAGAGCCATGCCACGGCAAGGACAAGAGCAGGATTCTCTGGCCTCCTTTCTTGACCGGCTGCGACCAGGTAGCCCCTGCGCCTGCTGCCGGGGCCATCTCGAGATCGACCGGCGGAAAGGGGGGAACGTCCGCAGACGAAACCCCCCAGATGTCGCTGGCTCGCTCACTTTGTTCTGCCCGATCTGCGGCTGCGAGATCTCAGAGGAGAGCGGACTGGAGGGAAGCGACTGCCCCGAGTGTCTGAGTTCGGCGGCGTGAAGCCTGCCGGGCCCAACCAACGACTTGACTCGACCGGGACTTGGCCAGCACCGAACCTCGCGGACTGGATAACCTTACCCCGGGGGCGGCAGCCAAGAGTACCCTGAGTGGTTCGAGCGAGTGACGGAGGCAAGGGACTGCTGCTCTTCCGGCGGTCCACCATGGTCCCCATACAATATGGCTCCTCGGGCAGGACTCGAACCTGCAACACCCTGGTTAACAGCCAGGTGCTCTACCATTGAGCTACCGAGGAGCGTAGACCTCGCGTAGTATAACAACTGACGAGAAGCATGCAATCGTCTCCCGAGGCGTATCCGGGAGGCTTCTCTGGAGGCTTCGCAAGATGGCGATAGGACAGTACCTGGGATGTTTCAAAGCCTACGACGTGCGGGGCCGAGTGCCTGACGAGCTAAGCCCTCCGCTCGCCGAGTTCATCGGCCGTGCCTACGCGGCCCTGATCAAGCCGCGAAAGGTCGCCGTCGGCTATGACATCCGCCTCACCAGTCCCGAATTGGCGGCCCGTCTGTGCAAGGGGCTCACGGATTCGGGGGTAGACGTGATCGACATCGGCATGGTGGGCACCGAGGAAGTCTATTTTGCCGTCGGCTCTCTGGAGCTGGACGGCGGGGTGATGATCACCGCCAGCCATAACCCCAAGGACTACAACGGCATGAAATTTACCCGCGATCGAGCTCGCCCCATCAGTGCCGACACGGGTCTTGCCGAGATGGAACAGCTGGTCATGGAAATGTTGCGGCGGGATGGCAATGTCCACTGGGCTCCGCCGGCGACCAGTGGCCCCCCTGGGAGCGTCACCCGTCTCGACCTGCGGCCGCAGTATGTGGAGCATCTTCTCACCTATGTCGACCCCGCGAAGCTGCGTCCTCTCAAAGTCGTCGTCAACGCTGGTAACGGCGGGGCAGGGCCGGTGCTCGACCGGTTGGAACCGTTTCTTCCTCTGCGCTTGGTCAAGATATATCACAAGCCGGACGGCTCCTTCCCCAACGGGGTCCCCAATCCCATGCTGCCGGAGAACCGGGCGGTGACGGCAGAGGCTGTCGTCGCGGAGGGGGCGGATCTTGGCTTGGCCTGGGATGGAGACTTCGACCGATGCTTCTTCTTCGATGAAAAGGGGCAGTTCGTCGAGGGGTACTACCTAGTCGGCCTTTTGGCGGAAAGGGCCCTGCAGCGACATCCAGGGGCGGCGATCGTGCACGATCCTAGACTGGTCTGGAACACGGTCGAGATGGTGGAGGCCAGGGGCGGTCGACCGGTGGTGAGCAAGAGCGGACACGCCTTCATCAAAGAGAAGATGCGGCAGGTCGACGCCGCCTACGGCGGAGAGATGGCGGCGCATCACTACTTCCGCGAGTTCTTCTACTGCGACTCCGGGATGATCCCTTGGCTGGAAGTGGTCTCCATACTCAGCGAGAGGGGGCGGCCCCTCTCGGAGTTGCTAGCTGAGCGCATCGCCCGCTACCCGGTGAGCGGAGAGATCAACCTGCGTCTTCCTGACCCGGCGGCGGCCTTGGCCGCCGTGCGGGTCCACTACGAGGCGGAGGCGCTGCGCGTAGAGGAGATCGATGGCCTTGGCCTGGAATTCGCGGACTGGCGGTTCAACGTGCGCATGTCGAACACCGAGCCCTTAGTGCGCCTGAACGTGGAGACCCGGGGCGATCGCGACCTGCTCCAGCGGGTCACGCGCGAGGTCGTCTCCCTCCTCAAGGGGGCGTGAGCCGGTGCTGCGGGTCGCTCTGGCGCAGATCGATCTGACCGTGGGGGCCTTGGAGGAGAATGCCGCTCTCATCGCCCAATGGTTAGGGAAAGCGCGGGCGACAGGGGCACATCTTGTGGTCTTTCCGGAACTCGCCATCTCGGGCTATCCTCCCGAGGACCTGCTGCTCAAGGACCATTTCTTGGCCGGGTGTCGGGCAATGCTCGACCAAGTGGCATCGGCCTGTACGGGCTTGTGTGCGGTGGTGGGTGTCCCCACCTTGGAAGAGGGTCGCGTCTACAACTCCGCGGCTGTTCTAAGCGACGGCAGGGTGGTCGCGCTCTATCACAAGCTGCGTCTACCCAACTACGGCGTGTTCGATGAGAAGCGGTACTTCATCCCCGGCGACGCGGTAGTCGTTCTCGAATTGGGGGACTGGCGGGTGGGAGTGAACATCTGTGAAGACATCTGGGAGCCCCTCGGGCCTTCCGAGATGGCCGCGTGGAAAGCGGGGGCCCAGGTGGTGGTGAATCTGTCCATGTCGCCCTATCACCTGGGCAAGGGCCGAGAACGGGAGAACATGTTGGCCGACCGGGCCCGCGCAGCCGGAGCCTACGTCTGTTACGTGAACGGAGTGGGCGGGCAGGATGAGCTGGTTTTCGACGGCCACAGTCTCGTCTACGACCCTGAGGGCAGACTCCTCGCCCGGGCGGCCCAGTTCAAGGAGGAACTGCTAGTGGCCGATTTGGAGTGGCCCACGCCGTCGGAGCTGGCTAGGGGGGCAGAGGGTGAACGCACTGTCAGCCAGTGCCCGGGAGCTCCGGCCTTCGCCTGGCAGCTCCAGGCGATCCCGGTGGCCAGCTCACTCCCGGGGACCTTGGCGGGAAGCAGCCCTGACTGGCCGCTGGATGGCGACCTCCTCAGAGGTCCGGGGTCGGAGGGCCGGCGGCCCCCAGTGTGCGAATGTCTGGAGCCGGAGGCCGAGGTCTATGAAGCCCTCTGTCTAGGGGTGAGGGACTACGTGGCAAAGAACGGGTTCGAGCAGGTGGTCATGGGGATCAGCGGGGGGATAGATTCGGCCCTTACTGCCTGCATCGCGGCCGACGCTCTGGGCAAGGACCGCGTCAATGCCGTATCCATGCCCTCCCGCTATTCGAGCACTGGCACGCGGAACGATGCCCGGGAGACGGCCGCGCGTCTGGGGGTGCGCTACCACGAGATCCCCATCGAGGGGGTGTACGGCTCGTACCTGGAGTGCTTGGCCGACTATCTGGACCCAGACAAGCCAGGGGTGACCGAGCAGAACATCCAAGCGCGCATACGGGGGAATCTGCTGATGGCTTTGTCCAACCGCTTCGGGTGGCTCGTGCTGACTACGGGGAACAAGAGTGAGACTGCGGTGGGATACGCCACCCTCTACGGCGACATGGCCGGCGGTTTCGCTGTTCTGAAAGACGTGCCCAAGACGCTGGTGTATCGTCTCGCTGCGTATAGGAACGCCCGGGCGGAGGGTCTGCCGCCCATCCCTGAGTCGACCATCAAGAGGGCGCCTTCAGCCGAGCTGGCCGCAGGACAGACCGATCAGGACACCCTTCCCCCGTACGACTTGTTGGACGAGATCATCGAAGCCTACGTTGTGCGAGATGAGAGTCTGGAGGAGATCGTCGCCCGGGGCCTGGACCGGGCCACGGTCCAGCGGGTCATCGCCATGATCGACGGCAATGAGTACAAACGACGGCAAGCGGCTCCCGGGGTGCGCATCACTCCGAAAGCCTTCGGGAAGGACCGCCGTCTGCCCATAACCAGTCGCTATCGCGGCTGATCGGCTCCAGCCGCAAATGTATATAATCCTACTTCGCTATGAGTGACTATGTATTGAGTGAGAAGGCTCTGGGTCCCTCTGTGGGGTATGTCGAGCTGCAGTCGGTCACGTTCCCTGAACTGCAACTGGAGTCGGGTGCTGTCCTGGCTCCGGTCACCATCGCCTACGAGACCTACGGGCACTTGAATGAAGACCGCTCCAATGCGGTACTCATCCTCCATGCCCTCTCGGGCGATGCTCATGCTGCCGGCTACTACCCCGGCGACAGCAAGCCCGGCTGGTGGGAGACCATGATCGGTCCGGGCAAGGGTTTCGATACTGACCGCTACTTCGTGATCTGCTCCAACGTGATCGGAGGCTGCAAGGGCAGCAGTGGACCGAGCAGTATCAACCCTGCGACCGGCAAGGAATACGGGCTGAGTTTTCCCATGGTCACCGTCGGCGACATGGTAAGGGCGCAGAAGCTGCTCATC
>CAKZRW010000035.1 GCA_937148845.1 uncultured Actinomycetes bacterium | reverse complement strand
CTTGGCCGAGTAACGAGAGACAAGCGGGCGTGATCTCTTGATCGCCGAGATAAACGCCGGTCACAGGCGCGCTCAGACCCAGTGTCTGCTGGAGTTCCTGTTTGCCGAGCTGGAGTTGTCCCACACCATCCCGCCACGCTTGGGCCGCCAACACAGCCAGGTCGGGTGAGGCATACGGCAAAGCAAGAACGCTCGCCCCTCCGCCTGCGACAAGGGCCTGCAAGTCGGCCAGAGCGGCGGCTGCACCTTGGGCGCGGGAGTCGCTGGCAGGTACTTCTTCAGGTGGACCGACTTGCCCAGCGCCGGCTGGAGGAACCCCGGTCTGGGAGGCACCGGCTTCAGACCCGCTTGAGGCGCCCAGGCGTGAGTATCCGTCGGCCATGTCCCGGAGCTGGGTGAGCAGAACGGGCTCCACCGCCAGGGTGCACCTGAGGGTGGGGTAGCGCTCGGCCAACCCTAGGAAACCAGCGAGGCCCGCCTCCTCCGCCCTCCGGTCAGTTGCCTCCTCCAACTTGTGGTCAAAAAAAACACCGTCGGGGTCGCGGTGTATACCCAGGGCAAGCGGCCAGATCAAGGCAAGCCTGAGCGGCTGTTCGCGCGGAGCGACCTTCCCGAGCCAGGTTTGGCCACTCCCTACCGTTATCCCGCCTACCTGCACGCTCACGGTCACCCGGTACGCACCCGGGCTTACCAGCGCTTCCCCACCCCACCAAACTAGAAGAAGGACCAGGTCTCCGCTGGGAGACGACGGTCCGCGGCCGGGAAGGCCCTCGTCGGCGGAGAGGTCCGCGCCGCTCGGCAGGTCCGCGCCTCCGGCCGCCGACGGCTTCACCTCGTCAGGCCGCACTCCGATGGCAAGCTCCTTGACCAAAGGTAGACGCAGGTCGGCCTGTCCCACTTCCTCCCCCCGGGCAGGTCCTTCCAGACGAATGACCACTGTCCCCCCGGTACCGTAGAGCTGCTCGAGTCCGGAGCCGACCAGCTTGAGAGAGGTCCACTCACCCACCAGGCTGAGCAGTCGTCCGGGGATCACTTGTAGGACTCCTGCAGCCTGAGCCTTGGCAACACTAGGACCGCTCGTCCCGACCCCCGGGGATAGAGCAAGGAAGCCCCCGAAGAAAACTGCCCCGAAGACAGTGAGGAACAGCGCGACCGCAAGCAGGGCTGCGGCAAGACCTTTAGAGAGGACCAGTCGACTCCTGGCCGGGGTAGCCGACAACACGTCCGCTCCCCAGGAGTCCGCCCCCCAGACTCCGCGACGACGATGCCTCCACCTCGTAACCGTGTTCATGGCGCGAAGTCTAGCATTAGACCCCGGGGGCACTGCTGGGCCTCCGACGCTGAGCGTTGAACGTCAGCAGCGTTCCCGGACTACCGGAGGCGCTTGATCAGACGGAGAACGCTGCCCCCGCTCTCACTGCCAGTCTGTTCGAAATCGTCCGCCAACGCGCGCACAATGGTGAGAGCCAGCCCGGTCTCGGTCAATCGCCCCTGCTCGTCGTGAGCAGGTTGCAGTTGGAAACGCCGGTCAGGGTCCGCCACCGTGATGGCCACAGCTCCAGGGAGAGAAGCGAACTCCACTTCTATACCTGCTGGGTATTCGCCCCCGGATTGTCTTGACAAGAAGCAGTTGCAGGCCTCAGTGACCATGAGTTTGAGGTCGGCTATGGTCTCCTCATCCGCCGCTTCCTGAGCTCCCAAGGCACCGGCGACCAGGCGGCAAACAGCCAGATATTCTGCCTGCTGGGGCACAACCAGCTTGATCGTTGAGCACCCACCGTTTGCAGGGGCTTTGCTCTCCGTACCCCCGTCGCTACTTTCGCCTTGTCGCCTGTTCGCCACGATTTCCGCCTCTGAGTGTCGTCTCCTCTGCCTTCATGCTCCCCGGAGCCGGTGGCTCCTAAACCGCCCGACCACGCTAGCTTGACCCTTTAGTCCACTGCTCTTATCACACCCAGGTTCTCGCCGCAAGCAGCACACCGTCCCTTCTTGATCCAGATAGCCTCTATGGCGTGCTCACCACGTTGTATCGCCGTTCGTCCGCAACCTGGACAGACAGTGTTGCGAGCCGGATGTCCTTGCACGTTCCCGATGTAGACGAACCGGAGTCCCTCCTTTCGGCCCAGAGCGATGCCCCTCTCCAAAGTCTTTATCGGCGTGGGCTGGAGGTAGGAGAGCTCGAAGTCCGGGAGGAACCGGGTGATGTGCCAGGGGGTGTCGGGACCCAGCGCGTCACGTACCCAGCGCGCCATGGCAATGAGGTCGGTGTCCGTGTCGTTCAATTCGGGGACGATGTTGGAAACGACCTCCACATGGCAGCCGTACCGCTCCTTGGCCAAAACAGCAGAGGCCAGGGCGGGGGCTGGATCCTTAACCTTGCTCAGCTTGGCCCAACCCTCCGCCGTGGGCGCCTTGAGATCGAATTTGTAGGCGTCTAGGAGTGGCGCGATGTAGTCCAGAGCCGTCTCACTCAAGTACCCAGCAGTGATGAAGGCCGTGTATAGCCCCGCCGCCTTGAAAGCCTGGCAAACGTCATGCACGTACTCGACCCACACCACTGGCTCGTTGTAGGTAAAGGCCACCCCCGCTAGTTTGTACCGTCGAGCCAGAGCTACCGCGTCCTCGGGCGAGAGGTAGGGCAATCTGGTGGTCTCGGTCCGGGGATTAGCGTGAGATATCTGCCAGTTTTGACAACCCACACAGAGGACATTGCAGCCGTAACCTCCCAAAGAAAGGGCACGAGTGCCGGGGTGGAAATGGAAGAGCGGCTTCTTCTCGATCTCGTCGCTGATGATGGTGGCGGGTCGTCCATAGGTGAGCGAGACCAACCGGCCTCGTCGGACTCCGCGGGCTTTGCACAGCCCTTCGTCGTCTTCTTCTATGAGACAGGTGTGAGGACACAGAAAACAGCGCACCCTGTCTCCAACAGACTCCCAGAACAGACCTTCGTGCGGCTCCGTGCTACCCGTCGACCCAGGGGGCGCAGCAAGGGGGGAGCCGCGGGCGGCATGCGCCGCCCGCGGCCCTCTTCGCGCTTCGCTTGTCAAAGCTCGTGCCATCTTGTCAACCCTCGTGCCATGGTCGCCGAGGAAGTATAACCTCGCCCTCGGCAGCAGGCCGGATGGGTTAGACAGGCGCCCTCCGCGCAGTTACAATCCGCTGTGGGGCGGGGCCGTCTTTCGACCAACTTCAGAGCAGTCGCTGGATGCGGTTAGCAGCGTGGTGTACGCTTCTGTCGCGCGGTCACGCGCCTCGCGGTATGCTCAGAGCCATAGATCAGGACAGGAGGTCGGTAAGTTGAAGAAACGCATTTTTTTCATCGCCCTGGTAGGGGTGGCCCTGCTCCTGCTGCCTGTACTGGCAGCCTGCGGGGGAAGCGAGACCACTACTACCTCGGCAGCGTCCCCCGAGACGTCGGCACCGTCCACTGAGACTCCCGCTGTACCCACTGGCGAAGCTGCTGCCGCCGCCGATGCAGCTATCGGAGCAGTCACTAAGTCTGACGCCATAGCCACGCCCAAGACTATCAAGCCGGGCGTACTCATGGCAGGTTCTGATACCTCCTTCCCGCCCATGGAATTCTCCGACGGCAAAGGCGGGTACATCGGCTTCGATGTCGACCTCTGTACCGCCCTGGCCAAGAAGATGGGGCTAGAGCTGGAGGTGGTCTCGACCGCCTGGGATGGGATCATCCCGGCTCTTATTAGCGGTCGCTACGACATTATCATGTCAGCCATGAGTATCACCGAGGAACGACTCAAGCAGATCAACTTCACCGACCCCTATCTGCCTGGCATCCTCGCCATCAGTGCCCCCAAGGACAAGCCCATCGCTGACGCTGCAGGCCTGGTTGGCAAGATCGTGGGCGTCCAGGTGGACACTACGGGTCAGTTTGCTGTGGAAGAGGTCCAAGGTGTCAAGGAGATCAAGAAGTACGACACCATCCTGGCCGCTTTCCAAGACCTGGCGGCTGGTCGAGTGGAGGCTGTGGTCAACGACGAGCCCGTGAACGCCTACATCATCGAGACCAACACCGACTACAAGGCTAAGTTCGCTAACACTGGAGCCATTGTTACCGACAACAGCTATGGGTACGCGGTGACCAAGGAGAACACGGAATTGCTCGCCGCTCTCAATGCTGCTCTCAAAGAGCTGCGGGAAGAGGGGGTCTATCAGAAGATCCTTGACAAGTGGGGCCTCACGGGTAACTGAAACCCGAGACGACCCTGTTCTTGACCCGCACACCTGGCAGCAATCCAGGGGGCTAGGGTGCATCCTCTAGCCCCCTGTTACTTTGATATGCGAAACTCTTCCCGTAACTCGGAACACTACGGTGAGGGCGGGTAGCTCCGATGAGCGATCTCATCAATGCGTTTTTCAATGGCGAGATCTTCAAAGATTCCTTGTGGCTCCTCGTCAAGACGCTGCCGACCGTATTCGAAGTCCTGGTGTTGGGTCTCGTCTTCTCTTACCTGTGGGGACTGATCCTTGCCCTCATGCGCCTTTCCCGCTTCCGTGTGCTCCGCTACCTCACCGGCGCCTATATCGATTTCTTTCGCGGGCTGCCACTGCTCCTTCTCTTCATCTTCATCTACTACGGATTGCCCCTGGCCGGTCTCACTCTCAACGCCTTGACCTCAGGGGTGTTGGGGCTCACGCTGTGTTACGGTGCCTACTCTGCCGAGATCTTCCGGGCGGGCATACAGGCCATCCCCAGGGGCCAGACCGAAGCCGCTCGCTCCCTGGGGATGACCAGCGGTCAGGCTATGCGCTACGTCATCCTGCCCCAGGCTGTCAAGTTGGTGATACCACCTCTGACCAACGAGTTCATCGCCATGATCAAAGACACCTCGTTGATGTCTGTCATCGCTGTGCCGGAACTTCTCTTTCGCGCCAAAGAAAAGATGGGTGTGGTCGCCAATCCCACCCCGCTCACTGTCGCCGCATTGATCTATGTGGTCTTCACCATTCCGCTCATCCGCCTGGCTGCTCGATTGGAGAGCAAACGTCGTAAACGCAGGCCGCCGACCAAGCCTGCAGCCGCTGAAATCAGCCCCGAGGCCGAGCAAGACCTCTTGAATACCGACATCGCCGGCCAGTTGCCATGAGACTCGCCACGCCCCTGTAGAGGTGATCGCCGTGATCCCGATGATCGAGCTCATCGATGTTCACAAATCGTTCGGCCACCTCGAAGTCCTCCGCGGAGTTAGTCTGCGGGTGACCAAGGGAGAGGTGGTGGTCGTCATCGGCCCTTCCGGATCTGGCAAGTCGACCATGCTGCGTTGCATCAATGGTCTGGAACCGATTCAGCGGGGCAAGGTGGTGATAGAGGGCGAGGACCTGCATGGCCCAGGCACCGACCCTAACAAGATCAGACAGAAGATCGGGATGGTCTTCCAGCAATTCAACTTGTTCCCCCATAAGAATGCTCTGCAAAACATCATGTTGGCACCGATGAAAGTGCAGAAGAAATCCACCAGGGAGGCCGAGGCCATTGCCCGGGATCTCCTTGATCGGGTAGGTCTCGCCGACAAGGCCCATGCGTACCCCGATGAACTTTCTGGAGGCCAGCAGCAGCGCGTGGCCATCGCACGCGCCCTGGCCATGAAGCCTGACATGATGCTTTTCGACGAGGTGACCTCGGCCCTCGACCCCGAGCTGGTAGCCGAGGTCCTGGCCGTCATGCAGCAGCTCGCCGAGGGAGGCATGACCATGGTGGTGGTCACCCACGAGATGGGTTTCGCTCGGGAGGTGGGCTCGCGTCTAGTGTTCATGGACGAGGGCACCGTCATAGAAGAGGGTGACCCGCGCGAGATGATCGCGAATCCCAAAGAACCCCGGACTCAGAAGTTCCTTAGCATGGTGCTCTAGTCAGAGCCCACCGCAGGCTGGCCCCGACGCCTACGCCAGCGCCAATACCCCCAGCCCACCAGAGCCACGACCGCTACGCCGAAGACGATGTAGAAGATGTGGTTGTACTTGCTGAACTGCTCCTGCAGACTCCCCCAGGGGTCCTCGCCGGCAGCTTTGCCCGCCCCATAGCCGAGTAGCACCAGAGCTGAGACCCAGGGCACGATCCCCAAATAGGAGTAAAGAAGGAACTTCCAGAGTCTCATGCGCACTATTCCGGCCGGAAGTGAGATGAAGGTGCGCACCCCTGGCATCATGCGGGTGAAGAAGACGGCCAACTCTCCGCGCCGGTCGAACCACTGTTCAGCCTTCTCCAGGTGATGGACCCGCACCCCCACGTACCGGCCATAACGGAGAAAGAAGGCCCGTCCCCCATACCGACCTACCACGTAAGCAAGGTAGGACCCTAGCAGGTTGGCGAACGAGGTCACCACAATGACCAGCCACAACTGCGTGTGGCCTTGGGCAGCCAGGAACCCCCCGTAAGGCATGACGATCTCTGACGGAATGAGCACACAGGCGCTCTCCGCCGTCATGGTGATGAACACGATGAGCAGCCCGTGGTCTTGGAGTAGCGGAATCAGCCAATTCTCGAAGAAAGCGGTCATTGCGGGCCATTCTACTATGCCAGGCCGTGCTCAAGACACTCGCGCAGTCGCTGCTCAAGATCCTCGCGGTCGATGGAGACTCCACGCTCCCTTAAGGGCCGGCGCAGATCTTGCTCAAGATGGCCTAGCAGGTCAGTGGTCACCTCATCCAAGCGACGATAGAACTGCACCTCCCCGAGTTGTTCCTTGAGTGCTCTCAAGTAGACCTCTGCGGTGGCGAAGGCTTCAGTGGGATCAGCTATGCCGGGTGAAACCAGTTGCAGGTAGTAGTTGCTGAAAGCCCGTTTGAAGGCGAGCCGCAGAGACTCGAGTGACTGGGGTGGCATCCGCAGCTTTCAGCGGTTGTAAGCCACTTCGCGCCACGAAGGATGGGGTGGCGGTCCGATCTTCCGCGTGCGATGTCCTGCAGGGTAGTACTCGAAAGAACCGGTCTCCTCATCGAACGCCACTTCGAGCTGCCCCTGCATCAGACGGAGATCGAGCCAAGCCCCGCGAAAGACCAGCTCGCGCAGCCAGTACACGAGGCACTCCCCGTGCAGCGTCAGCACCTCGTCCCCCCGCCGGAGCAGGTACTCGCCCAGCGAGCTCACCGGGTGCTCGATAGACCCGGAAGCCACTAACTGGACCAAGTCAGCCCGCTCGTCGGACTGAAGAACACCCGGCTGTACCAGACCTAGTTCCACAGCCGCCATCTCCACCCTCTGAGCGAAATCCACGCTGTTGAAGCCATACCGGAAACTTCGGAACTCCAGGATGTAATCGTCACCCGAGGTGTAGTTGGGATGGAAATGCTTGCTCTCGGACGTCATGGACATCCTCCGTCCCGCCGGCCAGGTTGCTGTCGGCTGTATTGCTACCGGTTGTGATTTTAGCAGGACAAGAGAGAAGGGGGCTCCCGAACCGTGCACTTCGGGATCCCAAGGTTCTCCTCTCCCATTCACTACCTTCGGTTCTTGCCCATACCTTCCCGAAGCCGCATAATGACCGCAAGAGCACCGTGTGGTCAGGGAGCATAGAGGATGAGAACTATACTGCTCCTCAGGAATAACGAGAATGTCCAATACCGGGCTCCGGCTGAGCGCAGGCGTCTAGGCGCGCGTTGTCTCGGCACCAGTCGGCGTCCGCGTAGCGCCTTGGCCGCCGTGACCTTCCTGCTCCTGGCCCTCACAGTCATCCTGCCAGCGTGCGGTGGCCCTGCGCAGGAGGTCGATCCACGGGCTGTGCTGGCCGCCTCCTCCCAAGCTATGAAGCAGATAGCCGGGTTTCACTTCGTGTACGAGGTGCATCAGCCGGCCGGTGTCCAACCTGGCAGCGGTCTTGAGATCGCCCGCATCACCGGCGACGTGAATCGGGAAGGAGCCATGCAGGCCAGTATCGACGTGACCATGGGCGGTACCCCCCTCTCCCTCTCTTTCGTGGCTCTGGATGACACCCACTACATCCAGGACCCCCTGTCGCAAAAGTGGCGCTCCGTCGCCGCTGCTTCCAGCCCCGTGGGAACCCTCAGTCTGAGTGCAGGGACTATCCGCATTCTCGACCGCATCCTCGATCCGAAGTACGAGGGCACGGAGAAGAAGGGAGGTACCAAGACCTACCGGATAAGCGGTAGGGTGGCCGCTGCAGAAGTAGCAGCGATCGCAGGCGCGGTCGACACCGAGGACGAGTTTCCGACCGAGCTCTGGATAGGCGTGGATGATCACTACGTGTATCAGGTCAACATCCACGGGGCGGCCACTCCCAACGAGGACCCACGGATTTGGCGTAGCATCATTGTCAGCAACCATAACGTCTACGTAGAGATCAAGGCTCCTCTTTGACCGTGGCCACTAACGACGCCGGGGCCAAGTCGGCCCACGTTGCCAGTTCCCGTCGAGCCCTCATCGCCATGGCCGCCCTCTGCGTGGCGGTCTTTGTGGCTGCGTTGGACCAGACCATGGTCCTCACCGTGATGCCCTCCATAATGCGTTCGCTCTACATCGACGTGCGCAACCTCAACGACGCCGGGTGGATCATCACCGGCTACCTCCTCGGCTACACGGTGGCGATGCCTTTGTTCGGACGCCTGGCGGACATCTGGGGGAGACGCCAGATGGGCATGGTGGCTCTGGCCCTTTTCGCAATAGGCAGCGGCCTTTGCGTGATACTTACCCGACTCGACCTGTTTGTAGCGGCCCGCGTCGTCCAGTCCGCCGGGGGCGGCGCCTTAGTGCCTATAGCTATGGCTGCCGCAGCGGACATGTTTCCGCGCGAACGACGCGCTTTGGTGCTCGGCTTCATAGGAGGAGCAGCGGAAGCGGGGGGGGTGCTGGGCCCGATCTACGGAGCAGCGCTTTCGGCCCTTTGGACCTGGCGTCTAATCTTCCTGGTGAACATCCCCTTGTGCCTAGTCCTGGGGCCTGTCGTCTGGCACCTCCTACGTCCAGGAAGACTTCCTCACTATGAGTCCGGCATCGAGGAGGAGAGTCCCGCCCGCCCCGACCTCAGACGGCGCTGGTGGCAGAAGGGACGGATCGACTACGTGGGGGCAGCACTCATGGCGCTGGCTTTGGCAGGCATCACGATCGGGCTGGGTACAGGGACCCAGCACGTGGGAGAAGCCGCCGAACTCGGCTCTACGCCTGTGCGTTGGCCCTGGCTGGTGACCAGCGCGGTGGCTTTCCTCGCTTTTGTCCTCTTCGAGCGTAGCCATGAGCGCCCCCTCATCCGCCTCGATTTCTTCCGCAGGCCGCCTTTCGCCGCCGCCAATCTGGCTCACTTCTTCGTGGGGGCCGCTCTCATAATTGGCATGGTCGAGATCCCCCTCTATGCCAATACTTTGTTCCGTATGACAGAGCTGGAGAGTGGGCTCTTACTCATCCGTCTGACTCTGATGATCCCGGTAGGAGCGGTCTTAGGAGGGTGGCTGGCTGACTGGTTGGGCTACCGGTTTACCGCCATCCTTGGCTTTCTGGTCACCTGTGCCGGCTACTTGTTGGTCAGCCGCTGGCCACTCGAGCCCACGAACTTCACGATGACCCGAGATCTCATGATCAGCGGTCTAGGCTTCGGTCTAGTGATCGGCCCCATCGGCGCCACGGTGACCTTGGCCGGCGGGCCCCAGTGGATGGCGACCAGTTCCGCGCTGGTCACGGTATCCCGCATGGTGGGCATGGTCATCGGACTCTCCGCACTCAGCTCTTGGGGAGTGAGGCGCTTCAATTCGCTAGCTGCCGATATAGTCACTCCCATAGTCCGCCCAGAAGGCATAAGCGACCAAGAGTGGCAAGCCATGAAGGATGCGGCCGCTGCCGCTCTCAATGACGCGCTCCACACCGTGTTCAGTAACTTCTTTGTCATCGCGGCTATCATCATAGGTCTGGCTGTCTTCCCTGCCCTCTTCTTCTATCGTCAGCGGGCACGCGGGAGAAGCCGGATCCCCTTCCTGCCTCACTGACCGGAGCTCGGCTAGCTTTCCCGTCCGCCACATCGGCTAGAATCGGTAGAGGTAAGTCAAGACAGAAACCAGCGGATTAGAAAGGAATCGAGGCGGCTTTGGCACCTGACCAACTCGATCTCGGAGCATCGCCCTTCTTCGCAATGGGGCCTGCGCACGTACCTGTCGCCGAGCTCAACCCGGGAATGAACGTCGACGGTGTCTACCTCCTCACAGCCAAGGACACCCGTCAGACCAGGCAGGGCAAGCCTTTCCTCAGACTCAAGCTAGGTGATCGCACCGGAACCATAGATTGCACCGTTTGGGAAGTCGAAGCGTTCGCTCCAGAGCTAACGACGGGTCACCTGGTGCTGGTCTCCGCCCGTGTGACCGAATATCAGGGCAAGGTCCAACTCGAGGCTATAAGTGTGTCACCTGCTCCGCCTGGATGGGCCAATCCTCGGGATTTCCTGCCGGCAACCTACCGAGATACGGACGAACTCAAGGACTTCCTCCGCTTTCACCTCGACTCGATCCGCGATCCTCATTTCTCGCAGCTTCTCCAAATCATCTTCGGAGACGCCGAGCTCCTTGAAGTGTTTGCCACTGCACCGGCCGCCAAACAGAACCACCACGCCTATCTGGGCGGGCTGCTCGAGCACACCGTGTCGGTAGCAAACATGTGCGAGTTCGTAGCTCAGCAGTACGGCAGGGTCGACCACGATCTCCTGCTCACCGCCGCCATTCTCCATGATGTCGGTAAGACGAGAGAACTCTCCTTCGACACCGTGATCGACTACACCGACTCAGGCCGTTTCTTGGGCCACGTGGTGCAGGGAGTCACCTTTGTCAGCGAAAGAGCAGCTCAAGTCCCAGATTTCCCACGACCAAAGTTGGAGCAGCTGCTGCACTGCATCGTGAGCCATCACGGGGAGCTGGAGTGGGGCTCCCCGATCAGGCCGAACACCATCGAGGCGCTCATACTCCACCATGTCGACAACCTCGACGCGAAGGTCAAGGGCTTTCTCGAAATCGTGGAGGGCTCTCGGAACGCGCCCTGGACAGACCTGCGCAACCTCTTCCGCCGACCGCTGCACGTACCCCGGGCTACTCACCAGGAAGAGGATTTCCTACCCCCGTCCGACGACGAGCCTGAGCGTGCCGGATATTGATCCGCTCCTGCCTCTCGTGGCGCCTGCTCCCCGGGAGCTAGTCCTCGTGCTCACGCAGTGTGGTCTCGATGGTCTGGTCGATCTCCCTGTCAACGCTCTCCAGCTTGACCGGTTGGGGGCGGGCACCACTGTCATCGCGAGCCAACAAGGCCGACTCGCCGGCCATCATGGCGTCAAACGCTTTGGCTTTAAGACGGTTGCGTGCCAGCTCGATTCGCATCTTCACAGCCTCGAAGTTCTGGGGTTGGGCCTCAACACTCGCTGAGGGAGCCTGACCAAGCGCGGACCCGGCCGGAGTCGGCGCGACAGCTGAAGGAGGCGCGGAGCCGGTCGCGGAGACCGTCGCCTCCGTGTCAGCGATCTCCTCCTTAAAGCGCGTTTCTTCAGCCTTATCCTTGGTCTCTAGGACAGGTTGACCAGCGGCTGGCTGGGAAGCCACAGCTTCAACCCCCCTCGCGGCTTGAGGGGCTACAACGGCTTCAACCCCCCTCGCGGCTTGAGGGGCCGCAGCCTCGGCTTCGCTCACCGGCCCCGAGGGCGGGACCCGTCTCATCTCGAAGTCGGTGACAAAAGGTCGCTCCAGCTCCTCGCGAATCCGCCGACGGGTGGCCTCGATGCGGGCACGAAGGTCTTGCACGACAGGAATCTCAACCACAGGCTCGGCAGAAGGCGCCTCCGCGCGCCCTTCCCCGGCCAGCGCCGAGGGAGCCTCCGCGCCTGCCCAGGTTGCCGCCTCTGTCGTATCCTCCACCACTGACTGGGGTATGACTTCCTCTGGGATGACCGGCAGGACGCTCTCGAAGGCTTCTTCTTCCAGCACGGCTGATGGGGACCAACCTGTACCGGGTACTGGCTCCTCGAGGATCTCCGGGGTCACCACTATCTCGGAGACCTTCACCTCGGAGACCTCCACCTCGGGGACCTCCTCGACAAGATGCTCTAGGGCCACAGTGTCCGGGGTCGCGGTCGCCATCATAGTCTCTTCCACCATAGGCGGACGCAGAGGGAACACCGATCCTTCCGGCGCGGTCTCGATCTTCGGTGGAGCCAGGGACGGAGCCGGGACCACCGGGGGAGCAGCCGCTTCGACCGCCTCCCGCGCAAAGATCGGCTGTGGGGCAGTGGGCGCGATCACGGCCGGGGCAAAGGACTCAGCCCCCGCCGGCGCAGGCGCTTCCACCTCTGGCGAGACAGGGGTCTCGACCCTCTGCGGAGGATATAGTCCGGACTTGCGCGGAGCGAGAGTCCGCCTTCTAGCAAGCGCGACGCCCAGGGCTGCACCAAGCACGCCGCCAAGCAGGAACCTAAGTAGGCCGCCCATTTTCGGTTCCCTCCTCAATACCTGTCGTTCTGAGCTCCCGTCCGACAGGATGAATTCTACTCGTATCACCACGGTTTGCCTCGCCTTTCACTACACCTCGGCCACTCTCCCAAGAGGCCTGCTCGAAGCGGGAGGCGCCTCGAGTGAGGGGGACAATAGTTGGTATCGGCGGTAAAGCGCTAATCTTGACTCAATCCCGCGAAATCTGGCGGGAGACTCCCCGGTCCATCTACCCCGCTGCGTCCTTGGATTCGCTGCTGTCCCCTTGGCTCTCCCCGCGGCGGAGGGCGCGCACCCGTTCCAAGAAGTCCCCGATGCGCGCTTCGTAACCACTCGTCGTGGGGCGGTAGAATTCCTTTTCCTGGAGAGCTTCTGGTAGATAACGCTGGGAGTTGTAGCCACCCTCGTCGTGCGGGTACCGGTAGCCGACTCCATGACCTAGAGCCGCCGCCCCGGAGTACCCCGTGCTTCTCAGGAAGACCGGTGGAGCTTGCGCACCATGCTCAGCGACCTCCGCCATCGCTTCTTCGATCGCGCGGTAGGAGGCGTTGGACTTGAGCGCACAGCTCAGGTAGGTGACCCCTTGGGCCAAGTTGATCCGGCACTCCGGAAGCCCGACGAACTCCACCGCCCGCGCCACCGCCACCGCCACTTCGAGTGCCCGCGGGTCGGCGTTGCCTATGTCCTCGGAGGCGAAAATCACCATCCGCCGAGCTATGAACTTAGGGTCTTCGCCACCAGTCAGCATCACGGCCAGGTAATAGAGAGCGGCATCCGGGTCGGACCCACGCATGCTCTTGATAAAGGCAGAGATCACATCGTAATGGGCATCGGCCTGCTTGTCGTACAGCACCAGCTTGCGTTGGGCGGCTTCCTCTACCAGCTCCCGGTGGAGCACAGTAACCCCTTTGGCTGCCGCCAGAACCAGGGAGCGCTCAAGAATGGTGAGGGCCCGGCGGGCATCACCCAGCCCCGCCTCGGCGATGAGGTCGCGCACCTCTTCGGGGGCCTCGATCCCTTGAGCTCCCGACGGGCCCGGGACCTTGGCAGCCCCCATGGCAAGCGCCCTGTCGAGCAGCACCCGGATCTCGCTAGCGCTCAAGGGCTGGAACTGGTAGAGCTCACAACGCGAGATGAGGGCGGGGATCACTTCGAAATACGGATTCTCGGTCGAGGCCCCGATCAGGGTGAGGATGCCATCCTCGACGGCGTGAAGCAGAGCGTCTTGCTGCGACTTGGAGAAGCGGTGTATCTCATCGATGAACAGCACCGTGCGACGCCCGCTCTGCGCTCGCCGGTCACGAGCCGCCTCGATGACCTTGCGTACCTCCCCTACGCCAGAGCTGACCGCGGAAAGCTCCTGGTAGAAGGCCCCCATCCGCTCCGCCACCAGGCGAGCGACTGTGGTCTTGCCCGAGCCTGGAGGGCCGAAGAAGATCATGGAGCCGACAGTGCCTGTCTCGAGCGCCACGCGCAGCGGAGCCCCGGGGCCTAGCAAGTGGGACTGGCCCACCACCTCTTCGATTCGGCGAGGCCGCATTCGGGCCGGCAGTGGAGCGTTCTGGGCCAAGTCGGCAGCCAGACCATCACTGAACAAGTCGGGAGGCTCCATAGGGGGATTCTAGCAGCGCACGTCCGGTCAGTAAGCACCGGGGCGGACCCGTCCCCGTCCTAGCCGCGATAAAATGTCGAATCGACACCAAGAGGAGGCGTGGTTGTCCCAAAGGGTATTGGTTCTCAACTCCACCTACGAGCCGATGCATGTGTGCTCACCCCATCGAGCCATCGTTCTCCTTCTCAAGGGCAAGGCTGAGACTGTGGAGTTCACCGGGACTACCATGCGTTCTGAGCGGACCGTCCTCCCCGTCCCCCAGGTCATCCGGCTGCTTTACTACGTCCGCCTGCCCCGAGCCGAATCTCGAAAGCTGTCGCGCCACGCAGTCCTGGCCCGCGACGGGTTCCGCTGCCAATACTGTGGCGGGACGCGTCACTTGACCATCGATCACATCATCCCCCGCAGTCGAGGCGGCACTACCTCTTGGGACAATGTCGTGACCTCCTGCGCCTCTTGCAACACGAGGAAGGGAGCCTCGCTGCCGTGGGAAGTGGGGATGCTACCCTTGCAAAGACCCCGTCCTCCGCTCCCGGGCGACTTTGTACGAGCTACGCAAAGAGTGGTACCAGAGGCTTGGTTGCCCTACTTGGGACTGGCGATCGTGTAGCGGCCCATCCGTAGATACTTTTCCCGACGCAGACGTAGCCTTTCTTCTACCCCAAGACGTTCGAGCTCGGCCAAAGCCAGATGGACCTGCCGCATCACGCGCTTGGCAGTAGCCCGATGGTCGTTGTGAGCGCCCCCGGCAGGCTCGGGGATGATCTGGTCGATCAGCCCCAGTTCATAGAGATCGGCAGCAGTCAGTCGGAGAGCTTCAGCCGCGCGCGGCGCTTCAGCCGCGTCCCGCCAGAGGAGAGCGGCACAGCCCTCGGGGGAGATGACCGAGTACACCGCGTTCTCCAGCATGAACACCCGGTCTGCCACCGCCAAGGCCAGGGCCCCGCCTGACCCCCCCTCACCGATGACGACTGCCACAGTCGGCACACGCAGGACGCTGAACACCCGGATGCTGTTCGCGATGGCCCCCGCTTGTCCCCCTTCTTCGGCATCCCTGCCGGGGTAGGCGCCCGGAGTGTCCACCAGGGTCACCACTGGGAGCCCGAACTTCTCGGCCAGCCGCGCTACCCGCATGGCCTTGCGGTAGCCTTCGGGGCGAGCCATCCCGAAACTCCGTTCCTGGCGTTCCTTCAAACTATGGCCTTTCTGATGGCCGATGAGAGCGATGCGCCTTCCGTTCAA
Source organism: uncultured Actinomycetes bacterium (assembly GCA_937148845.1). Classification (GTDB taxonomy): domain Bacteria; phylum Actinomycetota; class Thermoleophilia; order RBG-16-64-13; family RBG-16-64-13; genus CAKZRW01. The sequence goes on along the minus strand of CAKZRW010000035.1, from coordinate 42,688 downwards.
GGTTCCCAGTCCAGCTACCACCGCGCCGTCATCCCCATGCAGACGGTCCCCGTGCAATTCCAGGAAATCAGGGATCATGTGGGCGATATAGTCGAGGGTCTGCGGCCGATCCTGGTGACGCGCAAGCTGGACAGCCTCCCAAGCGACCGCCGAGTCCGAGCGGTTCCTAAGACTCTCGAGACGCTCTTGAATCCTCTTGATCTCTTCCGAGTAGTTGGTGCCAGTGAGAGCGGGAAGCCTGCGCAACTCCTGCAACCGCTTGAGCAGGCGAATGGCCTCCGTCTGGTAGGACTTCCTGAGGCCAGAAGGGGGAGACTGCTCAGCCACCAGCCTCGCCTCCCCCCGCGTCTGCCACCCTGCCGCCCACAAGCAGGTCCAGACATTGGGTCAGACGAGCTTTCAGCTCCCGGCGATCGACTACCAGGTCGATCTGCCCGTGCACAAGCTGTTTTTCCGAGGACCCGAAATCCGGCGGTAACTTCTCGCGGGTGGTCTGCTCTATCACCCGGGTACCCGCAAACTGCATGACGGCTCCCGGCTCAGCCAGGATGAGGTCTGCCACAGTAGCAAAGCTGGCAAACACCCCGCCCGTGGTGGGGTGGGTGAGAATGGCGATATACGGCAATCCCGCCTCGCTCACGATCTCCGCCGCCGCGACCGTCTTAGCCATCTGCATCAGCGACAGCAGGCCCTCCTGCATGCGTGCCCCGCCTGAACTGGCCACTACGACAAGCGGCATCGCCTCCTCCACGGCCAAACGCGCCAGACGATGGAAACGCTCGCCTACCACAGAGCCCATGGACCCGCCCATGAACCCGAAATCCATCACTCCCAAAGCCACTGGCCGGCCAGCGATAGAGCAGCGGGCGGCCACTAGCGCCTCGGTCAGTCCTGTTTCGAGTTGCGCCTCTGCCAGTCGCTCGGTGTAAGGCCGCAGATCGAAGAACTCCAGGGGGTCGGTCGGTCTAAGCTCCTCCCCTATGAAGGTCACGCTCCCACTGTCAGCCAGCAAAGCGAGGCGCAAGGCAGCCCGCAGTGGGTAGTGATAACCGCAATGAGGACAGACCTGCCATGACTGCTCGAGCCCCTCTTTACTCAAAGGAAGCTGACACTTCTTGCAGTGCTCCGCAGGAGCCGCCCCAGTCGGGGGCTCCTTGCGCGTCACCTGAACAGTTACGTACCTAGCCATCCCACCGGCGGAAGACGATCGCTGCGTTGTGGCCCCCGAAGCCGAAACTGTTGGAAATGGCCACCCTCACTTCTGCCTCGCGAGCCACGTTGGGGACATAGTCGAGATCGCACTCGGGATCAGGATGCTCCAGATTGATGGTGGGAGGTACCTTGCCGGTCTCCAAGGTGAGGACGGTCGCAGCCGCTTCCAGCCCGCCTGCCGCCCCCAGGCAGTGCCCGAACATGCTCTTGTTGGAGCTGACCATGACCTGGGCTGCCCGCGGGCCCAGCGCGTACTTGATGGCCCTGGTCTCCATGGCATCACCCAAGGGCGTGGAAGTACCGTGGGCGTTGATATAGTCGACCTCGTCGGGCTCGATGCCGGCGTCGCAGAGGGCCCGCTGCATGGCAAGTCCGGCCGGTACTCCGGTCTCCACCGGTTCGGTGAGATGGGAGGCATCGCCGGTCATCCCGTAGCCGACCATTTCAGCATAGATATGCGCACCGCGGGCGACGGCGTGCTCCAGCTCCTCCAGCACCAGGACACCAGAGCCCTCGCCCATTACGAAACCGTCCCTGTCGGCATCGAACGGTCGGCTAGCCCGTTCCGGCTCGTCGTTGCGGGTGGAAAGAGCCCGCAGCGCGGCAAAGGCAGCCATACCTACCTCGTTTACCGCCGCCTCCGCTCCCCCCGCCAGCATGGCGACCGCGTCCCCCCGGCGGACCAGAGCGAAGGCGTCACCCAGAGCATTGGTGCCGGCCGCACAAGCGGTACACGTCGCGTTCACGGGACCCTGCAGGCCCAGGATGATAGAAGCGCAGGCAGAGGCCATATTGGGGATCATCATGGGGATGAAGAAGGGGCTCACCCGGGTGGGTCCTTTTTCCAGCAGGACACCGGTCTGTTCCAGGAAGGTGTCCAGCCCACCTACACCAGACCCGATCAAAGCTCCCACCGCATAGGGATCTTCGGACACTGGGAAACCCGAATCCTCCAAAGCCAGGATGGCGGCCGTGACCCCGTAGAGCGCGTAACGGTCCATGCGCTTGGCCATCTTCTTGTCGATGTAGTCCAGGGGGTCGAAGTTGCGGATCTCGGCGGCTATCTTGACAGGGAAATCGGTCGTGTCGAAACGCTCGATGCGGCGCACCCCGGAGCGACCGACCAGCAGGTTGGTGAAGAAAGGTTCCTTCCCGATACCCAGGGCTGACACCACACCCACCCCGGTGACGACGACACGTCTGTATTCACACGTCCTCGTGGTCGACGCCATCTTCATTACCTCCAGTACAGCCTAGATCCCCAGGCCGCCATCGACCGGTACCACAGCGCCTGTAATATACGATGCCTCCTGGCTGGCCAAGAAAGCGACTACCTCGGCCACTTGCTGAGGACTACCGATTTGTCCCAGGGGTATCTGGTTGATCAGGGCGTTCCGCGCTTTCTCGTCGAGGGCTGCCGTCATCTCGGTCTCGATGTACCCAGGGGCGACAGCATTCACCCGGATGTTGCGCGAGGCCACCTCTCGGGCTAAGGACTTGGTCAGGCCGATCAACCCAGCCTTGGCCGCAGAGTAGTTCACCTGACCGGCGTTCCCTCGTCTAGCCACCACGCTGGAAATGCTCACGATCGACCCGTGACGGCGCCTCACCATCCCCCGAAGCACGGCCTTGCTCATCAAGAAAGCACCCTTGAGATTGACAGCAAGCACAGCGTCCCAGGCGGCTTCGTCCATGACCAGGATCAAGCCGTCCCGGGTGATGCCGGCATTGTTCACCAGGATGTCCACCGGGCCGAGGGCCTCCTCCACTGCAGCCACCGCCGCCTTCGCTTCCGCTTCCTTGGAGATGTCGGCCTTGAAGAAAGTGGTGGCAACACCCGTAGCCTCAGCGATCTCCTGGGCGGTTCCCGCGCCGGCCTCCGCTAGATCCACGATGCCGACTTTGGCCCCTCCCTGGGCCAACCGCGTGGCGATGGCACGCCCTATGCCCCTCGCGCCGCCGGTGACCAAGGCCACTTGACCTTCCAGGCGCAGACTGTTCTCCGTCATCTACGTCTCCCTTCGTTCACGACCCTGCGAGCTCTGAGAGGACCGCCTCTAGCGCCTCCCTGTCCCCGGTACTCGTAACCGGGAAATCCCGGGCGATGCGCTTCATTAGACCGGCAAGTACGTTACCTGGACCTATCTCGATAGCCGCTTGCGGGGCGGGCTCGTCTGGAAGGGCCGGGACGAAGCCTCCTTGCAGGATCAGGCGCATGCTCTGCGTGAATCTCACCGGAGAAGTCAGTTGACGAGCCAGGACCGCAGGCAGCTCCTCAGGCTTGGGTACCCTCATCTCGGTGGTCGAGAAGAATATCCCGTCACCGGGTTTGAACTCAGCTCGTGCCAGAGCTTCCATAAGCGCTTCGGCGGCTTCCGCCATGAAGGGGGTGTGGAAAGCCCCTGCCACCGGTAGCGGGATGACCCGCTTCGCGCCCCTGGCCAGAGCAGCTTCCCCGGCCACACCGACACCCTGGGAAGCGCCCGAGATAACCACCTGCCCGGGGGAGTTGTAATTCGCCACCCAGACTTCCGGGATAGCGGCGCACACTTCTTCTACCACGGCATCTTCCAGACCGATGACGGCAGCCATCGTCCCCGGCCTACGTTCCGCACAAGCTTGCATGGCCCGACCACGAGCGTCCACCACTCGGAGAGCGTCTTCGAAACTCAAGATGCCGGCAGCTACCAAAGCGGAGTATTCCCCCAGCGAGTGTCCCGCTGCGACCGCAAACGAGGCACCGGCTTCGGCTAGCACCCGCCAGGTCGCCACGCTCGAGCAGATTACCGCGAGTTGGGTGCGATCTGTCCGGGTGAGCTCGGCCATCGAGCCGAAGCGGCACAGCTGACCGACGTCCCAGCCCAGTATTTCGCTTGCCTCAGCGAAGGTCTGCCTTGCCACAGGGTATTCCCAGAGAGGTTCAGCCATCCCCTCGGCCTGGCTACCCTGGCCCGGGAATACGACCAAAAGACGTCCAGCGTCGGATAGAGCCACCATCTCAGACTCCCCCTTCCCCCCACTCAAGCAGACACGCCCCCCAGCTCAGGCCGGCGCCGAAACCCATGAGGAGGACAAGATCTCCCGGCCGCAGCCGTCCCTCGGCCCTGGCCTCCGTGAGACAAAGCGGAATGGATGCGCACGAGGTGTTGCCATAGCGGTCGACATTCGTGAAGACTCGCTCCTCCGGGATGCCCAGTTTCTTGACCGCTCCCTCGATGATACGCAGATTGGCCTGGTGCGGCACGAACAGGTCGATATCTTCTGTCCGACGACCGCAGCGGGCAAGCACTCGCGCCGCCGACTCTGCCACTACCCGCGTGGCGAATCTGTAGACCTCGTGCCCGTTCATCTGCATGTAGTGCTGGCGAGCTTGGACGGTAGCACAGGAAGCCGGCAATCGGGAACCGCCGGCCGGAATCTGCAGATAGTCGGCCCCAGAGCCGTCGCCCCCCAGATCGAACCCCAGAATGCGGCCCGAGCCCCCGGCGTCTCCTCCGCTTGGCCCTCCTTGCCTTGTCGCCTCCACCGCCGAAACTACCGCAGCCCCAGCTCCGTCGCCGAAGAGCACCGCTGTCGAGCGGTCTTCCCAATCCAGAATGCGCGAGATGGTCTCCGCTCCCACAACCAACACATGGTCTTCTAGGCCGGCTGCCACCGCACTGGACGCCATGGCCAGGGCAAAGACGAAACCGCTGCAACCAGCGGACACATCGTAGGCTCCGGCGGCGAGACAGCCACACTGATAGGCCACCCTGGCCGCCGTAGCCGGCATCAACTGGTCAGGCGAGATGGTGGCGGTCACCACCAGCCCTACCTCCTCCGGGGCCAAGCCCGCATCTGCGAGAGCGGACCGAGCGGCCATCACGCCCAGATCGGATGAGGCCAGGCCCGGGTCAGCGATACGGCGCTCTCTGATGCCCGTGCGCTGTCTGATCCATTCGTCGGACGTATCCAGCGTCTGTGACAGGTCGTCATTGGTGATTACCCGGGAGGGCAGGTAGGCGCCTAAGCCGGTGATGGTGACGGGTCTCCCTGAGAGAGACCCCAGCGACTGGCTTGACATCGCTTCAGGGGTCGGTGATGGCAAAGGTCAGGAGGGCGCTACAGGCCAGCTCGTCTCCCACATAGGCCTTGCCCTCGCCCTTTCCCACCGGCCCCCTCCTCTGCAGTAGACGAGCCTCCAAACGCAGGGTGTCTCCCGGCACCACGGCCCGTCGAAAGCGGACCTGATCAGCCCGTCCGAAAAGCACCAGTTTCCCCTTGTACTCTGGAGACGATAGCGCCGCGATAGCCCCGGTCTGGGCCAAGGCCTCGAGCTGCAGCACACCTGGGAACACCGGGCGTCCGGGGAAGTGGCCTCTGAACACGTCATCAGTGGGCAGTATGTCCTTCTCCGCGATTGCATATTCGCCGGGTACCAATTCAAGGACCCGATCGACGAACAAGAAGGGATCCCGGTGGGGAAGGATGGCTTCGATCTGCGCTTTGTCGAGCAATGACACCTACCGTCCAATAGGAGTGACCCGTCCTTGGGGGAGGTACCCTTCCGGGTGGTAGTATTTTCCAAGATGATCTCTTCCTTTTCAAGGAAATCGCTTCGTCCCTGCGAGGACTGACTGGCGGTCGATGCAGCTTCAACTCGCGCTTGCCGTTGCGGACCGACTACACGAGACCCTGCTGGTACGGGGTGAGCCTTTACCTACCCTGGACGCCGCCAGCTTCCTACTGGCCGCAAGCAGGGTGCCGGAGGTCATCGCCCACGAGGTCATACGCACTCTGGTGCGCCACGACCGGCGTTTCTGCCAGGCCGCTCTCGAGGCCAGTCATGTCTCGCTTACCGCTTGGGAAGTACCTGACCCTGAGCTAGTCGACATCCCGTTCGTGGTCCTCGACCTAGAGACCACGGGCTCCCGCCCAGGAACCGCCAAGATCACGGAGGTCGGCGCGGTACGTCTGGAGGGCTTGCGGGAAGTGGCGCATTTCCAGACCTTGGTCAACCCTCAGCGGCCCATCCCGCCCTTCATCACCCGTATCACCGGGATCACACAGGAGATGGTGGCCGGTGCTCCCCGCATCGACGAGGTCATGCCGCAGCTGCTGAACTTCCTCGAGGGAGCCATCATCGTAGCCCACAACGCTCCTTTTGACGTGTCGTTCCTCAATTACGAACTCAGGAGGCTCAATGGCAAGAAGCTCGGCGAGGAAGCCTTCGACACTCTGCCACTAGCTCGTCTACTTGCTCCCGGACTCCCCAATTATCGCTTGGGTACGGTGGCCGAGGCCTTGGGAGCTCCCGTTTCCGCCTGCCACCGAGCCCTAGCTGACGCCCGAGCCGCCGCGCACGTTTTCACGGTGCTCCTCGAGCGCTTGCAAGAACAAGGAGTCACCCGCTTGGGGGAGGCGCGGGCTTTTCTCGGACCACACGCCGCCTCCGCACGGGAGAAGCTCAGCCTGACCAGGGACTTGCCCCTGTCGCCGGGGGTGTACCGCCTGGTGGACCGTAACGGCATGGTGTTATACGTGGGCAAGGCGGACCGACTGAGAGAACGTGTGCGCTCCTATTTCTTGGACGGGAACGGTCATTCCCGCAAGCTGAGGCAGGCCATCCGCTTGGTAGAAAGAATCGAGTGGGAGGAGACCGTATCCCCTCTAGAGGCAGTCGTACTGGAGCAAGAGCGGATCCTTGCTCACCGCCCGCCCTGCAACCTGCACGGAGGCAGACCCGAGTGCTACACCTACCTCAAGCTCAGCTTCGGTCACCCTGGGCTTGGCCTATCACTGACCTCGCGGCCTTCATCTCGGGCCTTTTCGGGCGACTGGCGCGGCCACGATGGCCACCGCCCCTTGCTTATCGGTCCTTTCCGTGGCCATAGCCGTCTGCGCTCCGCGCTTGAGCTCCTCTTGCGCTGCTATCCCGTCCGTAGTTGCTCGCAGAAAGCGCAGAACCGACCGTGTGTGCGCTTCCGAGGAGGAGCTTGCCTTGCCCCCTGTACTCGAGCTCCCGGGGTACGGGAGCAGCACGACAGCTTGATTTGGCAGTTGCTTTCCTGGCTAGCGGGCAACGAAGAGCCTGATCTGCCCTGCCCCCTGGAGCGAAGCGAAGCCTTGGTCCGCGCTCTATCTCGCCAACGCCGCTTCGAGGAGGCACAGGCTCTCACCGAGGCGCGGGAGCACCTCCTCAGTGTGCGCCGCTCTTACCGGGCCCTGGCCGAGGCCCGGGCCCTGCGTTTTGCCGCCCTCTGGCCCGCAAGCGGCGGGGCAGACACACGGGTGGTCCGGGTCAACCTGGTCTGGGACGGATGTCTGAGGCCCCCGCTGACTCTGGGCGGCCGAGACTTCGAGCACGAGATCGAAGAACTGCTGGCGGGCCTCTTCGCTGAAGATCGTTATTCACCGGAAAGAGGGAGGGGCGATGGTCGCCAAACAGAAGTCAGAGAGAGTGGTCGAAAGACCGATTCCTCGCCCCTGGCCCAGCTACTGGTGGCAGTGCCGCAACAACAGCTCGACACCATCCTTGCCGTCCGCCGTTGGCTCCTCGAGACAAGCCATCCGCACGTAGTGATGCTGCCAGGCCCCGATGCGGATGCGGAACACCGCGACTTATGCCGTCACCGTCTGCTGGCGGAGACACGACGCCTGTTAGGGGACGGCCCTGTTGCCGAACAAGCGGTCTGAACGAGCCTTCTAGCTCAGACCGAAGCCACCTGGGTCTTGGGGAGTTGGATCCCCTTGGCCTTCATCACCGCCGTGAGCAAGCTGCGGTCGATCTTCCCTTTGTAGATGGGGATGCCCTCCTTGACACACAGTTGGATCAACTGTCGCGTGTCGGTGCCGAATTCCGCTGCCAGCTCTTCTGGGGTGAAGTGGTTGGCCATCAGATCTCCTTTCCCGTCTCCGAGTACTACTCTCTAGGCCAACAAAAAAGCCCAGCAGCACTGGCCGCTAGGCTGACTCGGGTCACTTCACACATCGGCGCGGGCGAGCGTCTCCCTCTCCCGTCTTGCCGATGTTCGGTGGAAGCCCTCATAGGTGGTATTGTACGCCTCCCCAACACAAACAGCAATCGCTCCTAGGGCTCCTGCAAGTCCTCCCTTAGCAGGAGGAACTCCACCTGCTCCCCCGCCCGCACTCCCCGGGGCCCACCCGGAATGAAGGCCAACCCGTTTGCGCCCACCATCGAGCGCAATATACCCGACCCCTGGTCTCCCGTAGAGGTCACATGCCAGCTCTCGTCCTCGCGCCAGGCCCGCACCCGCACTACATGGACCCGGTCGTCACTGCTCTTGATGTCTTCCTCGATGATCGCGTGATAAAGAGGGGGAGTGACTTTGGGGTAACCCATCAGTCTAAGTAGCGCCGGCTTGACGAACAGCTCAAAGGAAACCATGGCCGAGACAGGATTACCTGGCAGCCCGAACACTAGCGTGTCTCCGCGCACCCCGAACGCCAGCGGTTTCCCCGGCTTCATGGCCACGCCCCACAACCGGCGCTCTACGCCCAGCGCTTCCTCCACTTCCTTCACGAAATCGTACCTGCCCACCGAGACTCCACCAGAGGTGAGGAGCACGTCGTACTCCAATCCCGCCGCAATAGCCGTCCGCGTGGCCTCATAGTCGTCGGGCACGATCCCGAAGACAGTGGCTTCGATCCCCAGTTGCTGGCAGAGCGCGCGAAGCGTGTAGCTGTTTGAGTTCCTGATCTGGCCCGGCCGGAGAGGTTGGTCGACCTCGACGAGCTCACTCCCGGTAGAGATGACGGCTACCCGAGGTCTCTTGTGCACCCTCACCTGGGGGAAACCTAGACTGGCCAGGACCCCGATCTCCGCCGGTCCCAGCACCGTGCCGGCAGCGAGCACTCGCTCGCCCGCACGGACATCGTCGCCGGCCCGACGGACGTTCTTCCCCGGTCTCACACTCTCGAAAACCAACACCTCTCCGTCGGTCTCTTCGGTGTGTTCCACCTGGACCACGGCATCTGCTCCGGCCGGGATTGGAGCTCCCGTCATTATCCGTGCCGCTTCGCCGGCTCGCACCTCGCGCGCAGGCATGTGCCCAGCAGGGATGGTCTCGACCACCCGCAGACGTACCGGGTGCTCTCCGCTCGCCCCCAACAGGTCGATCGTGCGGACCGCATAGCCGTCCATCCCCGAGTTGTCGAAGGGGGGCACGGCGTGTGGCGCGACTATCGTCTCGGCCAACGCCCGGCCCAGCACCTCGGTCAAACTCAGCTTCTCCGCCGGCAGCGGCTTGGCCTCGGCCAGCACTCTCGCGCGGGCCTCGTCAATGGTGATTAGCTTGTCCAGCATAGAAACAGATACTATTCCTCCGACGAAACGGCAGGAAGGATAGCATGGGACGCGATGGCAGAACGGGGCAGGATGGCAGAACGGGGCAGGATGGCACCGAGTAGCAGACGGTTATAATGTGGCGCCCATGCCACAGGGGAGCTTGACATGCCGTTGACGATCCGCCGGCACCTGGTTGACCGGGTCAGACAGTTGCGGAAGGTGATCTATGCAGCCTGCCTGGCACTGACCGTCCTAGCCTTGGTGGTCGCCTTCGTCTCGGTCTCTTCGCCGGGGGTGAGTCTGGAGATCGCCACCGGTCCTGCTTTCTTCGAGGGGAACCGAGCTCTCCGCCTGGCCGACGAGATGTGGCGCCAACATCCAGAGCGAAGCCTCGGTTCGCAGGGGGCTGCTGACGCAGTCAGGTGGATAACGGAGAAACTGTCGGCTTTCGGAACCATCGAGGTCGAAGAGTTCACCGCGACTCTCGGGGACCGGGAGGTGTCTCTCCATAACGTGGCTGTGGTCCTCCAAGGAGTGACCAAGGACACCATCCTCGTCACCGCGCCCAGGGACACCCCTGCGGTGGTCAAGGTCGACCCGCTGCGCTACTCCAGCGGCACGGCGACCTTGATAGAGCTGGCCCAGATCTTTGCCGCCCGCCCGCACCAGAAGACCCTGGTTTTCTTGTCCACCGAGGACGGCGGCGCGGGAGGGGCAGGGCTTGCCCGCTTCCTCGATACCAGCAGCCTGGCGAACAACATCAGCGTTGTTCTCTCCTTCGCCGAACTGGGCCGAGAAAGAACGCAAGCGCTGGAAGCCGGCGTCACTTCGCCCCGGAGCTCGACGCCCGGTTGGTACGTGCAGTTGACCAGATCGGTCCTCGCCAAGTCGGGGCTTGGCCTGCGCATGCCCGGGCTCTTCACCCAAGCGGCCGAGCACGCCTTGTCGCTCTCGAGTGGCGAGCAGGTCGCTGGTCTTAACAGAGGGATACCTTCGCTCCATCTCTCGGACCCAGGCTCAGGGAGCCCGTCGGGAATAGGGCTCGACAACCAGGGTACGGCTCTCGAGCGCCTTCTGCTCTCCTTGGACACAGGCGCGGAGACACCACCCGATCCTGGCACCGCTCTCCTCCTGCAGTCCGGACGTTACGTGACCGGCCGCGCCATCACTTTCGTGGCCACTCTGATGTTGTTCCCGAGCTTTCTCGTACTTCTTGTCTGGGCATTCTACGCCCGCATGAGGACTCACGGAGCTTTGCGGCACTTGCAGAACCTGCTTTCTTTCGCGGTTCCTTTCGGACTGGTCCTCGTGCTCGCCGTGCTACTTTCCTATGCGGGGCTGATACCCCGCTACACACTCCAGGTCCCCACCCTCCCCGGGCCCCCGACCGACCCCAGGGTGGGACCGGCCCTATTGCTCCTGCTCTTGGGGGGAGCCCTGTTCTTGGTTTCCCGTCGTTTTCTCGGCTATTTCCGTCCTCGCGAACCAAGAGCCGTCAATGAGATGACCAGACTGTGTGCTGGCTTCTTGAGTCTTCTCGTAGGTCTTGCACTCCTACTTGCCCAGTCGCCTTTCTTGCTCCTTCCCTACGTGAGCGTCGCCTGGCTATGGCCACTAGCCACTTGTTTTGCGGAGCCGGTATATTCCTCGGCAGTCTGGCGCCATCGCTTCACCTCCAACGCCCCCGTCCTTCTCTTAGGCGGGATCACGCCGTTTCTCTTCTACGCGTACCTGGCAAGCAGTGCGGATATAAGCTGGTGGCGTGCTTGGTGGTTCCTTCTCGTGCAGGTGGTCTCCGGTGCCTATGGATGGCAGGGGCCGCTGGGCTTCGCCTTTCTGCTGGCCGCCTTCCTGATCCTGCTCGGAGTCAAGCGCATGCGCGTCATACCCGTCGAGACCTTGGAGACCACCGATGAGCTCAGCCTGCTCGAGCTTCCGCCCCCCAGGTCACGGCGGCGCAAACGACGCACAGACGCCAGACCACCCCTGTTCCCTTGGCGACCCGATCAGAAGTAGCGCTTCCTCCAGAACACCAGCGCGAAGGCGATCGAGATGACGAACGAGATCACCATGACCAGGCTGAAGGCATGGACATAGCCCTGGAAGGGAAGAGCAACGTTCATCCCATAGAAAGACGCCACGATGACCGGGATGGAGAGGATGATGGTCAGCGACGTGAGCAGCTTCATCACCTGGTTCAGGTTGTTCGAGATGACCGAGGTGAAGGCGTCCATCGTCCCGGTGAGGATATCGGTGTAGATCTTGGCCATCTCGGAGGCCTGTTTGTTTTCGACTATGACGTCCTCCAAGAGATCCTCGTCCTCGGCATACATCTTCACCAGTTTGCCGCGGAGCAGCTTCTGCAAGACTGCTTCGTTAGAGCGCAGGGAGGTGGTGAAGTACACCAAGGCTTTCTGGATGTTGAGGAGATCGAAGATCTCAGCGTTCCTGATGGACGCCCGCAACTCCTTTTCCAGCTTGTCCGTCTCCCGGTCGATACGGTAGAGATACCGAAGGTAGAACGCTGATACCAGCTTCAGCACCTGGAAGAGAAACCGCGTCTTCTTGAAGGTGTAGAAGCCCCGCACATTACCGCGTTCGAACTCGCCTAGGATGGGGTTGACCCGCAGACAGACCGTGACGAAGTAATCGGGATGGATGATCATGCCCAAGGGGATCGTGGCATAACTCCGTTCCTCGTCCTCCACCACGAGGACCGGGATGTCCACCACCACATAGGTCAGCCCATCCTCGGTCTCCACCCGCGATTTCTCCTCCTCGTCCAAGGGACCCTTGAGCAGATCGAGGGGGATGGCCAATGCCTCGCTCACTCTTCGCAGTTCTTCCTCGGTCGGACTGACCAAGTCGATCCAGGAGCCCGGTTCGAACTCCTCCAATCGCTCGAGACCCTCTTCGGTGGTCTTGAGAATGGCAAGCATGGCTCACCCCCTTCACAAGACAGGCGGACGCACCGCGTTTCATACTGCGTGATCCCTCGTATCGAGCGGACAACGGAACCCGAGGCCCCCGGACCGGGGACTTGGTGCATTCTCTCATGAAGCGCGCAACTGCGCTATCGTGAGGGCGTTCGGATCGGCAACAGCCTGGCCGAGCAGGCGCGCCGGAGCAACGGAGGGAGGCGCAAGATGGCCCTGAACGAGCCCGTATACGAGAACATGATTCAAGAACGCGACGTCATGGTGGCCATGCGGGACGGCGTCCATCTGGCTGTGGATGTATATCGTCCCAAAGCACCTGGGCGATACCCGGTGCTCTACACCTTCGCCGTGCACAACAAGGATCTGCAGCGGCCTGAGATAGCCGAGGCCTTGCCCCCGCAACCCGCCTACGCTTCGCTTTGGTACGGTGTGGTAGAGGGGGGAGACACCAAACGATTGGTGGCCAACGGTTACGCCCACGTGATCGCTGAGTTGCGGGGAGTCGGTAAGTCCGAAGGAGACTACGACCCCGAGAACGAGACCGATCATTACGACATGATCGATTGGATCACCAAGCAGCCCTGGTGTGATGGCAATGTCGGGATGATCGGCATCTCCGCCTTCGGCGGCGAGCAGTTCCGCGCCGCCGTACAGGGCCATCCCGCTCTCAAAGCCATCTACCCTTATGATTCCATGGGCGCGTACAGCGGCATGTGGAGCATCCGTGAGTTCCACCCAGGCGGAGTCATCCACATGATGCCCTATCTCCTAAGCCTTTTCTCTTGCGTCCACGAGCCTTGTGGTCGCCCCGGTCCACTGCCTCCCGAGCAGGAGGAGAAGTGGGAATGGGCCATGAACAACCCCGACTACCGCACGTACGCGCATCTCTGGAACATCCTCACGCAGAAAGGCCAACGCAATCGGATGGTGTTCGAGACTCTTGTCGATCCCTACGATCATCCCGAGCTCTTGGCCAAGAGCGAGGAGAACCTCGCTAAAGTCCGCATCCCCTTCGTCTGCGGTTCCGGCGCTTACGCCTACACCTACAAGATGCACTGGCAGGGGGCTCAACACTGGTTCATGAACGCCAAGAACTCTCCCAAGAAGCGGCTGGTTTTCAACGGCCCTGCCCACATGGAAAGGCCCTTCCACCAGATGCACGACGACATCCTGCGCTGGTGCGATCACTGGCTCAAAGGGATCGACAACGGGGTCGAGGACGACCCGCCGGTGAAGATATGGGTCATGGGGGAGAACAAATGGCGCACCTACGAGGACTGGCCGGTCCCGGGCACTCAGTGGACCAAGTTCTACCTCGATAGTTGGGAGCGCCTGACCACTGAAGAATCCCTCCCGTCAGAGCAGACGCAGAGCTACAACCCTGACCCCGATGTCTTTACGCAAATGCCTCTCAGCAAGACCATGAAAGTGGAGCGTCTGCGCTACATGACCGACCCTCTACCGGATGACCTGCTGATAGTGGGGCCTTGCGCCCTCACCCTGTATGCGGCTTTGGATCAGGATGACACCAACTGGATCGTCGCTCTGTCCGACGTGGGGCCAGACGTGTCCGTGCGCACCCAGCGCGAGGGAGAGCGGTTCGTGCCCGCGGACCTGCCGGAGCGGGGCCTTACTCGAGGGTGGCTCAAAGCTTCGCATCGCGCCCTTGACCCCGTGCGGAGCAAGCCGTGGGCGCCGTTCCACAACCTCACCCGCGAAGCCCAGCAGCCGGTCGTACCGGGAGAGATCAATGAGTACCAGATAGAAATCCTCTCCACCGCTAACATGTTCCTGCGGGGGCACCGCATCTGTCTCGACGTCATGAGCCTGGACGTGCCTACGGGTACGGCTGGCCTTAGCAATGTGGAGTTCATCGGGAACCATGTCTGCAGCAGCAAGACGGTGACACACAAGATCTACCACAATGCCCGCTACCCCTCCCATCTACTGCTGCCAGTGATCCCTCTTTAGTGAAGCGCGACCCCGACAGCCCGAACCCAGAAGCGGTTGCCCGTGACCTGCGCAGACGACTGCGCGGAGACGTGGAATGCGACGACATCACTCGGTATCTCTACGCCACGGATGCCGGACTCAACCAGATACTGCCTCTGGGCGTGGTCTCCCCGCGGGATACTGATGACGTAGTACGTCTCGTGGAGTACTGCGCCTCCCAGAGCCTGTCCCTGGTACCGCGGGGCGCGGGATCGGGGCTGGCTGGCGGAGCCGTCGGCCCTGGCCTCCAGGTCGACTTCAGCCGCTACATGAACCGCATCCTAGAGGTCGGGGCCGACGGCTCCTGGGCCCGGGTGCAACCTGGGGTGGTGATGGCCGCTTTGAACCAGGAACTTCGCCGCCACGGGACATTCTTCGCGCCCGACCCTTCGAGCGAGAACTACTGTACTTTGGGCGGCATGATCGGAACCAATTCTTCGGGCGCCCGCACGGTTGCCTACGGGGGAACGATCGACCATGTCCTGGCGCTCGAGGTCGTCCTGGCCGACGGGAGTGTATTGCACGCCGCCCGCACCCCGGTGGGCGGAGCCGCGTCCGCCTCCGAGTCCTACGGCTCGCTGGTGGGCACGGCCTTCCCCTCCCTCCTCGCCCAACTGGCCGCTCACCGGAAGACTATCGCCAAGACTGCGCCGCGCGTGGTCAAGAACTGCTCGGGCTACCGGTTGGAGACAGTCTGGGAGGACGGTCCGGCCGGTCCCGTGGCTCACCCCGAGAGGTTTTTCGTGGGAGCAGAGGGCACGCTCGGCCTGGTAACCGAAGCCACCCTCAACCTGGTTCCCTTGCCGGCTTGCCGTGGCTTAGCCATGATCTACTTCCCTTCGGTCTTCGCTTGCGGAGAAGCGATACCAAGCGTCCTGGGGTTGCGGCCCAGCGCCGCTGAGATCATGGATGCGCGCTTCCTGGCCCTGGTACGTCGCCATGACCCCTGGGTGGATGCCATGCTGCCGCCCAGGACTGACACTGCTCTCTTAGTCGAGTTCGAGGGAAGAGACGAAGAGGAGGTCTCCGCTCGCTTCGACGAGCTGGAGCACAGGCTCAAAGGTGGTCCCGTCTTGGCCGTGGTGCGAGCCAAGAACGCCGCCGAGCGCACGCATCTGTGGACGGTGCGCAAATCGGCGGTGGCCTTGGTCTTGCGCATGCCGGGACGGCGACGCCCTCTTCCCTTCGTGGAAGACGTCACCGTGCATCCCACCGAAGTAGCCGGGTACGTGGACTTCCTGCAGGGGCTACTAGAGCGCAGCGGAGTGGAAGCCGTGATGTACGGCCATGTCGGCGACGGGAACATCCATACTCGTCCCCTGCTCGATCCCAAGGACCCGACAGACCTATGTCTGCTGCAGAGCATTTTCGATGAGGTCTTCACCTACGTGCGTAGTGTCCGCGGCACCATGTCAGGCGAACATGGAGACGGTCTGCTCAGGACTCCCTACGTCAAGGACCTTTATGGACCCGCCGTTTACAGCCTGTTCCAGCTGGTGAAGCAGGCGTTCGACCCCCAGGGTCTTCTCAACCCGGGCAAGAAGGTGACGACCGAAGAGTCCAGCCACGACTTGACCAAGCATCTCCGCTACGGCGTGACCTACCGCACCCTGCCTCAAAGCCCGCTCCTACACTTTCCTCCCGGTGGGTACGAGCAGGAGGTGGAGAAGTGCCACGGCTGTGCTCAGTGCAAGAGTGTGGTGGCTACTACCATGTGTCCCACCTACAAAGCAACCCGGCGCGAACACGCCTCTCCTCGCGCGAAGGCCAACCTCCTGCGGGCCGTGATCACGGGTGCGCTCGACCCTGCGACCACTCCTGGACTAGCCGCCTTCAAAGCGGTGACTGACTATTGCCTCGTGTGCGGCATGTGCGCGGTGGAATGCCCTTCCCACGTCAACATTCCCAAGCTGATGCTCGAAGCCAAGACCAGGTACCGCACCTTCCACCGGGCCACTGTGAGAGACAAGGTGCTGGGCCACCCGGAGAGGACCTACCGGTTGGTACAGAAGCTGGCTCCGGTCGCCAATCGGGCTCTTCGCAATCAGGCCCTGCGCCATTTAGGAGAGACGCTGCTCGGCGTCGACCATCGCCGGTCGCTGCCGGTTTTCGCAGGTCGTACTTTCGCGGACTGGGTGCGCAGCCTGGCTCGGAAGCCTGACGAAGGCCTGGCCGTGAGCCTTCTTGTCGGTCGCGAAGCCCTCAGGGGCGCGCTCCCCCTGCCTGCCGTGGCCTACTTCTATGACCTCTACGCCAACTACAACGACCCCCGCTTGGCTCTCCGCGTGGTCCAGCTACTACGGGCCCACGGTCTTAACGTGGTGATCCCACCTCAGGTCTCCGCAGGCATCCCGGAGATGCTCTATGGCTTTGTCGAGACAGCTTCCGAGCTCGCCCGCCGGAACGTGAGAGCCTTCCTTCCCGCAGTCAAAGGAGGCGCGGTATTAGTGACCGCTGAACCTACGGCCAGCTTCGCGCTCAAGGTCCACTACTCGGACTACGCGCCCAGCAGAGAGTCCTCGTGGGTGGGGGAGGCCACTCGTGACCTGGGAGAGTTCCTCTGGAACCACCGGCAAGTCCACCCGGAGTCCTCGCCCCCTCTGCGCTCGCCAGCGGCCGGACCGCAGGCCCGGCCGCTCCGAGTGGCCTACCACCAACCCTGCCATCTCAAGGCCCAGGAGGTCGGTAGCCCAGGTCGCGATCTGCTGGCCCAGGTGCCTGGCCTGGAGGTGATAGACCTTGCTGCCGGCTGCTGCGGGATGGCGGGGACTTTCGGCCTCAAGGCCGAGAGCTACGAGTTCTCCCTCAAGGTAGGTGAACCCCTGTTCCGACGCATCCGGGAGGAAGCGCCCGACCTAGTGGCAAGCGAATGCAGCACCTGCCGACTTCAGATCGGCCAAGCCACGGGCCTGCCGACAGTACATCCGGTCGAGCTGCTGGCCGCGGCTTGCGGACTATAGCCCGCCTCAACGGTCCGCGAACAGCACCCCTGCCTTGGCCCAGTTCTCGCGGGGATAGTCTTCGAAAATGACGTCCACTTGGTCTTCGGAGACCCCCGTGAACTTCACTACCACGTTGGTGAGCTCTTTGGCCAGTCGACGTTTCTGTTCCACACTCCGGCCTTCAAGCATCTTCACGATCACTAGTGGCATGCGCCCCTCCTCGCCAGAAGACTCTGCTCGACACTCGTGGCCGGTGATTCTAGCGGAGAATCCCGGCCAGTGATTCTCGCCGGACCCGCCGGCAGCCCGCCACTTGCCCGGCCAGCCGGCGCTCTGCTTGACGGTGGTGACGCTGGCGGACTATATTTGGAATCCCTCTTTGGGCTTTTGCTGATTCTTGTTCCTTCTCCTGTGGGTTCTCATGCGAGCGGTCGTGAGACGTCATGGACAAGAGTTTGCATGAGCTGAAGATGGAGTCAGAAGTCGGCACCCCGGCTCCTGCAGACCGGGGCCATGACCATTTCCTCCCCCAGGCCGACCTCCGCCTAGCCCCTGCCAAGACCCCGAGCATCGCCGACGTCCTTATCCTCAAGGACTGCGATCTCTTCTTGGTCACCCGGCCCAACGGCGACATACCCTTGGACCCGCTGCAGGCGACCGGTCTCTACTACCACGACTGCCGCTTTCTGGACGGGTACGAGTTGAGAGCGGCGGGGCAGGCCCTTGAGACCTTGGTGTCCACGGCTGGGAAGGGCTACCAGTCACTGGTGGAGCTGACCAACCCTGAGCTGGTCTCCCCTCAAGGGGCGGTACTGGTGCCCCTTGAGAGTGTGGGCATCAAATGGATACGCACCCTCGACTGCGACGATTTGGCCCTCCACGACTCCCTGGTCATCCGCAACCTCGGTAGGTTTCCAGTCACGCTGCCCTTGTCCCTGCGTTTTCACGCCGGCTTCCAGGACGTCTTCCAGGTGCGGGCACTGGAGCAGGCGCCACTGGGAGAAGTTCTGCCGGCTCGTTTCGCTGGTAGAGAGGTGTGCTTCGCTTACCGGGGGACGGACGGTCTGTTCCGCCGCACCCTCATCAGCTTTCAGGAGGCTCCGCAGACTTGGAAACCCGTTTCCGGACTCAGCCCTGAACTGAGCCCTGCTATTTCGGCCGAGTTCCTGGTGACCCTGGCTCCGCGCGCCGAACATACGATCTCACTCGTGGTCAGCCTGAAGGAAAGTCAGGACCAAGAGACCGGGGGCACTGACCCAGACCGGCCACCACGGACACTTCGCATCGTATCCCCGCAAGCGCACGAGACCCTCTCCGCGCGGCACAGTCGGGCTGAGGCGGCTTGGAGAGAGAACCAGACCCAGGTGCGCTGTGACAGCATACTGCTCACAGCCATCATCGACAGGTCCTTCCGCGACCTGTACTTGCTGCGGTCCACGGCCGGGGGCGAGCATTTCTACGCAGCAGGGGTGCCATGGTTCAGTACCCTCTTTGGACGCGACAGTCTGATCACAGCGCTGCAGACCCTGCCCTTCGACCCCGACATCGCACGCCAGACCCTGCGCCTCCTTGCCAACTATCAGGGCCGCGCAGACGACCCGCAGCGAGAGGAGCAGCCCGGGAAGATCCTACACGAGCTTAGGGTGGGCGAGCTGGCCCGAGTCCACAGGATCCCGCACTCACCCTACTATGGGTCGATCGACGCCACCCCCCTCTTCTTGATACTAGCCGCTGAGTACTTCGCCTGGACCGGGGACGCCGTCACCATAGGAGCTCTGGAGCCGTACCTACAGGCGGCCTTGAATTGGATGGAGGCTAACCAAGACGAGCGCGGTTATCTCTCGTACGGGTCCCCGGCCCCGGGAGGACTGGTAAACCAAGGCTGGAAGGATTCCGACACCGGGGTGCCGCACACCGACGGGAGTGCCGCCGAACCACCGATAGCCGTGGTGGAAGTGCAGGCCTACGCCTATGCCGCTCGTATGCGGCTGGCCACCATGTACCGGGAACTGGGGGACGCCGACCGGGCCCGTCGGCTGGAAGAAGCTGCCGCCGACCTCCGCGACCGGTTCAACCGCGACTTCTGGATGGAGAACCGGGGCTGCTATGCCCTGGCTTTGGCTCATGACCACCGGACAGGGGCGAAGGGCGCAGAATCGGTCCAGGTCCGTGTGTGCTCCTCCAACGCCGGACACGCCCTGTGGGCAGGCATCGCGACAGCCGAGCAGGCTCGGCGCGTCCGCAAGCGTCTCCTGAAACCGGACATGTTCACCGGCTGGGGCATACGCACCCTGTCCGCCAACGAGGTCGCCTACAGCCCCGTTGGCTATCACGTGGGGACCGTGTGGCCTCACGACAACTCCTTGATAGCAGCCGGCTTCTGTCGCTACGGCTATGGCAAGGCAGCCCTGCGGGTTTTCAATGGACTGACTCGGGCGGCCATGCATTTCGAGCTGTACCGACTGCCCGAGTTGTTCGCTGGCTTCTCTCGGGACGAGTACGAGGTACCCGTCCACTACCCACTAGCCAGCAAGCCCCAGGCCTGGGCGGCGGGCGCGGTCCCCTACATGCTGGCGGAACTCTTGGGCCTGCGTCCCGAGGCTTCCCGGCAGCGTCTCAACGTGGTCTCGCCGGTGCTGCCCGACTTCCTCGACTGGCTGGAGCTGGAGGGTCTTCGCGTCGGCTCTGGGCGTGTCGACCTGCGCTTTGAACGCTCCCAGGCAGGGGTGGCCGTCCAGGTACGCCACAAGGACCGGCCGCTCGAAGTGATTGTGAAGCTGTAAACCACGACAGGTGACAGGAGGCACCACGATGAGAATCGCGCAAGTCGCACCTCTGTACGAGAGCGTCCCGCCCAAGCTGTACGGCGGTACCGAACGCGTAGTCTCATACCTGACCGAAGAGCTGGTCCGCCGTGGGCACGACGTCACCCTCTATGCAAGCAGGGACTCTCAGACGAGCGCTCGCCTCGTGCCCTGTGCAACGGCGGGACTTCGTCTGGACCCCAATGTCAAAGATCCGTTGGCGCTGCACGTGGCTATGCTGGAACGAGTGGCCCGCGATGCCCTGGAGTACGACCTCATCCATTACCACACCGACTATCTCAGCTTCCCCCTGTCACGACGCCACGGCACCCCCCACGTCACCACCCTGCACGGACGACTGGACCTCCCGGAGCTGGTTCCTATCTTCCGGGAGTTCAGCGACATACCGCTGGTCTCGATCTCGCATGCGCAGCGCAAGCCTCTGCCTTGGGCGAATTGGAAAGCCACCATCTACCATGGGCTACCCAAGGATTGCGCCTGCCTCTCCGAGTCACCAGGTGAGTACCTCGTCTTCCTAGGTCGACTGTCGCCCGAGAAGCGCCCCGACCGAGCCATCGAGATCGCTCGACTCGCCGGCATGCCTTTGAAGATCATGGGCAAGGTCGACGCGGCTGACCGAGCCTACTATCGTTCGGTCATCCGGCCGCTTCTGCGCAAGGCTGATGTGGAATTCGTGGGTGAGGGGGGAGACGCCGAAAAGTTCCCCGTCCTAGCTGGTGCCCTGGCCTTGCTTTTCCCCATCGACTGGCCAGAACCTTTCGGACTGGTACAGATCGAGGCCATGGCGGTGGGAACGCCTGTGATCGCCTTCCCGCACGGGTCGGTGCCCGAAGTCATCGACCATGAGGTGACCGGCTTCATCGTCCACAGCGTGGAGGAAGCCGCCCGGATGGTCGACCGCTGTGCAGCCCTTGACCGAGCTCAGATCCGTCAGGTGTTCGAGGAGCGCTTCTCTGTCGAGCGGATGGTCGACGAATACGAGCAGCTGTATGAGACGCTGGCAGGCGCGCGCGAATTCCGCCGTGAGGTCAAGGTCTACTCGCGCTACACGGGCCGCCGGACTGCAACCCCGAGTGCCGAAGCCGTAAAAGCCAGTGAAACCGTGACAAGGGGCTGAGGAAGGGCTCAGGTCCGGTTCCTGTCTTCTGGGCGCCCGGGTAGGGCGACCCAGGATCGGACAGGACGCAAGTCAACTGCCAGCCAGCGATATAATTCACCAAGGCTGCGGGTTGAGACAGTCGCGCGGTCGGCCCCTTCGCAGAGGATGAATACGCTGGGTCCGGCCTTGAGTATCGCCGAGTAAGCAACCGCATCAGACTGAGCGACCAGGAGGCCGGACCGTGGCAGAGCCTTGCCGTATATTAGTTCTGCTTTCAAGGCCCGAGGAGGCCCGCTCTCTGGCCCTCGAGCTGGGCAGGCACTACCAGGTGACGACGGAGCTGTCATCCGCAGCCGACGCTGCCAGTCCGGCTCCCGACGCCGTGATCTGCGACACGCCTCTGGCAGCCCAAGTGGGAACGGCTGTCGTTGCCGTCAAGCAAGCCGATCCTGCTTTCTTGCCCGCGCTGATAGTGTTGGAGCCCGACGAGCCGGAACGAGTCTGGCTCGCGCAGGGCTTTGACTACTTTCTGCGCCGGCCGCTCGATTGCGGTCTAGCTTCCACGCTGGTGGATGCTCTGCTCTTGGTGCGCGCCCGCTCCCGGGACTGGGCAGAGACCGAGGAAGCTCGCTTCCGCAGTCTCTTCAACGCCACCGGCACTGCTACCATCGCACTGCTACCATCCTGGTCGAGGCCGATCAGACCATCTCTATGGCTAACCAAGAGTGTCTGCGGGTGACCGGGTACGCCCCAGAGGAACTCATCGGGACCAAGTGGACCCGCTACGTGGCCCCGGAGTCGCTGGCCCTCATGGTCGCGTATCACGAGGCCCGCCGCCAGAGCAGCGAGAGACTCCCGGATGGCACAGTCCCCCCAGCCAGTACGAGACGCGGCTGGTCAACAAGGCCGGCGAGGTCTGCGACGTGATGTTGCACGTGCGGGCCACACCGACTGGAGGCCAGAGCGTGGTCTCCATGCTCGACGTGACCGACTATCGAAGGGCTATGGCTGAGCTCCAAGAGCGGGAGCGTTTGTTCCATAGCCTTTTTAGTGAGCACGCGGCTGTCAAGCTCCTGATCGACCCCGAGACGCTCGCGGTGGTGGACGCGAATCGCGCAGCGGTCGACTTCTACGGCTGGCCCCGCGAGGAGCTGATCGGCAGGAGCATGGACGAGATCAACGTCTCCCCACGCGACCAGGTCTGGGAGGCCCGCCAGGGCATGCTGGCCGGAAGCCGCAAGGGTTTTGAGCTCCATCACCGCAGGGCGGATGGGAGTGAGCGCGTGGTCGAGGTCTTCGGCAGTCCCATCGAGGTGGGAGGCAAGAAGTTGCTCTATGCCATCGTGCACGACATCTCCGAACGTAAGCGGGCGGAGGCCGAGAAGCTGGAGCTGGAGCGCCAGCTCGCTCAGACTCTGAAGATGGAGGCGGTGGGGCGGTTAGCGGGCGGGATCGCCCACGACCTGAACAACCTCCTCACCACTATCATGGGTTCTTGCCAGCTCATCTTGGCCGACGAGGGCGCCTGCAGTCCCCGAGCGCGCGAGGATGTGCGCAGCGTCTTGGAGGCAGCCGATCGCGCCGCGTTTCTCACGAGTCAGATCTTAGCCTTCGCCCGGCAGCGCCCCCTCAGACCAGAGGTTGTTTCCCTGAACGAAATCATCCGCCGTCTTGATCCACTTCTGCGCAGGACGCTGGGCGAGGACATCGAGATCCTCTTTGTAGCTAACTGTGAGCCTGGTCTCATCGAGGCCGACGTGAATCAAATCGAACAGGTGATTCTGAACCTGGCCGTGAACTCGCGAGACGCCATGCCTAAAGGTGGGCGTCTGGTCCTCAGCACCACCTCGGTCCGGCTCACTCAGGCCTACTGCCGGTTACATCCCGGGGCCACCCCGGGACAGTACGTCATGCTGGCGGTCTCCGACACCGGCGTCGGGCTGGACGAGTACATCCGTTCCCGCATCTTTGAGCCGTTCTTTACCACCAAGCCACCGGGACAAGGGACGGGGCTCGGCCTCTCTACTGTGTACGGCATCGTCAAGCAGAGTGGCGGACATATCACCGTCTACAGCGAACCCGGGCAGGGTACGACTTTCAAGATCTATCTGCCCGAGGTGACAGCCGGAGAGGCGACAGGGGAGGCGGAAAAAGCCAAGACCGAGGGAGGAGGCGCCACGCCCGCTGCTTCCCCACAGCTGGCGAAGCTGCGGCCTGAGCCGAGCAGCAGTGGGGCTCCACGGCCGCTTCCCCTCGCAGGATCTCCCAAGACCGTGTGGGTGGTGGAAGACGAGCCAGCCTTGCGGACCCTCATCGTCCGAGTGTTGACCGCCGCTCAGTATGAGGTGTGGGCCGCGGCCAGCGCCGACGAGGCGCTGGCCGCGGCCTCCAAGACCGCTCGTCCTCCCGACCTCCTCCTCACCGACGTGGTCCTGCCCGGAGGTCTTCGCGGGGACGAGCTGGCTGCTCGCCTGGAGTTCCTCTGGCCGCACCTGCAGGTGATCTACATGTCGGGCTATGCCCGCGAGCATCTGACCCGCGGTAGAGGGCGCCTTATCCCAGGCATCACCTACCTGGAGAAACCCTTCACCCCTGACACCCTGGTAGCGGCGGTTTCCAACGCTCTGGCGCCACGCGACTGAACCGGCTGCCACGCAGACCAGCTGGGCGCGGTCCAACGCCACTCCCGCACGGAGATTCCGGCCGACCCGGCCCGATCAGCCCGGCCCGACCGGCCGCAGGCCTCTACTTGAGCCGGCCGAAAAGACGCCGTCTTATGGCTGCCCGCTTGAGCCACTGGATCCCCTCGGTAGGCACCAGCTCCTTGGGACAGGCCTCCACACAGTTCATGATGGTATGGCAACGATACACGCCCCGTTCATTATCCCAACGGGACAGACGATCCTTGCGAGCCTCGTCTCGGGAGTCGACCTCAAAGCGGTAGGCTTTGAGCAAGGCGGCCGGCCCCAGGTAGTTCTCCTCTCCCCAGACCGAGGGGCAGCTCGAGTAGCAGCAGCCGCACAGGATGCAGTCGATAGGCATGTCCAGCTTCTTGCGGTCCTTGGGTGACTGCAACAGCTCTTTCTCGGGGTCGGGTGATTTCCGGATGAGCCAGGGCATGATGTACTCATACTTGGCGAAGAAGTCGGTCATGTCGCAGACAAGGTCTTTCACCAAGGGTAGGTGGGGCATGGGAGCCACCGTCACCACCGGGTCGGGGGAGCCGGCACTGTCCAGATGCTTGACGTTGGTCTGACAGGCGAGCCGGTAGGCTCCGTCTATGTACATGGCGCAACTACCGCAGACCGACGCCCGACAGCAGTAGCGGAAGGCAAGACTGCCGTCATACTTCTCTTGGATGTAGAAGAGACCCTCGAGGACGGTGAGATTGCCTTCGTAAGTGATCTTGTAGTCCTCCCAGTGGGCTTCCGGGTTCTTCTTGTCTTGGGGGTCTTGCCGCTTGACCCTGAAGGTGATCTCTGCCATCAGTACTTCCGCTCCTCAGGCTCGAAGTAGCCGAGAGTCACAGGCTTGTAGTCAAGCCGGGGACCGGCCTCTCCCGGCCGATAGTAAGCAAGCGTGTGCTTCAGCCAGTTGGCGTCATCTCGTTTGGTGTAGTCCGTCCGGTAATGCGCCCCCCGAGACTCGGTCCGGTTGAGCGCCCCCATGGCCATGCACAAGGCGACGTCGATCATGCCCTCCAGATCCAAGGTGCGGATGAGGTCCAGGTTGAAGACGTTCCCCGTGTAGCGCAGCCCCACTTTGGCCGACCGCTCTTTGATGGAGAGCAGTTTGTCGAGCCCGGCCTTCATGCCGGCCTCGTCCCGGAACACCCCGAAATGCTCTTTGGTGACCAAGGCCATCTCGGTGCGTAGGGCATATGCGTTCTCGGTGGCCTCAGCTCGGGCTAGAGCCTCGACTTTGTCCTCCATGGCTTGGACAGCGGCAAAAGCGGCCCTGGCGTTCGGCGGTCGCTTGTCGGGGCGGCTTTCTAGGTAGCGGAACACGTCTGCCCCCGCCCGCCGGCCGAAGACGATGGTTTCGAGCAGCGAATTCCCGCCCAGTCGGTTGGCCCCGTGCACACTCACGCAAGCGCACTCACCCGCCGCGTAAAGACCAGGCATGATAGTGGCCCCGTCGACGTTAGTGTCGATGCCGCCCATGGTGTAGTGCTGGCTGGGCACCACTGGGATGGGTTCCTCGATGGGATCGACCCCCTCGAAGTGGATAGCCAGGTCCCGGATCCCAGGCAGACGTTCCAGGATCTTCTCCGCGCCCAGGTGCCGAAGGTCCAGGTAGACGTAGGGTTGACCATTGATGCCCCGCCCCTCATTGATCTCGGTCTGCCCCGCCCTGGCCACTATATCGCGGGGAGCGAGCTCCATGAACTTGGGCGCGTACTTTTCCATGTACCTCTCGCCCAAGCCGTTGACGAGGTAGCCGCCTTCGCCCCGCGCCGCCTCGGTCATAAGGATGTTGGTGGAATAGAGACCAGTGGGATGGAACTGGATGAATTCCATGTCCTTGAGCGGCACGCCGGCGTGGTAGGCCATGGCCATGCCACCGCCGGTGTTGATGAGCGCGTTGGTGGAATTGGCATAGATGCGCCCGGCGCCGCCGGTAGCGATGATGACCGCCCCTCCGCTGAAGGCCTCGAAGCCTCCCCGTATCATGTCGTAGGCGACCACCCCCTGGCAGATCCCTTCGTGCACGATGAGCTTGCAGACGTATTGCTCCACGTAGAGCTTCACTTGATGCTTGTAGGCCTGCTCTACCAGAGTGTGCAACAAGTAATGGCCGGTCTTGTCTGCCCCATAGCAGCAACGCGGGAAGCCGGCCCCTCCGAAGGGTCTCTGGGTGATGCGCCCGTCTTCATAGCGGCTGAAGGGACAACCCCAATGGTCCATCTCGTAGATGACCTCGATGGCATCCTTGGTCATCTGTACGATGGCATCCTGATCGCCCAGGAAGTCCCCTCCTTTGGTGGTGTCGAAGGCGTGCTTCTCCCAGCTGTCGTCGCGCCCCTCGGGATGGTTGCCCAAGGCGGCATTGATACCGCCCTGGGCGGCGCCAGAGTGGCTACGACCAGGATGTACCTGCGAGAGTACGGCCACGTCAAGTCCGGCTCGTTTGGCCTCGATGGCGGCGCGCAGCCCGGCCAGACCTCCGCCGACGACTATCACATCATGGTGGATCATCTTTCTCTCCCCTCTAGCTGATCCAGGGCCAGAGGGCCCAGATTCCGTAGACCAGAGCAGCGAGTCCCACCACCCACAAGACCACAGTGAGGGCCAGGGCCCGCTTGCGTGACGTGAACCAATAGTCCATGAGCACCATGCGCAGACCGTTCAGCGCGTGGAAGGTACCGGCAGCCAGCAAGATGATGTCCACAGCGATGAAGCCGGCATGCGCCAGGCGATCACCAATGGTGTCATAACTGATGTCTCCTATTCCCACGATGTGGGTGAAGACCAGGTGGATGGCCAGGCAGACTATGAGAAGAACAGCAGTGATGCGCTGGAAAAGCCAGGCCCACATCCCTCCGCGGTGACTGGTGACCGACTCGGCTTTCATCACATCACCCCCTTACCTGTGATGATGTAGGTGAAAGCCACATAGGCGAAGACCGCAAAAACAATCACCACCACCGCCATGCAGATCCAGTACACCAACTTGTGTGATCTGACCCCGATGCCGAGATCCATCAGTATGACCCTCACTCCGTTGAGGGCGTGGTAGAGCACCGCCACCACGAGCGCCAAGTCGAGCAGAACGAGCACAGGGTGCTCGAAGGCCTTCATCAAGTCGTTGAACGTCTTTCCCGCCTCCGACCACTGAGCGGTAGAGATGACCAAGATGTGGGCCCCCAAATAGAAGACGAGGATGAGTCCACTTATCCGGAACAGCAACCAGGCCCACATACCGGTTGCCTTCCAGAGACCAGCCCCGATATTGGCGGTCTCCCGAGGCTTCTTGCTCAACAGGCCACCTTCCTCTCGTACTTCTTCCGGCCTTCCACGTAAAGATCACCGCCATACATGTCGTTGATCACCACCACCGGGAAGTCCACCACCTCCAACTCGTGGATCGCCTCGGGTCCCAGGTCCTCGTAGGCTACCACGCGGGAGGCGACGATCCTCTGGGCGAGCAGGGCTCCCGCACCACCGGTGGCTGCGAAATACACCGCCTTGTTGCGCTTGAGAGCTTCCTTTACCGCTTCGCTGCGCGAGCCTTTGCCGATCATGCCTTTTAGTCCCAGGTCGAGCAACCGGGGAGAGTAGGCGTCCATCCTCCCTGAAGTGGTGGGCCCGGCCGAACCGATGACCTGACCTGGTTTGGGTGGCGTCGGGCCGACGAAGTAGATCACCTGCCCGAGCAAATCGATGGGCAGCGCTTCCCCCTTTTCGATCAGCTCGACCAAGCGTTTGTGGGCGGCATCGCGCGCGGTGTAAATCACGCCATTCAGAAGCACTCGGTCGCCAGCCCGCAGGCTCTCTACCACCGCATCGCTCAAGGGAGTGGAAAGGCGCCGTTCCATTACAGCACCACCTCCTTGTGGCGGGCCGAATGACACTGGATGTTCACCGCCACGGGCATGCTGGCTATGTGAGCCGGCAGCTCTTCAACGAAGACGTCGATGACAGTAACGGTCCCCCCCAGACCCGCCGGCCCGATACCAAGGGCGTTGCAGCGCCGCTCGATCTCGTCCTCGAGTTCCGCCAGTCGGGGGTCAGGGTTCGTCGAGCCCACTTCTCGTAAGAGGGCGTGTTTGGCCAGGTAGGCAGCTTTCTCGAAAGTACCCCCGAGCCCCACCCCCACGATCACAGGAGGGCAAGGATTGGGGCCTGCCTTGCTGACCGTCTCCACGATGAAGTCTATTGCTCCTTCCCGCCCCTGGGAGGGCTTCAGCATCCCCAAAGCGCTCATGTTCTCGGCTCCGCCGCCCTTGGGGACGACTATCACTCGCACCTTGTCTCCCGGCACGATGCGGGTATGCAACATAGCCGGAGTATTGTCGCCGGTGTTCTTGCGAGCTCCTATCGGATCAGCCACCGCCGACTTGCGCAGGTAACCCTCAGTGTATCCCCGCCGCACACCCTCGTCGACCGCTTGCTCCAGACTACCACCGACGAGGTGAACGTCCTGCCCGATCTCCAGAAACACCACGGCTAGTCCCGTGTCCTGGCAGAGGGGTACACCAGTGCGTCTGGCCAGCTCCGCGTTCTCAAGAAGTTGGGCGAGAACGTCCCGCCCCGTCTCGGATTCCTCCCGCGTAATGGCTTGACGAAAGAAGGCCACTAGGTCGTCACCCAGTTCCGTGCAGGCTCTTACAGACAGCTCGGCCACTGCCTCGGTGATCCGAGCGACGTGCAGTTCTCTCACGGCAGTCATCTGCGCTCCTCAGACCCTGTCTAGCCCAGCAGACGCAACTATACACGCTCAAATGATATTTGTATACCGTTTTTTGTGCCCGCCGTTTTCCACCAGGCGCTGGACCGCGTTTGGTCTCCCGCCTGCGCCTAGCGTCTTGGCCGCGGCTGCTCTCTTGTCCGTGCTCCACTTCCTGATTGTCGGCTAAACTATGGGGCCATGCGTGTCCTTTCCGGCATACAGCCATCAGGTCGCCCTCATCTGGGCAACTACTTCGGCGCTCTGCGTCAGTACGTGTCGCTCCAGGAGGGCAATGACTGCTTCTATTTCATCGCCAGTTACCATGCCCTCACCGCAGTCCAGGATGCGAAGCTCCTGCGTGAGTACACCCTTGGCGTCGCGGTCGATTTCTTGGCCCTTGGTCTGGACCCCGCCAAATCTGCCCTTTTCGCCCAGCAGGACGTCCCCGAGGTCACTGA
Source organism: uncultured Actinomycetes bacterium (assembly GCA_937148845.1). Lineage (GTDB taxonomy): Bacteria > Actinomycetota > Thermoleophilia > RBG-16-64-13 > RBG-16-64-13 > CAKZRW01. Next base: position 13,542 of record CAKZRW010000035.1, on the reverse strand, counting down.
GCTAGCCTGGATCCTTTCGTGCGTCACGCCCATGGGGTTGCTGGAGCGTGCGGTGAGCTACAAAGACAAGGTGGCCCAAGGTCTCAACCCAAATCACGGGTTGTTCGCCTACCCGGTCTTACAGGCCGCCGATATCCTCATCTACTTGTCGGACTTGGTGCCGGTCGGCCAGGACCAGAAGCAGCACCTCGAGATCACCCGCGACATAGCCAACAAGTTCAATCAACAGTTCGGGGAGATCTTTGTCTTGCCCGAGCCCTACATCCTGGATACTTCGGCGGTGGTGCCAGGCATCGATGGACGGAAGATGTCCAAGAGCTACGGCAACGAGATAGGGATATTCGAGGAAGGCAGCCTGCTCAAGAGGAAGGTCATGTCCATCGTGACCGATTCCACACCTGTCTCTGAACCCAAGGACCCTTACACCTCCACGCCCTTCCTCCTGCTGCGACTGCTGGCCACTCCAGAAGAGACAGCCGAGTGGGAGGCACGTTACAAGGCCGGCGGCATGGGGTATGGAGAGGTGAAGAAACGGCTGCTTGAGTTGATCGAGGAGCACTTCGCACCTTTCAGGGCGCGGCGCCGAGAACTGGAGGCCGACCTGGATTACGTCAAGGACGTGCTTCGAGAAGGCGGGCGCCGCGCCCGCACAGTAGCGCAGAGTGTCATGGAGCGGGTGCGCGAAGCCACCGGGTTGCCCACAAGCTACTCTCCCGGGGGCTGACCCGCCGCTATCGTCGGCAGAGCAGCTGTGCCAAATGAACAAGGGAGGTCTTGATGAGCACAACTGCCAGACCGGGGACAGATGAAAACTGGGCAGGCGACCTACTTGCCATGGTCCAGTTCGCAGAGGGTGGCATCGTCAGTAAGACAGTCGTCGAGAGGCCCAAGGCCGACATCTCCCTATACGCGATGAGCACCGGACAGACCATGTCCGGGCACGCTGCCACCCGTCCGGCCACTATCCACGTGCTTGACGGGGAGGGCGACATCCAGATCGGCGAGACCCTCTACAAGGCGAAACGCGGTTCGTTCTTTTATCTTCCCGCCAAGCAGTATCACGCTCTCACTTCCACCGACAACCTGGTGTTCTTGCTGTACTTGTTCAATTGACTGCGCGCGCTGGGCCCGACAGTCAGGCCGAGCCACCCGGCGGGCGTGGACGCTAGGGAGGCGCAGCCGCAAGGCAGGCGCAGCCGGTGGAAGTCAGCGGGTGGTGGTCGTGGTGTCTACGGGCAGCGACACGCGTAGCGTCCCCTCGAACCACTCCGGCGAATAGAGCAGCACCGGCTGTTGCCCGGCTTCTCCTTTGAAAGTGAGCAAGAGGTCAAGCGAAGCGTTCTTCAGCAAGCTACGTGCAGCTGGACCAGACCTGGTGGGCTCGAGGGCATGCACTCGGCCGCCGAGTAGCAGAGTGAAATCCTGGGGATCCACGCGGAGAGGCGGCACCCCCCTGTTCAGAATGCGGACGAAGGCTTGGTAGAAGGACTCATTGTCGGCGGGGGCCACCGGTGTTTCTGGGCTCAACCGTTGCACTGGGTCTGCAGGCTGGAAAGTGGGCTGGAGTGCCCGCACGGTGACGACGGCCTCGCCTAGCTCGATGTCCTCGCCTACCAAGCCTTCCACTTCGCCCGACGGGCGACCACCCGGGGATGAGCCCCCTCCGCCCATACCCGACGTCATGGTCGACGAAGTACCCGAGCCTTGTCCGCTCTCACCCGCAGAACAAGCGAGGCTCCCGATGAGAACCACGGCGAGGAGCACGCCACATAGCCCGCCTGCCAGAATTCGGCGCGCGCCTGCTCGGTTCACGGCCTTAGTCTTCACCCGTTCCCCTCGCGCGTACCAGCAGGTTTTCCCCCGCCGCCCCCAGACCTTGGCAGAACCTCCGGGTTAACCACGTGGGGAATACGCTCACCGCGGATGGCAGCCACAGCGTTCCGGGCGGCTAGTTCCGCCATCCGGCTCCTGGTTTCGACGGTGGCGCTGCCTAGGTGAGGAAGCAGTACCACGTTCAGAAGTTCGTCGAGTCCCTCGGTCAATTCTGGTTCCCGCTCGTAGACATCCAAGCCGGCCCCTCCCAGACGCCCTTCCTGGAGGGCTCTTACCAGGGCAGCTTCGTCGATCACCGGGCCCCGCGCTGTGTTTATGAGGAAAGCTCCAGGCTTCATCAGGGCCAGCTCGCGCTCGCCGATCAGATGCCGCGTCTTGTCCGTAAGCGGCACATGTAGGCTGACGATGTCAGAGCGCGCAAGCAGCTCTTCCAAGGTGGCACAGCACTCCCAGTCCGCACCAGGAGGGATCTCTTGAGACGAAAGCGGGCCCCTTTGTCTCACGTAAAGCACCTTCATGTTCCAGCCCAGCGCCCTACGGGCCACCGCTTGCCCGATCCGACCCATGCCCACGATCCCCAAGGTCGCGCCGGCGACCAGGCGTCCCAACAGCATGAAGGGGCTCCAAGCGCGGAAGTGACCTTCCCGCACGAAACGGTCGCCCTCCAATACTCTGCGCGCCACTGCAAGTATGAGCGCCCAGGCAAGGTCCGCAGTGGCGTCGGTCAGGACATCAGGGGTGTTGGTTACTATGATGCCCCGAGCAGTGGCTGCCGGCACGTCGATGTTGTCATAGCCCACCGCCATATTGGAGATCACCCGCAGACATGGCCCGGCCGCATCCATGACCTGCGCATCGATGGTCTCGCTGAGCAAGCAAAGGATGGCGTCTACCCCCACCACCCGCTCAAGCAAAGCCGCTCTTTCCAGAGCTTCGTCGGCCTCTCCCCCCACGACCTCGAAGACCTCGTGGAGCAATTCTGGGCCAGGCTGGGGTATGCGACGCGTGAGCAGCAGGCGAGGTTTGTTGGTGTCCATGACTAGTGGCGGCTCGCATTCATGGTTGCTCAGTATATCCTTTGGTCATGAGCGGGATAGTACGGGTGGGCACTTGCTCCTGGACCGACCCCACCATGGTGCGGGCCTGGTATCCACCCGCGCTACGTGGCGCGGCCGACCGCTTGCGCTTCTACGCCGCTCATTTCGACACTGTGGAGGTGGATTCCACTTTCTACGCTCTTCCCAATCCCTTCACTGCGCGGCTATGGGCGGAGCGCACACCGCCCGGTTTTGTTCTTCACGTCAAGGCCTTCGGGCTTCTTACCAAGCACGGCATCCGGCCTCAACAACTTCCCGGTTTCATCCGCAGTGAGCACGGATTCGAACTTGACACCTACGGCCGCATCCTCCATCCAACCGCGGAGCTCCGCGAAAGAGCCTTCGCTTTGTTCCGAGAAGGCCTGGAGCCGCTACGTGAGAGTGGGAAGCTGGGTGTCATCCTCATGCAGTTCCCACCCTACTTTGTGGCCAGCGAACCTAACCGCCAGTACCTCGTTGAAAGCGTCAACCGGTTGGCGCCCGATCGAGCGGCAGTGGAATTCAGACACGTGTCGTGGCTCGCCCCCCGAGTGCTTGATGACACTCTGGACATGCTCCGCTCGCTAGGGGCATGTTTCGTCAGTGTGGATGCGCCCCGCGTCAGCAGCCCGAACGCCTTGCCCCCTTTGACCGCTTTGACCTCGGACATCGCCTATGTGCGGTTCCATGGCCGGAATGCGGCCACCTGGAACGCCAGGGTCGGCTCGGCGGCTGAACGCTTCCGCTATCTCTACACGGAAGAGGAGTTGGCCGAGTGGGTGGAGCCAGTCCGCCACCTGCAGGAACAGGCCGGCACCGTCTATCTCATGTTCAACAACTGTTATGCCGACTACGCTCCGCGCAACGCTCAGCAGATGCTCAGTCTGCTGACGCGGCCATCTTCAAGAGACAGACCTGAAAGCGAGGCGCCTCACGCCGAGGAGGAGCGCCCGCGGGGACCCGTGGGCAACGCTGCCTGCTAGCGGACGGCCGCGGGATGGAACAGCAAGGCGAAAGCGAGCGACGGGGCGCCCGATGGGCGCCCCGTCGCTCCCCGAGCTTCTACCCTCGTCTTCTTACGACCTCGGGCCGTTGGTGTGAGGCAGCCTGGGGAATCTCTTCCCCGGACGACCTTCAAACCACCGGCAAGTTCTTCATTGCTTCCCTGATCTTTTCTTCGGGGTAAGCGTAGTCCTCAAGCTTGCCATCGAGGTACTGATCGTAAGCAGCCATGTCAAAGTGCCCGTGGCCGCTCAGGTTGAACAGGATGGTCTTGGCCTCGCCGGACTGCTTGCACTCCTCAGCCAGCTGACGCACCATGGCGATGGCGTGCGAGCTCTCCGGGGCGGGAATGATGCCCTCCGACCTGGCAAAGGAGACGCCGGCCGAGAACGCTTCGGTCTGTAAGACTGCTTGGGCATCGATAAGGCCAAGCTGGTGAGCATGCGAGACCAGAGGCGCCATGCCGTGGTAACGTAGCCCACCCGCATGAATGCCCGGAGGGATGAAGTCGTGACCAAGGGTCTCCATCTTGAGAAGCGGCGTCAGCTTGGCGGTATCACCGTAGTCGAAGGCGTATACCCCTCTCGTCATAGTCGGACAAGCCGCTGGCTCGACCGCGATGATCCTGGTCTTCTTCCCCTTGGTGAGATTCTCACCCAGGAAGGGGAAACTGATCCCCGCAAAATTCGATCCGCCGCCGACGCAGCCGACCACGTAATCGGGGTAGGCATCTGCTTGCTCCATCTGCAGCAGGGCCTCTTGCCCGATGACCGTCTGGTGAAGGAGGACGTGGTTGAGCACCGAGCCGAGGGAATAGTGGGTGTCGTCACGCTGGGCTGCCACTTCCACGGCCTCGCTAATGGCGATGCCGAGGCTGCCTGGAGAGTCCGGGTCAGCAGCCAGTATGGCCCGCCCTGCCGTAGTAGTGTCGGAGGGGCTCGGAATCACTTCCGCGCCCCACACTCGGATCATGCTCCGGCGATAGGGCTTCTGGAAGTAGGACACTTTGACCATGTAGACCAAGCACTGCATGCCCAGGAGCTGACAGGCAAGGGCCAGCGCCGAACCCCATTGACCGGCTCCGGTCTCGGTGGTCAAGCGGGTCACGCCTTCCTGCTTGTTGTACCAAGCCTGCGCTACGGCGGTGTTCGGTTTGTGAGAGCCCGCGGGGCTCACCCCTTCATACTTGTAGAAGATCTTGGCTGGCGTACCCAAGGCCTTCTCCCACCGCGCCGCGCGTAGCAACGGAGTGGGACGCCACAGCCGATAGATGTCCCGGACCTCCTCAGGGATCTCGATGAAGCGCTCGGTCGAGACCTCCTGCATGATGAGACCCATCGGAAACAATGGCGCCAGATCGTCGGGGCCGGCGGGCTGCAGGGTGGCCGGGTGAAGCGGCGCCGGAGGGGGAGTGGGAAGATCTGCCATGAGGTTGTACCACACATTCGGCAACTGCTCTTCCGACAGTAGATATTTCGTCGCCATGCCTTCGCGCCTTTCCACTTCTCGGGGGCATACCGTTATCGAAGGTAACACAGAATGGCAGAGTCGTGCATCGGAGGGTCCAGAGCCGGGTATGTTAACGGAGAAGGACGGAGCCTATGGTGGAGATGGGAACATGGTGACGCTGCCCCGCTTATCCCCCGAGAGCCTGCAATTCGTGCTGCTTTCCTTTGAAGGGCCAGACCAGTACTCTCTGGCCGGCGGTCTTGGTGTGCGCATGAAGGAGCTAGCCAACGAGCTAGCCAGACAAGGGTTCCCCACCCATTTGATCTTCGTCGGCGACCCCCACCTTCCCGCCAGAGAGTCACCGCGGGAGAATCTCACCCTCCACCGCTGGTCTCAATGGCTTTCGGCTCATCACCCGACTGGCGTATACGACGGAGAGGACGCCAAGATCGTTGATTGGAACGAACAGCTGCCTGGTTTTGTGACCTCGGAGCTAGTGGCACCAGCCGTGGCCAGCGGTCGCCTCACTGCCGTGTTGGCCGAAGAGTGGCACACCGCCTACGTCACTTGCCAGCTGTCCGACCTGTTGTGGCGCAACGGCCTTCGCGACAAGACCATCATCCTCTGGAACGCAAACAACGTCATGGGATTCGAGAAGATCGACTGGCGCCGTCTGGATTTCTGCTCTCAGATCACCACTGTCTCCCGCTATATGAAACATGTCATGTGGGACCGCGCTGTGAACCCCCTGGTGATCCCCAATGGCATACCCGGGGAGCGGGTCAAGCGAGCCGATGCGGAGGCAATAGCGGGCCTACGCTCCGCCTTTGGGCGACGAGAGCTTGTCTTCAAGATCGGTCGCTTCAGCCCAGATAAGCGCTGGAACATGGCTATGGACGCCCTTGCCGAAGAGAAGCGTCGGGGGAAGAAGGTGGCGGCAGTGATCCGAGGAGGCCTTGAACCCCATGGGGGAGAAGTGCTCGCCAATGCCAGAGCCCAAGGTCTACAGATCGTCGACGTCCAGATGCCGACCGACCTCGCCGCTGCGTTGCAGGTCTTCGCGGAAGCGCCGCGTGCTGACGTCTACAATGTGACCAGTTTCATGAGCGACGAACTTATCTCTCTTTTCTACGCCGGAGCTGATGCGGTGTTGGCGAATTCCGGCCATGAGCCCTTCGGTCTGGTGGGTCTGGAAGTCATGGCCGCGGGGGGAGTGGTCTTCGTAGGCTCCACCGGTGAAGACTATGCTGTGCCCTTCATGAACTCGGTGGTGCTTGACACAGATGACCCCACCGAGATCTGTATCGCGCTCGACTATTTGCGTTCCCATCCTGACTTGGTCGCCCGGATCCGGACCGAAGCCCAGGAGACCGCCCGCAGCTTCAGTTGGGAGAACGTCGTCAACGGCACTCTTCTCAACAAGCTCGAATATGTGTGTCTTCGCCAGATGGTCTCGCCTCCCGCCTCCTCCGTAGGCGCCCCCGCCGACGACCTCGCCGACCTTGCCCCGAGTCGAGCCGGTACGGATTCCAGAGCGGGCGCCAAGTCTGTCTCGCGAGACGAGGCCCGGGAGAGGCATGACTCCGAGCAGGGGCAGCGTACTGATGCGACCGCCCTACCGTACGGAGGGCGCTCCGTGCCCCGCCGCCTAGCTGTAAAACCTAGGGGTCTGGGCGAGGAGAACAAACGGCAGAAAAACCTCTCCCCGGAGTGATGGAGACGAGCTATGGCTGAGAACTTGGTCATCTATTGCGTTGTTCATCAGCCCCGGCGCATTCTCTTGCCCGCCCGGGTGATACCCCTTGGGGCCAAACCTCGAGAAATGGCCGCCTACTTGTTCGACGATGCGATGAACCGGCGCTATTTCCACAAAGTGGCCCAGTGGTGCTACTACCCGGCTGTAGACATGTTCCTCGACATGCTGGAGGCAGGATTCAAGCTGGGTTTGGGTTTCTCCTACAGCTTCTTGTGGCAACTTCGACGCTGGGACCGCAGGCTCGCTGAGCGTTTCCGCCGTTTGGTCGCCCATCCCAACTGTGAGCTGGTGGGGGTGGACCCTTACCACAGCTTTCTCTTCGCCCTCGACATCAGACTCTTTCAGCGCGAGATACTACGGGGTAAGGCCTACGCCGAGGAGTTCTTCGAGAAGGAGATCTCGGTGACCGACACCACCGAGATGGTGATGAATAACGAGGTGTATTACGCGCTCACCCAGTGCGGGTACCGCGCTGCCATGCTGGACGGAAGACCGTGGGTGATGGAGTGGCGCGAACCGACCCACCTTTACCGACACGGCGAGCGCCCGCTTGCCCTCTTCTGCCGCCACCATCAGCTGTCCGACGACGTGGGCTACCGGTTCAGCGACGTCACCTGGGAGGGATATCCGCTCAAAGCTGACACCTACGCCATCCATCTGCGCCAGACCTGGGGTGATTTCGTGTTCCTCGGCTGGGATTTCGAGACTTTCGGAGAGCACCACAGAGCGGACTCCGGGATCTTCGAGTTCATGCGGGCCCTGCCCGAGCACCTGACACGACGTGGCGTACGGTGCCTCACTCCCAGCGAAGCCCTCACCCAATTCGGATCCACTCACCTCCCTGACCTACCTTTGCCGGAGTTTGGCACCACCTGGGCGGGCTCAGGCGGCATGGAGTTTTTCCTTGGCAACGCTTCCCAGCAGGCGATCTTCCGCTTGATGCATTCCGTTTTCCACAAGGCCCGCCTTACCGGCGAGCGTTCGCTGCTCGAACTGGCCCTGTGGCTTCTCCAGTCCGACAATCTCCACCTGATCCAATGGGCCGGCCGTTGGGGATCGGAGGCAGAGGTGTCGGCCTACTTCACTCCCCGCGAGTGGTGGGACCTGGGTGCGGACCGCATCCTGACCGAACAGCAGCGCGTTTATACCAACTTCATCCGTGCGATGGATGCTTACGCCTGACGGCCGCCTTGTGTGACTGATGCCTGATCGAGAACCTTTGAACATAGCCTTTGTGTGGCATATGCACCAGCCTTACTACCGCACCACCCCCGGCGGTCCTTTCCAGATGCCGTGGGCCCGCTTGCATGCCCTCAAGGGATACGGACCCATGGTGGAGATACTCGGGGACTATCCCCACCTGCACCAGACTTTCAATCTGGTGCCGTCCCTCGTGGAACAGTTGGAAAGCTACGCTTCAGGGCGTTTTGCTGACACCTATTGGGACTTGACGCTCAAGCCGGCCGAGCACCTGAGTCCGACAGAGCGGGCCTTCATTGTCGAGCGGATGTGCGAAGGCTCTTCGCACCCCCGAGCCGCGATCCACCCCCGTTACCTAGAGCTTGCTCACAAGCGGGACGCGAACGCCTCCTTGGGTTGGGACAATTGCAGCCTGGCCTTCACCACGCAGGATATCCGTGATCTGCAGATCTGGTTCAACCTGGCTTGGTTCCCCCCGTCAGCCCTCGAAAGCGAGCCCCTCTCCGAACTTGTGGCCAGAGGCCATGGCTTTGCCGAAGCTGACAAGCAACTGCTGGCCGAAATCCAGGTCCGCAGGCTGAGCCAGGTGCTTTCCCTGTATCGGGAGGCCGAAGGACGGGGGCAGGTTGAGATCTCCACCTCTCCCTATTTTCATCCCATCCTGCCGCTTCTCCTGAACACCGATTCTGCTCGCATAGCGACCGCCGAAACCGTACTTCCCAGCCGTCGGTTTGCCCACCCTGAGGACGCGCGCGAGCAGATCGACCTCGGTATCGCCAAGCACATTGCCACCTTCGGGCGCCCACCCCGGGGGATATGGTGTCCCGAGCAGGCGATAGGAGAGGAGGTCTTGCCGCTCCTGATCCGGGCGGGCATCAATTGGACCATAGCCGACGAGTTGGTGCTCGCTCGTTCGCTGTCCGGGACTTCCCACCCGCGCCACGAGGGCCTCTTCGGTCGCGCTGCCTTGCCCTTTGATCCCCGGGTCGTGCACTCGCTCGAGGCAACGCAGCCCCCTGTGGCCGCCGTTCCGACACTCGACCCGACAGCGGCGTCCGGGCCCCGCGCTCCAGCTGCGCCTACACTCTACGATGCCTACCGGTTGCCCCGTGAGGAAGGAGAACTGTGTATCGTTTTCAGGGATCACACCTTGTCGGACCTTATCGGCTTCACCTACCAGGCGTGGGATCCCCGAGAGGCAGCCCAGGACTTGCTGCAGAGACTGAAAACGATAGCTAAGCAAGAGCAAGCGCGCCTGGTCACCATCGCTCTGGACGGCGAGAACCCCTGGGACCACTACCAACGTAACGGCCAGGACTTCCTGCGTTTTCTATACGAAGCGCTAAGTAGCGATCCCAGTCTGCGCTGCGTAACGGTAAGTGAACACCTGCAAGAGCGGCCCCCGACGCGCGTCCTGCCCTGGCTGCACACTGGTTCTTGGATCGGCGCCGATCTCCGCACCTGGATCGGTGACCCCGCCCACAACCTCGCTTGGGACCTGCTCCACGACGCCCGCGACATGGTAGCCCGCCGCCGCGAAAGGTCGGGGCTGATGACGCCTCAGGAGAGTGGGGTCCACGCCGAAAACGACAATGCACTCGGCACTGCCTGGCATCACATCCTGGTCGCCGAGGGAAGCGACTGGTTCTGGTGGTTCAGTCGCCATCATCACACCGAGCTGGATTACGTCTGGGACCACACCTTTCGCCAACATCTCCTGGAGGCCTACCGCAGTCTAAACGAAAAACCACCGAATCGGCTGTTCTTTCCCATCCTTGAGCAAGAAGACCTGCTACAGCCAGTGGCCCCGCGCGGTCCCGTACGTGCTGTCATCGACGGCAGACTGAGTCCTGACGAAGGCTGGGAGCTAGCGGGTCTTCTAGCCGAGGACACGTCGTCGACCATGGGGCGGGGGGACCCGCGACTGGTGGAGGAGATCCGCTTCGCGCTCGACGAACATGCACTCCAACTGCTCCTCGTGCCCACCGATATGCGCTTGCTCTGCTCGCTCCTAGACAAGCTGTCAGCCCGTGTTCTTGCACGCTTAGGGAAAGGTGGGGTCTCCGTTGATATCTTGATCCCGCTGGGCCATGAGGCCGCTGGCGTTCTCCTCGCCTGCGATGAGGTGGTCGAGTTGTCTGTACCACTTCCTGGAATCTCTTTGCCCGAACTGACCTCACTGAGTCTAGAATTGCATATAGAGGGTCAGCCGGATGCGGTCCAGAGCTTTCACAGTCGAGGTTTGGCCGGCCTCGGCCCGGTCGAGCGAAGGACCTGAGGCTACAAGTCCCGACGTCCGTGAGAGCCTAGGTGTGTGAAAGTCTGGGTGCGAGAGTCCGGGCGATGAGAGTTTGAGTCTATGAGAGTCCCCCACCTTGTGACATTCCTTAGCGACTTCGGTCTGGGCGGTGGTTACGTCGCCGCCTGCGAGGCCGTGATGCTTCGCATCCACCCAGCCACACGCGTGTTGCACATAACTCATGAAGTGCCGGTGGGGGACGTGTCGGCGGGGGCCCTGGTCCTCTCTCGGGTGCTCCCCCTGGGTGCGCCGGCGGTCCATTTGGCAGTCGTGGACCCTGGAGTCGGCACAGCCAGGCATGCCCTGGCCCTGGTGGCAGCTCGCGGTGACATCTTGGTGGGGCCCGACAACGGGCTCCTAGTGGAGGCGGCCGACTGTCTGGGGGGTCTCCGCGAAGCCTGGGGTCTTGATCACCACCGGGTCCGCGCGCTCGCTGGAGCCCCGGCTGGGTCTTTTTCTGCCACCTTTCACGGCAGAGACGTGTTTGCTCCAGCGGCGGCCTTGTTTGCGAGGGGGAAATCACCAGCCGACGTCGCTTCTGCCCTGGATCCCGCAAGTCTCGTCCGCCTCGGCCCCCGCCGAATTGATTGGGTCTCTACCCGGGAGGTCGCCGTCGAGGTCATTGAAGTCGACCGTTTCGGCAATGTGGCCCTGGCGCTCTCCTTCGAGGATTTGAAGGGGAGACTGGGTGTCCCAGCCCAGCCAGTCCCGTCTGACTCAAGCCTGGGTTTCACTGTAGATCTCCCTGGAGAAGGCCTTCCATCTTGGAAGGCTCGTCTGGTGCATACCTACGGCGACTTGCGCCCTGGTGAGCTTGGTGTCTTCCGAGACTCCTGGGGGCAGGTAGCGCTGGCCCTGAATGGAGCGAGCGCAGCAGAACTTCTTGGCGTCCGACTGGGTACTCTCGTCCGACTAAAGGTCACCGAGGAGCCGGCCCAATGACCGCCTTGCCAGGGTCTTTGCCAGCCCGGCCACAAGCCGGGGAGTCCGAGCCAGTGACGCCCGCGCTGTCGACACCTGGCTTGCTACTGAAGCTTTACCGCCCCGACCTGGTGCGCGCCCTGGAGGCTCTGGATATCCCACCGTACCGGTACGCCCAAGTGCTCGAACATCTCCTCCGCCATCCCGACACTCCGTTCTCCGAGGCCACCTCCTTACCCACGGAGCTACGAGCCGCTCTCGCGGACTTGGGGCACAACACTCTGGAGACGGCCGCGCACGCTGTCGCCGCTGATGGAACAACGAAGTTTCTGTGCAGAACACGGGATGGTCACGAAGTAGAGTGTGTCTTCATGCCTTACGGCAGGCGCGCCACCGTCTGTGTTTCCTCCCAGGTGGGCTGTCCGGTAGGCTGCGTGTTCTGCGCCACTGGAGGCTTGGGGTTTCGACGAGACCTGTCCGCTGCCGAGATCGTCGACCAGGTCCGCCTCGCTGCGGTGGCAGCCGCGAGAACCGGCCACCGCTTGTCGAATGTGGTGTACATGGGCATGGGCGAGCCTCTTCTCAATCTGCCTGCGGTTCTGGCTTCGATCCGATTGCTTACCTATCCACGAGGAGTCGGCCTGTCTCATCGCGCCCTTTCCGTTTCCACCATCGGGCTGCCAGCCGGAATCAGGCGATTGGCTCGCGCAGAACCTCAGGTGAACCTGGCGCTTTCTCTCCATGCGGCCACGGACGAACTCCGCAGACGCCTCGTTCCTGGGCGTTACTGCCAGCCGCTTGCAGCGGTCATGGCGGCAGCGAGAGACCACTTTGCCTTGACCCATCGCAAGCTGCTCGTCGAATACGTCCTCCTCGAAGGCATCAATGACAGTCCCGAGGACGCTCGGAATCTGGCCCGCTTGCTCAAAGGCATGGTAGTCACGGTGAATCTGCTGCCGTGGAACCCGCTCCCGCGCTCTTTGCTCCGAGACCCTGGGGGCACGGGTCGGCCAGATTCGGCCAGGACCGCCGCCCTTCGGTTCGCACCCTCACCGCTGGCGACGGTCCAGACGTTTGCTGAGATCCTTAGACGCGCGGACATCGAAGCCGTGATGAGGCGCAGCAAGGGAGCAGAGATCCGAGCTGCCTGCGGGCAGCTAGCCGCTGACCGTGGTTCATACCGCGCAAGAGGCTAGGTGAGCAGACTCGGTGCGGCGATGGAGGACGATAGCCGGTGAGGCCAGGCGAGGAGGCTAGGCGCGACTGGCAGGCAGCGCTCTGCCCCCGGGACCGCCAGACCGCAGATCGGCGAGGTGTCAAATTCAGCGAGGGGCCGGACCCGGGACCGCCTACCGCCGCGCTAGCTGTAATGCCCGCTGACATTGTTGACAGAAAGAGAGCCTTCATGTTCGGTTGGGGGTGGCGATACTCCAACCGGAGCAAGGAGGCACTCATGTCCCATCCTAGAGCAAAACTCACCCCAACGGGAAGGCTTCTTCTCGTCGAGCGGGTGCTGCTGCATGGCTGGACCCCGGCTCAGACTGCTGAAGCGGTGGGTGTATCTCGGGCCACCGTGTACAAGTGGGTTGCCCGCTACCGCCGTGAGGGCGAAGCCGGTCTTGTGGACCGGCCCTCTCGTCCGCACCGCTTGGCTCGGTCTTTGCCCGCGGAAACGGTGGACCAGGTTCTGCGCGAGCGCCGGCGTCTGCGTCTGGGACCGGCTCAGCTTGCTCCGCGGCTCGGCCTGGCCCGCTCGACCACCTACGGGATCCTCCGGCGTCACGGTCTGTCCCGGCTTTCCGATCGGGATCGCACCACCCGCGAGGTGATCCGCTACCAGAAGGACCGGCCGGGAGAGCTCCTGCATATCGACACCAAGAAGCTGGCCCGCCTCCCGGAAGGAGGAGGGCACCGCAAGCTGGGACGCAGTCCTCAGACCAGGAAGCGGGGGACCGGGTACGAGTTCATCCATGTGGCCGTGGATGACTGCAGCCGGGCCGCCTATG
>CAKZRW010000034.1:0-7500 GCA_937148845.1 uncultured Actinomycetes bacterium | reverse complement strand
CGTGAGGGAAAGGTGAAAAGCACCCCGGGAGGGGAGTGAAATAGAACCTGAAACCGTGTGCTTACAAGCGGTCGGAGCAGCCTTCGGGCTGTGACGGCGTACTTTTTGCATAACGGGCCAGCGAGTTGTGGTGTGCGGCGAGGTTAAGCGAGAGCGGAGCCGTAGCGAAAGCGAGTCTGAATAGGGCGAATTAGTCGCATGCTGCAGACCCGAAGCCGGGTGATCTATCCATGGGCAGGGTGAAGCGGGGGTAAGACCTCGTGGAGGCCCGAACCCACTTCGGTTGAAAACGGAGGGGATGACCTGTGGATCGGAGTGAAAGGCTAATCAAACCCGGAGATATCTGGTTCTCGCCGAAATATATTTCGGTATAGCCTCGTGTGTTTACTTCCGGTCGTAGAGCACTGTTTGGGCTAGGGGCCCCCTAAAGGTTACCGACCTCAGGCAAACTCCGAAGGCCGGAAGTCCAGAGCACGGGAGTCAGGCTACGGGGGCTAAGCTCCGTAGCCGAGAGGGAAACAACCCAGACCATCAGCTAAGGTCCCTAAATCGTGGCTAAGTGGGAAAGGATGTGCGAGTGCACAGACAACCAGGAGGTTGGCTTAGAAGCAGCCATCCTTGAAAGAGTGCGTAATAGCTCACTGGTCAAGTGTTCACGCGCCGACAATCCAACGGGGCTCAAGTCACGTACCGAAGCTATGGGATCCTTGCCACTACGGTGGCTGGATCGGTAGGCGAGCGTTCCCAGGCCGGTGAAGCGGCGGCGTAAGCCAGCCGTGGAGGCCTGGGAAGTGAGAATGCTGGCATGAGTAACGAAAGGCGAGTGAGAAACTCGCCCGCCGAATGCCCAAGGTTTCCTGAGCAATGCTAATCAGCTCAGGGTTAGCCGGGACCTAAGCCGAGGCCGACAGGCGTAGGCGATGGACAACTGGTTAATATTCCAGTGCCACCACCGAGCGTTTGAGCAATGGGGTGACGCGGAAAGGTAAGCGGACCGTGGCGTTGGTCGACCACGGACAAGCATGTGGGGCGGTCTCTAGGCAAATCCGGAGACCATACAAGCCTGAGATGTGATGTCAGCTGGCTTATGCCGGCGAGCCGCCGACCCTATGCCGCCGAGAAAAACCTCTAGCGAGCTCCGGTGTGTGCCCGTACCAAGACCGACACAGGTGGGCAGGTAGAGAATACCAAGGCGATCGGGAGAACTATGGCTAAGGAACTCGGCATAATGGCCCCGTAACTTCGGGAGAAGGGGCGCCTCGGTAGGGTGAAGGAACTGGCTTCCGGAGCCCGAGGAGGCCGCAGAGTCCAGGCCCAAGCGACTGTTTACCAAAAACACAGGTCTCTGCTAAGTCGAAAGACGATGTATAGGGGCTGACGCCTGCCCGGTGCCGGAAGGTTAAGTGGAGGTGTTAGCCGCAAGGCGAAGCACTGAAATCAAGCCCCGGTAAACGGCGGCCGTAACTATAACGGTCCTAAGGTAGCGAAATTCCTTGTCGGGTAAGTTCCGACCTGCACGAATGGCGTAACGACTTGGGCACTGTCTCAGCCGTAGACCCGGTGAAATTGTAGTATCGGTGAAGATGCCGATTACCCGCGACAAGACGGAAAGACCCCGTGAACCTTTACTGCAGCTTGATATTGGAGCTTGGTGCACTTTGTCCAGGATAGGTGGGAGGCTGAGAAGCGCGGACGCCAGTTCGCGTGGAGCCGCCCTTGGGATACCACCCTTAGTGTACTGGGCTTCTAACGGTAGACCGTTATCCGGCTACCGGACAGTGTCTGGCAGGCAGTTTGACTGGGGCGGTCGCCTCCTAAAAAGTAACGGAGGCGCGCAAAGGTTCCCTCAGCACGGTCGGCAATCGTGCGTAGAGTGCAAAGGCATAAGGGAGCTTGACTGCGAGACCCACAAGTCAAGCAGGTGCGAAAGCAGGCCTTAGTGATCCGGCGGTAGCAAGTGGAAGCGCCGTCGCTCAACGGATAAAAGGTACTCCGGGGATAACAGGCTTATCCTGCCCAAGAGTCCACATCGACGGCAGGGTTTGGCACCTCGATGTCGGCTCATCGCATCCTGGGGCTGGAGTAGGTCCCAAGGGTTGGGCTGTTCGCCCATTAAAGCGGTACGCGAGCTGGGTTCAGAACGTCGTGAGACAGTTCGGTCCCTATCTGTCGTGGGCGTAGGAGATTTGAGGGGAGTTGTCCCTAGTACGAGAGGACCGGGATGAACAGACCTCTGGTGTATCAGTTGTCGTGCCAACGGCACCGCTGGATAGCTACGTCTGGATCTGATAACCGCTGAAAGCATCTAAGCGGGAAGCAGACCCCAAGATGAGATCTCCCACCAGGTCAACTGGGTAAGACCCCTGGTAGACTACCAGGTTGATAGGCTGGATGTGTAAGGGCAGCAATGTCTTCAGCAGACCAGTACTAATCGGTCGAGGTCTTGACATTACACATTACTTGTCACTATGCAGATTTGAGGGTGCGCGCGAGCGTTCCGGGGACGTCCACAAAGTTTCCGGTGGCTATAGCGAGAGGGAAACACCTCTTCCCATTCCGAACAGAGAAGTTAAGCCTCTCAACGCCGATGGTACTGCAGGGGGGACCCTGTGGGAGAGTAGGAAGCTGCCGGGATATGATTGAAGCCCGTCATACGTGGCGGGCTTCACTTTTTCCCGAGCAAGGTTGCGCCTATAATGCCAAGGGAGGCCGAGCAACCAGCCGAGAACCAGCCGGAGTCTGCTTTAAGAGGGAGGATCCTGTGCCAGCCAAGATCGAGTGGGGTCTCAAAGGAGTAATCGTTCCGCTCATCACTCCTTTCAAAGACGATCTTAGTGTGGACTTTGAGGGCCTGGCCACCCTGGTGGACTACTACATCGAGGAAGTGGGCTGCGACGGGCTGGTTCCGTGCGGAACCACGGGGGAGTCGGCCACGCTTTCGCACAAGGAGCACGCGGAAGTGATCAAAGCAGTGGTAGAGCATACCCGCAAACGGGTGCCCGTGATCGCTTCGGCCGGGTCCAACTCCACCCGAGAAGCCATAGAGCTGACTGAGATAGCTGCGGAACTCGGTGCTGATGCCACGCTCCAGGTGGGGCCTTACTATAATCGGCCCACTCAAGAGGGGCTTTTCAACCATTTTGCGGCCATTGCGGCTGTAGCCCCCGAACTACCTCTACTCGTCTACAACATCCCTGGAAGGACCGGAAGGAATATCGAGCCGAAGACTCTCATCCGGTTGTGGGAGAAGGTCCCGAACGTAGTAGGTCTCAAGGACTGCTCCTGCGACCTGCATCAGATGATGGAGGTCTACCGGCATACCGACCCCGAGACCTTCAAGATCTATTCGGGTGAAGACATCATGACCTTGAGCATCCTCTGCCACGGAGGAGCGGGTGCCATCGCGGCGGTCGCGCACGTCGTGGGCAGAGAGGTGAAGGCCATGTGCGAAGCGGTGTGGTCGAGTGATCTCGACAAGGCTCGGGACATCCACTACCGGATCATGGATGTGGTGGACGCCCTGTTCATCGAGCCCAACCCGATCCCCGTGAAGCAGGCTGTCGCGTGGTTAGGGTTGCCCGCTGGGCCACTCCGTCCCCCATTGGAGCGGCTGACTCCAGCCTCTCGGGAGGTATTGCGGGCCGCCATGGTCGCCGGTGGGTGGTTACCTGCCTAGCGTCTGGCTGCCGGGGCGGTGGAGCCGGATACTTCCAAGTCGTCGCGGCTATCACCGGTCTTCCCTGTGTCAATCCGGTTCGCTTAGTCAGTTTCAGACCAAAGTAGGACTGGCCTCGGAATAGCCCGCGGCTAATCTTGCCTCTGACGACCGGCGAACGCATTCAAGCCGGAGCGCGGTTGGCCGATATATCAACCTGAAGGCGATCAAGGGAGGGCTGTGGGCTTGACTTACTACTGGACCGCTGTCTCCTTCGTCCTTGGCGGAGTGATAGGGAGTTTCCTCAACGTGGTCGTCTACAGGTTTCCGCGCCGGGAATCGTTGGTACGGCCACGGTCGCATTGCCCTCACTGCGGGACCTTCATCAAGTGGTACGACAACATCCCGGTCTTGAGTTGGCTTGTGCTGCGAGGTCGCTGCCGGGTTTGTCATGCGCCTATATCGCTTCGCTACCCGATGGTTGAGCTGGTCGCCGCGAGCTCATTCACTCTTGCTTGGCTGTACTGGGGCCCTTCTTGGCCTCTGCTCGCAGGTTGGGTGATGATCGCACTGATGATCGCCTCTGTGTTCATCTACCACGACCACTCTGTGTTGCCCGACCGCCTGTTCTTCGCGATGCTCGGGGTGGGGGTTGCAGGGTGCATGGCCTTGCACTCCACGAGTTGCTGGATGTACGTGCTTGGGGGATTAAGCGCCGTTTGTCTGGTGGCTGCCCTGGGCAAGCGGAGAAGACGGCCTGTGCGGCGGATACCTCTCTCTCATAGGGGGCCTGGGATGGCTGAGCTTAAGCTTGCGCTAGTAGGCGCGTTCACTGTAGGGTTGAGTCCTTTTCTCGGTCTGTTCTTTGCCGTTCTTCTAGGTGCGTGCTGTGTCTCTAGGGCTAATCGCCGAAAGAGGGGCATAGGAAGTCTTGCTGTATCGGCCAGTGTGGCTACGGGGATGGTCATCGCCCTGATCTCCGCTGGGTCCCTGCTCTATCAATATCTGCAACTCTATGGGTAGTACGATGAAACACCGAAAAAAAGACTAATGCGTGCGGTCATGATACAGTCAGTAATAATGAGACTTGCGGTACGAGCGAGAGTGACAGAGTGAGCCCTGGCTTCACGACATCTGGTGGTTACGCGTTAGAGCTGGGTGGCTCTGAGATTTCCGCCCTGCGTCTCAGTAGCAGCCGGGGGCGTTTGAAGTTGCGCGATTATTTCACGTCCGAGCTGCCGGACGGGCTGGTAGTGGACGGCGAAATAACAGACGTCGATCTCCTCGCCCGTGAACTCAAGCTTTTTGTGAAACAGCATGGGCTGCGTGGCCGTGCTGTCCAACTAGGTGTGAGTAATCAGAAAGTCGTTGTACGTAACATCGATCTGCCGGAGATGACCATCGAGGAGCTTCGCGGGGCCCTGGAGTATCAGGCCCAGGACTACATACCCATCCCGATCGAGGAAGCGGTGGTCGATTTCCAGGTGTTGGGGGCTCGGGTGTCCGCCGATGGTAGCAAGCGTCAGGAGGTTCAGGAGGTGCTGCTGGTCGCAGCTCAGAAGCAGATGATCAGCAATTTTATCGACTGCCTAAAACAGGCTGGCCTCAAAGTGCTTGGCATCGACATCTACGGACTTGCATTGGTGCGGGCGCTCCTGCCGGAAACCTATACAGCTCTCGGGGCGGATGAGAGCAAGTCTTGCCGCGGCATCGCTGATGTTTCCACGTCGGTCTGCACGCTTGCCGTGGCCGAGGGAAGCATTCTTCGCTTCAGTCGGGTCATCAATTTCTCCAGCGACCGGTTCGCTCGCGTGCTTAGCGAACAGAGAGGTCTGCCGCTAACGGACGCGACCTTGCTGGTGGAGCATGTAGGGCTGGAAGGTCCCCTGCCCCCAGTGGCGGACGTCTTCTCGCCTGAAGTCGTGAGCGACACACAACAGCTCTTATCGCAGCTAGCGGCTGAGTTGAGCGGTGAGATAAGACGCTCCTTCGACTACTACCAGAGCCAGGAGCACGGCACACCGGTTGCAGAACTCATCTTGAGCGGGCGGGGGGCCTTGATCCCCAATCTGGACGCTCATCTGCATAGAGCCCTTGGTATCCCAGTGCAGATTGCCAATCCGCTGCAACTGGTAGCCCAGAATGCTTCTAAGGTGAGCGACGCCGAACTCGCGCGCCTGGCCCCCAAGCTTTCTGTTCTTGTAGGTCTAGCTCTGCCGGAGGCGGATTGACATGACGCGCGTCAATCTGGTGCCGCGTTCAGAGCGGCCACGTACTACCACCGACGTCGGACTTCTGGCGATGGTGGGGTTGCTCATCATCGTGATCTTCGGCGTGGCTTTCGGCTACTACCTGCTTAGGGGTGTGCTTGACGACCGTGAGCAGGAGCTGGCGGACCTGAAGCAGCAGACAACCGCACTACAGGCCCAGGTGGCCGCTCTCGAACAGTACGAACGATTGCAGGCGCAGCGACAGGATTTCCAGAACTTGGTGCAGAGCCTCTACGCGTCTCGTACGATGGTCGCCGAGATCATGGATGCGATCAGTCTAGTGGTTCCGGAGAACGTATGGTTCCAGAGTCTGTCACTCTCGACCCCGGAACCCTCCTTGGGTCAGGCGACCGCTGGCGATACCAGAGGCAGTATGAGCTCGGGAAAGCTGCAGATCGAGGGTCAGACGTACGCCTTCGAAGATGTGGCGGGTGCTATTGTGCGTCTCCAGCTAATTCCCGCTTTGCGAGACGTCAAACTGTCTTCGGCCACCAGAGTACGTGAGGCGGAGCCGGGCTTGGTTGAGCTGAAGGGCTTCACGGTGGAGGCGACGGTGGTGAATGTTCATGTTGGCGATGCGGTTCTTCCGCTGAGCGACGTGGAGGTGGAAACGCCATGAATCGTCGTTGGCGGACCGTGATCCTTGCCGTGATACTGGTTCTGGTCGTGGTTCTTTCTTGGTTCTTCGTCCTGTCGCCGCTGCGGGGGAAGATCTCCGATACCGAACAGAGCATAGAGGCAGAGCGGGACCGGTTGGCGGCTGCCCAGGCCAAGCTGGCCCAGGCGGAGAGCACGCGGTTGGAAGGCGCGAAAAACCGCGCTCGGCTCATAGCCTTGGCGAAGATGGTCCCGACGGCAGCCGAGGTTCCCAGTCTGATCATTCAGATCCAGGATCTGGCAGAGCAGGCTGGTCTCGATTTCATTGCCGTGTCTCCCCGCGAGCCAAGCGGGGCCGAGGGTTTCCAGGTGGTCCCGCTTCAGGTGGAGTTCCGCGGAACCTTCTTCGACCTCAATGACTTCCTATACCGTGTTGAGCACATGGTGGCCGGTCCTGGACGCCTTCTCGCCGTCAAGGATCTCAGGCTCCAGCTCGGTGGTCAGTCCGTGGCTGGGGAAGAAGCGGGGCTCGGGGAGGAGAGCCCACTCTTGGACATCAGCATGACTCTGTACGCCTTCGTGACCGCCGCCGCCAAAGCTCCCAGCAGTCCCGCCACCACTACCAGCACCACTGCACCGTAGGAGGCGGAGATGATGCACCGGCAGAAAAGGGCCCTGCAATCGGTGGTGCTGATGCTTGGCGGCCTGGCGCTTGTCTTGAGCGCTTGCCTTGGTAGTGGAGAGGACACCACGGGCACAAGCCCCCGAAAGACCTCCGGAGCAGCACGTACCACCACTGTGACTACCGCGAGTGCCGCCGTGAGCATCGGGCCCGCCGACCCCTATTCGACGTTCCGCAGCAAGGACCCGTTCATCCAGCAGGCTCAACCGCCCTCGACAACTGCGACCACTCAGGCCGCTCCCACCTCAACGGTTTCCTCCACCACGTCGTCTACGACTGCCAGCTCGTCCACAACG
>CAKZRW010000033.1 GCA_937148845.1 uncultured Actinomycetes bacterium | reverse complement strand
AACCGGAAGAAGCCCTCGCCGGCCGGGCCGTAGCCGGACCCGGGAGTCACCACCACCCCTGCCTGTTCGAGGACGTGTTCGCTGAAACTGAGCGACGTGTAGCCTGGAGGGACCGGGATCCACATATAGATGGTGGCTTTAGGCTTGGGTACCTCCATCCCTACCCTCACGAGAGCCTCTGCCAACAGGTCGCGCCTGCGGCGATATATCTCGCACATTTCGCGCACGGAGTCCCAGGAACCGTTCAGGATGAAGGCGGAGGTGCGCTGCAGAGCGTCGAACATCCCCGAGTCCATGTTGGTCTTGAGACGCCAGAGGTGCGTGAGGATCTCCCGATTGCCCACGGCGAAGCCGGTACGCCACCCCGTCATGTTGAAGGGTTTGGAGAAGCTGAAGAATTCCACCCCCACCTCCTTGGCACCGGGCGTGGCCAGGAAGCTCGGGGCCACGTAACCATCGTAGGTAAGCTCGGAGTAGGCATTGTCGTGGACTACAGCCAGGTCGTACTTCTTGGCGAAAGCCACTACCCGGGCGAAGAAGTCGTCTTCCGCCACTGCCGCAGTGGGGTTGTTCGGATAACCGATGAAGAGAACCTTGGCTCGGCGAGCGACCTCTTCGGGTACTGACCCCAGATCGGGGAGAAACCCGCTTTCCGGACGGAGAGTGAGGTAGTAAACATCGGCCCCCGCCAAAATGGAGCCCCCGGCGTATACGGGATAACCGGGGTCGGGTACCAGGGCAATGTCGCCGGGGTCGAGCAGGGCGAAGCAGATGTGAGCAAGGCCCTCTTTCGCCCCCAGTAACGGGAAGAACTCCCCCTGGGGATCGATCTCCACCCCAAAACGTCGCTGGTAGAAAGCGGCGGCGGCCTCTGCGAACTCTCGGTGGCCCCAGTTGCTGGGGTAGCGGTGGTTGGTCGGGTCCGCTACCTGACGTTGCATCTCTTCCACAATGTAGGCCGGGGTGGGGAGGTCGGGATCACCGATGCCCAGACTGATGACATCGACGCCGCTACTGCGCTTCTCGGCGATCTTGCGTTCCAGTTCCGCAAACAGATAGGGGGCCAGATTGTCCATGCGCCGAGAGAACCGCACCTCTTCCTCCTTGTCTTCTGTTGAGATCGTGAACCAGACGGGCCGCCTACCCTAGGATACGTCGCGCGTTGCCCAGCCGAGCCGCCGCAGCAGAGCCGGCGCCAGCTCACAGCAGAAGACTTCTTCGGCTGGGCCGGTCATGTGCACCTTGAGTGAAGGAAGGGCCTCCGAGGGCGGCCCGCCACCAGCGTTCCCTGGCCTACCACCAGCGCCCTCCGCTCCCGACATGTTCCCCGTTCCCCTCGTGTCATCCAGTGTGGCGCCTTCTTCAACCTCGATGACCAGGTCTCCTCCCGGGAGATGCACGGTCACGGGGCTGGACACCAGCCCCAGCCGTACGCACGCAGCGCCGACCGCGGTCGCCCCGGTTCCGCAGGCTTGCGTCTCCCCTACTCCTCGTTCCCACACCCGCATAGTGACTGTGCCGTCGGCTTCCACCCTCACGAACTCTACATTCACTCGCCGAGGAAAGGCCCGATGGTGTTCCACTAGGGGCCCCAGACGCGCGATGTCGACACTGGCGGGATCGTCCACCAGGATGACGCAGTGCGGGTTGCCCACATCGACGAAGGTGAAGCGTAGCCGCTCATCGCCCGCTGTAAGCTCAGCTCCTATCACCGGGTACTCCCCGCCGAACCAGGTCACGTCGATGCTGTCACTGACAAAACGCGCCCAACCCATGTCCACCCGTACGCGCCCATCGGCAAGAAGGCGAGGTCGGATGGGCCCGGCAAGAGTCTCGACAAGGAACTCGTCGTTGTGCACCTGCCTCCTTTGGACGAGATAGCGAGCGAAGATGCGGATACCGTTGCCGCACATCTCCGACTCACTACCGTCGGGGTTGAACACCCGCATGCGGGACACCGCCCCGGGCACTGCCCCCGAGGGGGCGCACTTGAGCAGAACGCCGTCGGCCCCTACCCCAAGGTGACGGTCGCAGAGATTTGCCACAGCTTGGGGGGTGAGCGGTCCGGGAAGAGCCTCCTCTTCCAACACCAGATAATCGTTTCCGAGCCCTTCCCACTTGGCCAACTTCAAGTTCATCCCCTCCCTTGCCTGCGTAGCCTCGCCCATCCCCTCTCCCTGGGCAGCGTTCCCCACACAGGCCATAAGCGGCTCGCCGCAAGGGCGCCGCCAGTCATGTGACCCTTGGCGCCGCCCCGGCCCACACCAGGTCCACTATCTTCCGGGCGGCCTCTTCGGGCTCCATCCGCTGAAGGTCAATGATAACAGCGCCCTTCACCTTCCGGAGCCAGGTCACCTGTCTGCGCACGTAACGACGGGTGGCCACAGTCATCTGTGCAACCGTGTCCTCGAAGGAAGCCTCCCCTTCCAGATACCGCCATATCTCCCGATAACCGATGGCACTTCTTATCCCGGGGCCGCCAGGTAGCGCCCTCTCCCGCCCCACGGCCTCGTGGAAGCGACGGACCTCCTCGATGGCGCCCGTCTCCAGCATCCGGCGAGTTCTCACCTCCAAACGCCGGTACAGCTCGTCACGTTCCAGGCTCAGTGCGAAGATCACCGTGGGATGGTAGTAGGCAGGGTCCCACAGGTCATTGCGTCCAGACCAATGCCGTCCGCAGAGAACTGCCTCCAGAGCGCGGACCACCCGGCGAGGATTGTTGGGGTCGACTGCCCGCGCTGCCTCGGGGTCTCGGCGTACAAGCTCTTCAAACAGGTCAGCCAAACCTCTCTCGGCGAGACGCTGCTCCAGCCGGCAGCGTAGGTCATCATCGCGGGGGGCGACCGCCAGGGGAGCGAGAGCTGCCCGGACATAGAGGCCGGTGCCGCCAGCCACCACCGCTGCTCCTCTCTCGCGCAGGTCAGCCGCAATGAGCGGTCGGGCAAGCTCAGCGTAGGCAGCGGCCGTACAGTGAGTGCCGGGATCAAGACAAGCGACCAGGGCATGCTCCACGCCGCCCGTCTCGGCGAGGGTCGGCTGGTTCGTCAACACCGGGAAGTCGCGATATAGCTGCATGGAGTCGCACGAGATCACCCGGGTGCCCAAGAGCTTGGCTACATGCGCGGCCACTGCAGTCTTGCCCACCCCCGTCGGGCCTAGAATGCCGATCACCTTCCCCACTGGCAGGGCAGTCTCCCTCGGTAGGGGCGGCGGCTCAGGGTCACCCGCGACCCTGAGCCGCCGCCTCGAGCCGCCTCCCGGCAGGGGTCGGACATGAGACTGCGGGACCGAGCGCCCCTGCACCCGCTATTTCGCGTCCCTTGAAGCTGGTGGAGGTGGCATCGAGCAACTCGACCTGGACCAAGGCACCTGGCGGAGCCTTCGAGACGAAATTGACCGGCTTGTAGCCGCGGGTCCTCCCCATCACCTCGCCCGGGGACTGGCGGCTGGGCCTCTCGACCAAGACCTCCACCGTGCGCCCGACCCAGGCCTGGTTCCGTTCTCGGGCCACCCGCTGCACTAGGTCCACCAGTCTCTGCAGGCGTTGCTCGGCCACGTCCCGAGGAACCCGATCGGGCAGACGAGCCGCCGCTGTACCTGGACGGGGCGAGAAGATGAAGGTGAAAGCGCCGTCGAACCGGATCTCCTCTACCAGCGAGAGGGTGTCCTCGAACTCGGCCTCCGTCTCCCCGGGGAACCCTACGATGATGTCGGTAGTCAAGCTGACCTCAGGGACCGCGGCGCGCAGCCGAGCCACGAGGTCCAAGTAGGTGCGGCGGTCGTAGTGCCGGCCCATAGCGGCAAGCACGCGGTCGCTACCCGACTGCACCGGAAGGTGGACTTGCTCGCACACTTGGTTGGGAGCCGCAATCACCTCGATGAGACGGTCGGAGAAGTCCTTGGGATGCGAGGTCAGGAAACGCACCCTCTGTATTCCCTCGACCTCGCATATCAACTCCAGGAGATCGGGGAAAGTCACACCATAGGAAAAGCCGGGCTCAAGACCGTAAGCATTGACATTCTGGCCCAGAAGCGTGACTTCTCGCAGCCCGGCCGTCACTAAGCCCTCGATCTCCCTCACTATCTCCAGCGGTGGCCTGGAAGCTTCGGGGCCACGTACATAGGGCACGATGCAATACGTGCAGTAGTTGCTGCAACCTGCCATGATCTGCACCCAGGCTGTCGGTCCTGCTATATCCGCGCGAGGCAGTTCGGCACTGAAATGGGTGGTCTCGTCGTGGAACGCCCCCGTCCACCGCCCGGTCGCACGTCTCTCGGAAATCAGTCTGGGCAACTCGTGAAGGCTTTGCGGACCTACCAGGACGTCCACGAAGGGGAAATCCTCCACCAGCCCTTCCTTGCGGCTCTGAGCCAGACATCCAGCCACGACGATCAACCGTGGCCCGTCCTCTTTGAGGTGGCCAGCCTCACGCAGATGGGCCGCCAGACGCCGATCGGCTTTCTCCCGGATGGAGCAGGTGTTGAACACGAGGACCTCGGCTTCGTCGGGTCTGGCGCGTCGACGCAACCCCATCCCCTCCAGCAGACCGGCGATGTGCTCCGAATCGTGGTCGTTCATCTGACAGCCGAAAGTACGCAGGTAGTAGGTGTTCGGATCCATCCCCCGCTCCTTGCCAGGGTACGACATGTAGGCGCCCGACCTCCTTGACGGTCTCCCGAGTCAGCACTCGCTCCTCTGGAGCACCGGTCTACTTCGCGTATTCCACCGCCCGACTCTCCCGGATGACAGTCACCCGGATGGTGCCCGGATAATCGAGCTCCTGCTCGATCTCCTTGGCGATCTCACGGCAAAGCAGGCTGGCGGCGGCGTCGTCCACCTCCTCCGGCTTTACCAGGACGCGGATCTCCCGTCCCGCCTGGATGGCATAGCTTTTCTCCACGCCGGGCTTGCTCTCCGCAATGCGTTCCAGCGACTCGAGCCGCTTCATATACGTCTCCAGCGATTCCCGGCGAGCCCCCGGGCGCGCTCCGCTCACAGCATCGGCTGCAGACACCAGCACTGCCTCCACTGTGGTGGGCTCCGTTTCTCCGTGATGAGCCTCGATGATGTGGACCACGGCCTCGGACTCCCCGTAGCGACGCGCGAGGTTGGCGCCGATGCTGGCGTGGGAGCCCTCGACCTCATGGTCCACCGCTTTGCCTATATCGTGGAGTAGTCCCGCCCTCTTGGCCACCTTGGCGTTCACCCCTAGCTCGTTAGCCATCAACCCGGCCAGGTGAGCCACCTCCAGGGAATGCATGAGCACGTTCTGCCCATAGCTCGTGCGGAACTTGAGCCGGCCCAGCAGCTTCAGAAGCTCAGGAGCCAGACCATGCACGTTCGCCTCCAGAACCGCGTGCTCTCCAGCCTCCTGGATCTCGCGTTCGATCTCCTCCCGCGCTTTGGTGTACATCTCCTCAATCTTGGCCGGGTGGATGCGCCCGTCGGCCACCAGCTTGGCTAGAGTGAGCCGCGCGATCTCCCGACGCACAGTGTCGAAGGCCGACAACACCACTGCTTCCGGAGTGTCGTCTATGATGAAATCCACCCCGGTAAGATTCTCTAGGGTCCGGATGTTCCGCCCCTCGCGCCCGATTATGCGTCCCTTCATGTCGTCGGACGGCAGGGGGACCACCGACACTGTAGTATCCGCCACGTGGCTCGCTGCTGTGCGCTGGATGCAGATGGAGAGGATGTCCCTAGCCCTCCGCTCGCCTTCGTTTCGCGCCTCTTCTTCTATAGCCCGCACCAACTTGGCCATATCGTGCCGGACCTCTTCTTCGGTCCGCTTGAGCAACAGATCGGCCGCCTGTTCCTTGGTCATGCCCGCAATCTGCTCCAGCAAGCGCTGCTGCTCCGCCTTAGCTGCTTCCGCTTCGGCAAGCACTTTGCGGTAGTAGTTCTCGCGGTCGGTCACCGACTGCTCCTTGCGAGCCAGGTCCTTCTGGAGCTCGTCAAGCCCCTCTTCCCGGGTAAGCAGTCGATTCTCCAGCTGGGCGAGCTCTTGCCGTCGCTGGCGTAACTCATTCTCTACCTGAGTTCGCAGTTGATGGAGCTCGTCCTTAAGCTCTACTCGAGCCTCACGTCGGATGGCCTCCGCCTGCCGCTTCGCATCCTCGACGATCTGTTGAGCAGCCTGCTCGGCTGAGGAGATCTTAGTCTCGCTCAGGTACTTGCGGGCCAGAAAGCCGCCGATAGCACAAGCTACCGCCACCACAAGGATTACAACGATCCACACGCCTGTCATATGCATCACTCCACTCGTGCAGGCGATCGCGTCAGTCAGCGATCCGTGCACGTGAACGGGCCGACAGGCGGCAAGGAAATAAGAAGAGCCGGGCCTGGCCCGACCGCACAGTCATAGATATGACCTTGCTCAGTAGAGCGACGAACTATGCTCAAAGGGCGACAGGTCTAACGGAGGCCCCGTGAGCCCTCGCCCTGAAGGTTCTCGATGCTTAAGTCTCGGTTGGCTCTCGCATTCTCAAACCGCAATCTCAGCTTCGCTAAACCAATCTATCGCAAACCGGCAAGGTCAAGAAAACCGCCGCCGCCGACCGATTTTCACACACTATGACAGTCTAGCCCCCCGCCGGTCATAGTGTCAAGAAAGCCCTGCTAACTTGCGGCTGCTCACCACTCCACGGCCTCTTCGCCAGGACGACTCCTACGGACTGCCCACGGCTCGGACGGACTGCCCACGGCTCGGACGGACCGTGCAAGGCTCGGAAGCGTGGCGTCAGCACTCGGGCGTACGGCCTTAAGACTCCGAGGAGTCGCCGTCACCCGAACCAGCCTGGGCTTCACTCCGCAGCGTGGCCTCGACAGCGGCAATGGTCTCCCAGTCGTGCCCCCTCCGCAGCAGATAGCCCGCTAGCCGCCGCGCGGCCCCCTCAGGGTCGGACAGGAACTGGGCAGCGAACCGTCTACGAGCAAGAGCCAGGACCGGGTCCACCTTTCGGTCACTGCCGGTCTCGTTGGTCCACAACAGGTCGCACTCCTGCAAGACGGCCTCGACCACCGAGCGCTCCACTCCTTTTCCGAGCAGGCCTGACCTTATGCGCCACAAGCCCCAGCCCGCTCTGACCTTCTCGGCCACGAACTGCTCCGCGAAACGCCTATCGTCGACATATGCCCGCTGACGAAGCCACTCCAGCGTGGACCTCACTACCTCGCCTTCATAGCCCTCGGCAAGTAACCGATGTTCAAGTTCTCCCTGGCAGCGCTCACGCGCCGTCAGCAGACGCAACGCTCTTGCCCGAGCTCGATAGGGCATGTCTTCGGCCACGAGCTGCTCCATCTCGTCAGCCGTAAGTCTTTGCCCTACCGCAAGGCTCTCCCGCGCCACAAGGGCTTCTGCCAGTTCAAGGGAGCGAGAATCCGTCAGACGTACCAGCACACGTTCTTTGTCGCGACCACGCGGCACCAGAGCCTTGATGACGCCATCCTTGCTGAGATCTACTCGGGCTCGTTTGCGGCCAGAAGATTCCATTGCCTAGTCCGAACTACCCCACTTTCCAGCCGCCTGCACCACGGCCGTCTGGAATCGCGGCGCCACTACCAGCCACACCGGACTGTGCGGTCTTTCCCTGGTCACGTCGCGCCCTGGCGCCCCGCACCAGACCAGGGCGACCGCACCAACACAGCGCCTTATTCCGCGGAGCTTGTGTCTACACCGGTTACCGGGCCAGCTGCAGCCGGAGCCCCCGCAGCCAGCCCTTGCGCGCCCGGGGCAGCCTCCGTCCGTGCGGTCTGCGCGGGCAAGTCTTTGGCCCACTCCGGTTGCACAGCCTGGATCACTTCCCAGCGCAGTCTCTGGACAAACTCGGGATTGTCGCGCAAGAACTGACGCACGTTCTCGCGCCCCTGACCCAGGCGCTGGTCACCATAGGAGTACCAGGCTCCGCTCTTTTGCACGATCTTGTGTTCGACCGCGAGGTCAAGGACGTCCCCTTCAGTGGAGATGCCTTCGCCATACATGATGTCGAACTCTGCCTCTTTGAACGGGGGAGCCACCTTGTTCTTGACGACTCGCACCCGCACTCGGTTACCGACAGCCTCGTTCCCCTCTTTGAGGGTCTCCAAGCGGCGGATGTCCAGTCGGACCGAGGCGTAGAACTTGAGAGCACGCCCACCTGGCGTCACTTCCGGGTTGCCGAACATGACGCCCACTTTCTCGCGCAGTTGGTTGATGAATACCGCCGTGGTCTGTGTCTTGCTGATGGTCCCGGCTAACTTCCGTAAGGCCTGGCTCATCAGGCGGGCCTGCAGCCCCACGTGAGAGTCGCCCATCTCCCCCTCGAGCTCCGCCCGGGGGGTGAGAGCCGCCACCGAGTCGATGACCACGATGTCTAAGGCTCCACTACGGATGAGGAGTTCGGTGATCTCGAGCGCCTGCTCGCCGTTGTCAGGCTGTGACACTAGGAGTTCATCGATGTTCACTCCGATCTTGCGCGCGTACGCTGGGTCCATGGCATGTTCGGCATCGATGAAGGCCGCCTTGCCCCCCGCCTTCTGCGCTTCGGCGATCATGTGGAGCGCCAAGGTGGTTTTCCCGCTTGACTCCGGTCCAAAGATCTCGACCACGCGGCCGCGGGGCACGCCCCCGACACCCAAAGCTAAATCAAGACCTAGGGAACCCGTGGAGATGGCGGGGACACGCATGGCTGCCGCCTCGTCCCCCAGGCGCATGATGGAGCCTTTGCCGTACTGCCGCTCGATCTGCAGCACGGCCATCTCCAGAGCTTTATCCTTTTCCAACGTCCCTCCTATATCCCTGGCACTACCTGTGCTGGTACCAATCCTCTCCTGCAGAGCACAGTGTACTCTGCACCCTCGCGCCTCAAGTGACTCTGGTACAGACAGACCGACTGTACAGCAAACGGAGCCCTTTCGCTCTCAAACCTTGGTCTTACAGGTCCGGGTGCTTTCAGTCGGGCTATGGTCAGATGGGGTCGGAACGGACGTTTCTCGCGGGTCATCACCCCTGCCGCCTCCAAGTCGCCCATGACCTTCTCGAACAGCCGCCTGAACACGTCGCCCTGATCGATGATTTCGAGCGTGACCACCCGCGCCCGACTGGCCGAAGGAAGTAGGAGAAAGCGTCCCAGCTCAGCCTGGCCCCCCAGAGCGGCTGGCAGGCTGGCCACCACCTCGTGAGCCGCCTCCGCCCGCGCTGCCTCCACTTCTCCGATGAAGGCCAACGTGACATGCCATTGGGGCTCACCAAGCACCCGTACGCCAGGCAACCCCGCCACAGCTTCCGTCGCCCGCTGTACGTAAGGCAGTGTCTCCAAGGGCACGGGAACCGCCACGAACAAACGCTTCTTCTGCTCCACCTCTTGACCTCTCAACAAGGGCTCCATCCAACCTGTTCTTCAGCCCCGGTGTCCCAAGGTCTCCCGCAACCGAGCGCGGGCATGTACGAAGTAGTCGATGCCACTCACCACGGTCAGCACCAGCATGAGCAAGACCAGATACCAGGTGACCGGATGTCCAGCGATCGCCCATTCCGGCTTGAGCCAGCGTGGTTCCACCATCAGAGCGGCGATAGCTACTATTTGCGTCAGTGTCTTGGCCTTACCCCAACGGCTAGCTGAAATGACCACGTTCTGCACCGCGGCTATCATGCGCAGACCGGTCACCGCCAACTCTCTGGCGATCACAACCATAGCAACCCAGGCGGACAGATCGCCGAGTTGTACCAGAGTGACCAGAGCTGCAGTCACCAACAACTTATCCGCCAAGGGGTCGAGGAACGCCCCTACGACAGTGGTCTGCTGGAACCGGCGGGCCAGATACCCATCCAGCAGGTCGGTGCCAGCAGCCACGATGAACACGACAAGGGCGATCACCTCCCCAGCGGGGATGTCGGCCAGCAGGAATACCATCAACACGGGCACCATGCCCACTCTGAAGAGACTCAGGAGATTGGGAACGTTAAGATACGTCACAGAAACCCACCAGGTCGTAGCCGACTGCCGCCTCAATCCTCACTTCTATCACATCACCAACCATTGTGCCGACCGGTAGTGTGCCCTCGATATAGGTGACCCCATCCACCTCGGGAGCCTGACCCCGTGTGCGGCCCAAGGCCACGAACTCTTCACCGCTGTCCTCCGGTCCGATGGCATCGACCATCACCTGGACCTTCGTTCCGACCAGCCGCTGATGAGCCTCCTCCGCAGACTTGACAATCGCTGCCTGCAATCTGTTCAAGCGCTCGATAGCGACCGAGCGGCGTACTCGCGGGCGCAGCTTAGCGGCCAGAGTGCCCTCCTCGGGACTGTAGGTGAAGCCGGCCGCGTAATCAAGCTCTGCATCCCGCACAAAATCCAGAAGGTGGTCGAAATGCTCGGGGGTCTCCCCAGGGAAACCCACTATGAAGGCCGAGCGGACAGCTACGTCTGGCATCAGACGTCTAGCCGAAGCCAGCAGTTCGAGATACGACTCCCTGTCCCCTATTCGCCCCATGCGCCGCAGCAGCACAGGATGGGAATGTTGAAACGGCACATCCAGATAGTGGCAGAGCTTGGGCTGCTCAGCCATGTATCGAAGAAAGCGCTCTGTCACCTGCTCTGGCTGCAGATACATCACCCGGATCCAGAAGACACGCGGATCAGTCGCCAAGGCTTCGATCAGGTCAAGCAGGTCGCGACCTTCATGCTCCCAGCAGATCGTGTTCTGGCCTACCAGGACAAGCTCTCGAGCCCCCTCGGCCAAACAGGCTTCGGCTTCCGCCTGTATCTCGTCCGGACCCACTGCCTGATAGGGCCCCTTGATCTGAGGGATAGCACAGAAAGTGCAAGGCCCATCGCAACCGTCAGAGATCTTCAAGTAGGCATGAGAGCTCGGGTTTCTGTACTTGGCGACTACTGCGTCGGGGCTAGGGATAGGCCTCTCTTCGCGGAGTATGTAGTCCAGGAGTCTCCGCTGCTCCTCAGCCGTCAGGAGACCGAACCAGGCCTTCACCTCAGGTAGGCCGGAAGTCAATTCGTCGTGATAACGCTCGACCAGACACCCGGCCACGATGACAGGCGTCTGGGGGTAGCCAGCGCAAGCTTCCAAGATGGTCCCTATGGACTCCTCCTTGGCTTCCCGGATGAAGCCACAGGTGTTGATGATGATGTGGCTGGCTTGAGCAGGTTCCTCGGTGACCTCTATTCCTGCCCGGAGCAAGGCCCGAGACAGACCCCGGCTGTCTGCTTCGTTCTTAGGGCAGCCTAAGGTGTGGACGTAGACCCGCGCCGGCGGTAGCGCCTTCTGCCCCATGTCACCGAGTGCGCTCGATACCTGACTCAGTGATGACAAAAGAGCCGGCGGGAGAGCTAAGCGTGTGTGCTGTCCCGTTTATGGTGACGGCCAGTACTTCAGGCCGTCCGGCCATCATCCAGTAGCGCTTGGCGCTGTCGAAGGTCTGTTGACCTCCA
>CAKZRW010000032.1 GCA_937148845.1 uncultured Actinomycetes bacterium | reverse complement strand
GGTTCATCAGCGCACCGACATTGAGACCGGGCGCCTGGTGACCATGCTGCGCAAACTGGGATTCTCTTCGGTCCACGAGCTCTCCTTGGGAGCCGACTTGGTGGCTCATGCTTATACCAAGCTGCTCAAGCAGAATCCCGAAGGCCGCTACATAGCCACGCCGTGTCCGGTGGTCCACTCCTATGTGCGCAAGTACCGCCCCGATCTGATCAAGTACCTGGCCCCCGTCGTTCCCCCGATGGTAGCCATGGCCAGGGCCCTCCGTCATGACCTGGGCGAAGATATCCATGTCGTATTCATCGGACCGTGCATCGCCAAGAAACGAGCCTCTATCGATACCACTCATGTGGAGATCGAGGCAGTGCTCACCTTCGCCGAGCTCAGAGAGATGTTCAGCCTCCGGGGCATCACCCCAGAGAGTGTGAGCGCAGATGACGACTTCGACCCTCCTCACGGAGGAGTGGGCGCCGTCTTCCCGATCTCTGGGGGATTGATACAGACCGCCGGCTTGCAGGCCGATCTGCTGGAGGGGGACATAATCGTCGCCGAAGGTAAAGACGAGTTCCTCGATGCCATCGCCGAGTTCGACGTCTCCCACACTAACGCCCGCCTGCTTGACATACTCGCCTGCCAAGGCTGCTTCGCCGGCGTGGGCATGACCAGCAAAGAAACCAACATGCAGAGGCGGGCGCGCATCTCCAGCTATGCCAAGAGCCGCCTAGATAGCTTCAGCGAAACCGAGCGGGAAGAGATACTACGAGCTTGGGAACGCTACCAGGACCTCGATTTCTCGCGCGAGTTCGAACCCGATCCCCAGATACTGGAGGGGCCGGAGTCACCGGAGGAACTCAAGGAGATCCTCGAGCGGATGGGCAAACGCAGCGAGGCAGACTTTCTCAACTGCGGGGCTTGCGGCTATCACACCTGCCTGGAACACGCGCGCGCTGTCTATGCGGGGTTGGCCGATTCTGACATGTGCCTGCCTCACACTATCGAGCAGTTGCGCGCTGCCTACGCGGAGTTGGAGGAATCCCATCGGTCGCTGGAACAAGCCAAGGAGGCGCTAGAGAGATCAGGCCGGTTGGCCAGCATGGGACAGCTTGCAGCAGGGATCGCCCATGAGGTCAACAATCCCCTGGGCATTCTGCTCTTGCACGCCAACCTGGCTCTGGAAGAATGCGAGGAGGATGCCCAGACCCGTGAAGACCTCCAGACCATCGTAGAGCAGGCCAACCGCTGCAAGCGCATCATCTCGGGCCTGCTCAACTTCGCGCGGCAGAGCCGGGTGGTGCGAGAGCCCACCGACATCGGCGAACTGGTGCAGAAGGCCATCCACATGCTGCCCATCGAGGAGGGAGTGAAGATCGAGGTCGAGAACCGGCTGAGTGATCCCATAGCCGAGATCGATGGCGACCAGATCGTACAAGTGCTCACCAACCTCATCAGCAATGCCCAGCACGCCATGCCTGAAGGCGGCACCGTCACGGTGACCTTGTCCGACAGCCCGGAAGAAGTGGTGATCGAGGTGACCGACACTGGGGTGGGCATACCTCCGGAGAATATGGACCGACTCTTCGATCCCTTCTTCACCACTAAGCAGGTGGGGGTGGGCACAGGTCTGGGTCTGGCCGTCACCCACGGCATCGTGAAAATGCACCGGGGGCAGATCGCTGTGCAATCGAACGCAGACCCGACTGTCGGGCCTACCGGCACCACTTTCACTGTACGACTGCCCCGCTTGGAACAGTCGGTGACCGGCCAAGCCGGTGGAGGGGGCCGTCTCGACAACGAAGGTCTTGCAACAGACGCCTAGACGACGGTGGTCTTGGCAATGGATGCCTCGACGCAGGCTAACGAGCAGATTGTGCGGGTCGCCATGGTCGACGACGAGGAACCGCTCTGCCGGGCGGTCCGCCGTATCCTAGCGAAGTACAAAGTCCACGTACCTGACGTGGGGGTCGACGCCCGCTATGACTTCACGGCCTACACCACCGGCGAGCAGTTCCTGCAGGCTGTGGACGGTGGGGCAGAGTTCGACCTCCTACTACTAGACCTCAAGCTCCCCGGCATGAACGGCCTCGAGGTGCTGGGCGAACTCAATCGCCGGAACCGGGCCATCCTCACCATCATGATCACGGCCTACGCCACTTTCGAGACAGCGGTGCAGGCTACCAAGCTGGGAGGCTACGACTTCCTGCCCAAGCCCTTCTCGCCGGAGGAACTA
This sequence comes from uncultured Actinomycetes bacterium, assembly GCA_937148845.1. Classification (GTDB taxonomy): domain Bacteria; phylum Actinomycetota; class Thermoleophilia; order RBG-16-64-13; family RBG-16-64-13; genus CAKZRW01. The sequence continues at coordinate 9,593 of CAKZRW010000032.1, read as the reverse complement.
CGCTATGCCGTGCGCAAGGCGACCGTCCAGTTCATCTTGAGCAGAGAAGCCCGGCGTCTGGCCGAAGAGAAGCGCCAAATCCGCTTCAACTTCATCTCGGTGCTCTCGCACGAGCTGAAAGCGCCCCTCAATGCTATCGAGGGCTACCTCAAAGTCCTGCGGCCAGACGAACCTCCCGAGCGTCGGGAGATGATCGACCGCTGTCTCGTACGCCTGGATGGGATGCGTAAACTGATCTTCGATCTGCTCGACCTCACCCGCATCGAGAGCGGCCAGAAACAGCGGAACTTTACGCGCGTTGATGTGCGCAAGACCGCCGAGAGCACTCTGGAACTCTTCGCCGCGGAAGCCGCTCCCCGATCGATAACCCTGGAGTTAGAGCCAGGGCCTGCAGTCGAGATGGTGGCCGACCCAGGCGAGATCGAAATCATCCTCAACAACCTCGTCTCGAACGCCGTCAAGTACAACCGCGATGGTGGCTCCGTCAAGGTCACAGTGCGACGTGATAACGATATCGTCACCATAGCCGTAGCCGATACCGGGATCGGCTTGACCCCCGAGGAGGCAGGGAAACTCTTCAACGAGTTTGTGCGCATCAAGAACGAGGACACCATCAAGGTGGTCGGCAGCGGCCTCGGCCTCTCCACCGTGCGCAAGCTGGCTCAGCTGTATAACGGCGACGCCACGGTGAAGAGCACCAAGGGCAAGGGCAGCGTGTTCACGGTCACTCTGAAAGACGCCGCGCCCGGAGCCGATAGGGTCTCGACCACCAGACCGGAGGGGACCCGTACGCAAATGGAGGCGGCGGCGCCATCCCCTTGATGGCGCCGCCGCCCGCTTTCTGCCAGCCGGCGGCCGCGGCTCAGGGCTACAGCCCTGAGCCGCGGCCCCGCGCAACGCCTCTACTCGATGAACTTGCCCCGTGCGCGGTACTTGGTATGCAGCAGTTGGTGGCTCTTGTGGCCGCAAGGCCCGTCGGTCAGGAACTCCGCGTACATGCGCTGCACCGCTGGGTTCTCGTACGACTTGCGGACACTCAGAGTCTTCTCCTCGCTGTAGATGGCCTTGGCCCGGGCTGCCCTGATCTCGGCGTTCGTGGGGATGGGCTGCCCACCGCCGCCCAGGCAACCGCCAGGGCAGGCCATGAACTCGATGAAGTGGCACTCGCTGAAGTGCCCGCCGGCCTTGATGTCCTCCATCACCTTCTTGGCGTTGGCGGTACCATGCGCCACCGCCACTTTGAGTGTGGCCCCTTTCAGCCAATTCCAGTCGGGGACCAGGTGCTTGACGATGTCAGGCACCGGGCCGACCTCCGGGACGTTGATCTCGGCGTAGCGGATGCCCTGGAAGCCCCGCACCGGGATGACGTCACCCTGTTCGTAGATGCTCTCCACTTTGCGGCCGGTAACCAGTTCGAGCACGGTGCGAAGCGCCGACTCCATCACCCCACCGGTCACCCCGAAGATAAGACCGGAACCCGTGGCCGTGCCGAAGGGACTGTCGAAGTCCGATTTAGGCAGGCTGGGCAGATGGATGCCTGCCTGGTGGAACATCTTGCCCAGCTCGCGGGTAGTCAGGCCGAAGTCGACATCTTTGTAGCCGCTGGACCACATCTCCGGACGGTTGCACTCGAACTTCTTGGCCGAGCAGGGCATGAGCGCCACACTCACGATGTCGGCCGGGTCCAAACCCATCTTCTCGGCGTAGTACGTCTTGATCAAAGCGCCGAACATCTGCTGCGGGCTCTTAGCCGAGGACAGGTTAGGGATGTACTCCGGATAGAAATGCTCCAAGTACTTGACCCAGCCCGGCGAACAACTGGTGAACTGAGGCAAGGCCACATCCTTGTCCCCCAGTGCCAGAGCCTTGTATAGGCGCAGGATAAGCTCCGTACCCTCCTCGATGATGGTGAGGTCGGCGGCGAAGTTAGTATCGAACACCCGATCGAACCCGATGCGACGCAGGGCCGTGTTCATCTCCCCGGTGACCGAAGTCCCCGGAGGCAGACCGAAGAGCTCCCCCATTCCCGCCCGGGGCGACGGGGCCGTCTGGATCACCACATGCTTGGTGGGATCGTCCAAGGCCTCCCACACAGTGTGCAGCGCGGGAGTGGCATACAGAGCGGCGGTCGGGCACCGGTTGATGCACTGCCCACAATTGATGCACACCACATTGAGAAGAGGCTTGTCAAGGAAGGTGGTGATCCGGACCTTGTTCGAGCGCTCGACCGCTTCCAGAACACCCACTTCCTGCAGGTCGATGCAGGTCCGCACGCACCGCCGGCAGCGGATGCATTTGTTCATGTCCCGCACCACCGAGTAGCTGGAGGTGTCCACCGGGACCGGTACCTCCGGATGCCCGAAGCGGAACTTGTCCACTCCATACTCTTCGGCCAAAGCCTGCAACTCGCAGTTGCCGTTCCGGATGCAGGTGTAGCAGTCTCCGCAGTGTTCCGACAGCAGCAGGTCAAGGATATGCCGGCGCGCCACCCGGACTGCTTTGGAATAGGTATTGACGCGGATGGGGGCAGTGATGGGATAAGAACAAGCCGCCTGCAGAGTCCGCTGCCCTTCTACTTCCACTACGCAGATCCGGCATATCCCTGCCACTTCCAGGTCAGGGTGGTAGCACAGCGTAGGAATGCGGATGCCGAGACTCTTGGCTGCCTGCAAGATGGTGGTGCCAAACGGGACCTTGGTCTCGATCCCATCGATGGTCACGGTGACTGTCGCACCGATAGCGTCAAGCGACTCCGGCTCGGCCAGAGGCTCGAACAACTGGCTGAGCGGTGCCCGGCGCTTGGGAGAGTAAGTCTTGTCGCCCTTGGGCGGGAATTCTGTCTCTATCAGTTCACTCATATGCGCGCTTCCTTACCAGTCAGAACGGCGGGCATCAGCGGACCCGGCCGGCGTGGCCCAGGATCTCATCGCCGAAGCTATCCAGGATGGAACAAAAGGCCACCGAGCTGGTCTGCCCCAGACCGCATTTGGACGCCACCTGCATGGTGTTGCACAGAGCCCGCAGATCGTGGAGATATTCGGAAGTACAGGTCCCTTCCATCAACATCTCCACTCCCTCGAGCAGCTTCGCATTGCCCAGCCGACAAGGCGTGCACTGCCCGCATGACTCGTCCACAAAGAACTCGAGCAGGTTGTGCGCCACCTCGAGCATGTCCCGTCCGGGGCCTATGACGATGATCGACCCGCCGGTAGGCACGTCCTCGAACGCGATGCGCCGTGAGAAAGCGGAGCGGGGAACACAGCGACCGGAGGCCCCGCCCACCTGCACAGCTTTGGCGTTCTCCCCGCCGACTTCCTCGAGAAGTTCGGCGATAGTGATCCCGAAGGGGAACTCGTAGACTCCGGGGCGAGCGCAGTCGCCGGAGATACTGAAGAGCTTGCGTCCGGTGGAGGTGGCCGTGCCTGAACTCTTGAACCATTCCGCTCCCTTGGCCAAGATACACGCCACCCAGGCCAGAGTCTCCACGTTGTTGATCACCGAGGGTCGGTGCAGGAAACCAGAGACCACCGGGAAAGGAGGCCGGTTGCGCGGCTCGCCTCTGAAGCCCTCCAGAGACTCGATGAGCGCTGTCTCTTCCCCGCAGACGTAGGCGCCGGCGCCAAGCCCTACCACTACGTCGAAATCGAACCCGTCGACTCCGCCGATGTTCTTGCCCAAGAGTCCCTGTCCGCGCCGGGCTTCGATGACCTCCTCCAAGTGCGGCTTCAAGTAGGCATACTCGGCTCGAAGATAGATGAGCCCCAGGGCAGCCCCAATAGCCCGCGCCCCGATGGTCATACCCTCGATCACCAGGTCGGCGTAGTCGGTGAGGATGACCCTGTCCTTGAAGGTGCCTGGCTCGCCTTCGTCGGCGTTGCAGATGAGGTACTTGGGAGTCCGTTTCTCGGCGGCAGCGAGGTTCCACTTGAGTCCGGTCGGGAAGCCGGCTCCGCCCCGCCCCTTGAGCTTGGAGTCGCTGATCAAGTCGATGATGTCCCCCCGGGGCATGGCTAGAGCCTTAGCCAACCCTTCTCCCGCCGGGATGGTAGCGAAAGTCAGCCCCTTCACCCGGGTCTCGATCACAGTCTGCACGGTCATCTTGCACGCTCCGAAACTCTCTCGACGCCTTGCTCCTCGACCAAGGTGCGGTATTCATCCACGATTGTGCGCACCTTGGCGGGAGTGAGCTGCGTATAGACCCGGTCGTTGACCAGCATGGCCGGTCCCTGATCACACATACCTAGGCAGTTGGTCCAGGTGAGAGTGAAGGCGCCATCAGGCGAGGTCTCACCGAACTCCAGGCCCAGATCCTCCCTCAACTGCCGAGCCACCAGATCCTTCCCAGCAAACTCGCAAGAGAGGGTACGGCAGAGACGGAATACGAAGCGACCTTCAGTCTCGGGACGAAGGAAAGCGTAGAAAGTGGCTACTCCATAGACTTCGACCGGATGGATATCTAGTACGTCTGCGATGAGCTGCATCGCGTAGCTGTCGATACCCCCGTACTTGGCCTTGATCTCCTGCAGGATGGGGATCAACGAACTGCGGTTGAAGCCAGTGAGTTCCGCGATGGCTATGACGTCTTCCCGCAGCCTGTCGCGCTCGGTGATGAGAGCCATCACTCACCTCCCCGCGCTTTCAACAAGGCCCGCACCGCTTCCACCAGCCGCCCGGGATCGATGGGCTTTTCCATGAACTCGTCCACCGGGACGATCTCCTCGTCTTTGTCGATCTGGACGCCCATGGCCTGATTGACACTGGTGAGCATGAGAATGGGAAGCTCGTGGCCCCTCCTACGTAGCTCGCGGGCCATGCGCAGCCCGTCGTCGGGCTCCTCCATCATCACATCGAGGACCAAGAGGTCGGGCTTGAGCGTCTCGACCGCGCTCAGCCCCTCCCCAGCGTTGGAAGCGCTCGCCACTTCGAAGCCCTCTCGCTCGAGGACCAGACGGCTAGCCGCTACCATGTCCGGGTCGTCGTCAACGATCAGTATCTTCGTCATAAACTCCCCCTAGTACGGACACTAGTCTGGGTGCAGTCTAGCATGCAGTGAAGAGAATCACTACTCGATTTATCACTGCGCGTATATCAGATATCATTGTATGTTCCTGGCGTATCGGCAGATAGCGGAGGTACGGCGAAGCTCCTTCACCCCCTCAACACCGGGAAGGGAAGCGCTGGGACGGCAAGGGAAGTAGCTCCAGGGCAGACCCGTTGACGGGCAGCCCCCATGAGCGGGCACCCTCCGCAGATGACAGCCCTTGTGGACGGGCGTCTTCCAGCAAACCCCTTAGAGCTTGACTGCCCCTAGCAGATACGCGGCAGGGTCTCCCCGGGAGGCATGTCGATGATGCGTTCGCCTCCGATGCTGGTGACCAATAAGGCCATCCCCGGAGCCTCCGCGGTCACCTCCCCGATGACCGCCGCCTCCTGCCCCCGAGGGTGCGCACGCAACGTAGCCATTAACAAGCCCGCAGACTCCTGGGCACAGACGAACATGATCTTCCCTTCATTGGCCACGGCAATGGGCTCGAACCCCAGTAGGTCGCAAGCTCCTCGCACCTCGGGCCGTACCGGTAGGTCGCTCTCACGCACCCTGAGCCCGTATCCGCTGCTTTCAGCGAAGTCGCAAAGGGCCGCCGCCAGCCCACCACGGGTAAGGTCACGCATGGCGTGCAACTCCACCCCGCTTTGCAGCACCATCCAGACCAGGTCCCAGAGGGGGGCACAGTCGCTTAGCAGCTCCGTAGAGAAGCTGATCCCTGAGCGCTGAGCCATGATGGCCATGCCGTGATCGCCCAGAGTACCGTTCACGATTATCTGGTCGCCCGGCCTGATGCAACCTGGGCCCAAAGGAGCTGGCGCCACGACCTGACCTATCCCAGCAGTGTTGATGTATAGGCCATCTCCGCGTCCGCGCTCCACCACCTTCGTGTCACCGGTGACCACGCGGATCCCGACAGCTTGGGCGGTCTCGGCGATGGAACGAATGACGCGCTCCAGCTCTGCGATCGCCAGCCCTTCCTCGAGGACCAGGCCCAGGCTCATCCACAGGGGTCGCGCCCCCTTGACGGCCAAGTCGTTCACGGTGCCGGCGACGCACAGGCGCCCGATGTCTCCACCCGGGAAGAAAAGAGGGGAGACCACGTAGCTGTCGGTGGTGAACGCAAGCTCCACCCCGCCAGACCCCTCGACCGGCAACAGAGCGGCATCATCCAGAGGATGGAGCAGGGGATTGTCCAGCGCCGGTATGATGACTGCTTCAAGCAGCTCCTTGGTGAGCAGTCCTCCCCCTCCGTGCCCAAGCAGGACCCGGTCCGTCCTCAACCTCGGCAAGGTCATCAGCCCCTCCTTCCGTACCGCCACCATGCCGCACAGGCCCCTTCGCTCGAGACCATGCAGGGTCCTTGGGGACTGGCCGGACTACAGACACGGTCAAAGAGTGGGCATTCCGGAGGAGCAAGTACACCCCGCAGTACGTCGCCACAGCGACAGCCAGCCAGCTCACGGCCTGCCGCCACCTCCAGCCCAAAGCGCGCCGCTGCATCGTGCAAGGTGTAGCTATCACGCAAGCCGAGCCCGCTGCCCGGGATGTTGCCCAGTCCCCGCCACTCCGCGTCGCTCCCCTCGAAGACCTCTGCCATCATCCGCTGCGCCTCCCGGTTGCCCTCGGGGGTGACGGCCCGGGTGTACTCGATCTCGACAGCGGCCCGCCCCTCCGTCAACTGCCTGAGCAGCATGCCGATGCCCACTAATAGATCAACAGGCTCGAAACCGGTGACCACACAAGGTATGCCGAACTCCTCAGCCAGGAAGGCGAAAGCCCGAGCCCCTGTCACCACACTCACGTGCCCGGGGACCAGAAAACCGTCTATGGCGACTTCACCCCCACTGGCTAGCGCCCGCATGGGAGCGGGCATAGTCTTGAGAGCACACAGGACCAGGAAGTTCTGCAGGTCTTCTTCCCGCGCAGTCCGCAGCACCAGGGCTATCCCGGGGGCCGTGGTTTCGAAGCCGACAGCGAGAAAGACCACGTTCTTATCGCGACGCTCCCGGGCCAAGGCCACCGCATCCAGAGGCGAGTACACCACCTGGACGGCTGCCCCTCGCGCCCGTTCCTTCTCGAGTGAGGAATTGCTACCCGGTACCCGCATCAGATCCCCGAACGTGGTCAGGATCACATCCGGCCGCCTGCTCAGTTCCACTGCCGTATCGAGGTAGCCGTTGGGCGTCACACACACCGGGCAGCCGGGCCCCGATATGAGCAGGACATTCTCGGGCAGTAGCGAGCGCAGTCCGCTTCGAAAAGCCACCATGGTGTGTGTCCCACACACCTCCATGAGCCGCACGGGTCGCCCCAGAGCTTCCGCATACTGCCTGATGACCCCAAGTTGGTCGGCGCTCGGTCCGCCGCGCGTGGAGTGGCCCGAAGGGAACGACAACACCACTTTCACTCGGTCCTTCCCGGCCAGGTGCCGTCGAGGATGGCCCTCCACTCCCGGACGTCTTCTTCAGTCCAGCGCTCGAGGGCAAAACCGGCGTGGACCAGAACGTAGTCACCTACCTCCACGTCGTCCACCAGGCCCAGATGCACTTCGCGCAAAGCCCCCTCTACCGAAACCTGGGCCAGGTTGCCGCGGATAGAAACCACTTGCGCGGGCACCGCTAGACACATGGCAACTCTCCCGCCTGCCAGCGAGCCACAGCCACTGCCGCCTGCCCCAGCGCCAGACCTCCATCGTTGGTCGGGACCTTGTTGTTCGTGTACACGGCCAGTCCCCTTTCTCGAAGCTCCTTACTCAAGCGCGTAAGCACCAACCGGTTCTGAAACACTCCCCCGGAGAGGACCACCTCTCCAAGACCCCGTTCCTGGGCCAGTCGGGTAGCCAGTTCCGCGCAGCCTGCCACGATAGTGTTGTGAAAGGCCGCAGCAAGCTCACTCACAGCAACCCCCTTCCGCGCTTCCGACACCATCGCCGCGAAGGCGGGGCCGAAATCGAGCGCCTTGAGTCCGGTCACTTCCGAGCTATCGCGCAGCTCGTAAGAGTAACGCCTACGGACCGAAAGGTCAGCGGCAGCCTCCAACCTTATCGCTCCCTGCGCCTCGTAGCCGGCTTCCTCGCAAAGGCCGAGCAGGGCTGCAGCCGCGTCGAAAAGCCGCCCCGCGCTCGAAGTCAAGGGACAATTGATTCCGGCAGTGAGCAGGCGGACTACATCCTCATAGCGGCCGGCAAGTCCGGTCCACTCAATGTCTTCCAGTCGGCAGATGGCCGCTGCCATCCGCCAGGGCTCCTCTATAGCTTTCTCTCCGCCGGGCAGCGGATAGAGGGGCAAGTGACCGAGGCGCTCGAAGTGACAGCGATCAGCCAAGAGGAACTCCCCACCCCAGACCGACCCCTCCTCTCCATAGCCGGTACCATCCAAAGCCACCCCGATCACTGGCCCCTTCAGGTCATGCTCTGCCATCACGCTAGCAACATGGGCATGATGGTGCTGCACTGACACCAGGGGGATGCCGTCCAGCCGAGAGGCATACCGCGACGACAAGTAAGCAGGATGAGGATCGTGGGCCACAAGGGCGGGAGTCACTCTCAGCAGCTCCAGCCAGCGGTCGATCTCGCTCTCGAAGAAGGCGTAGGTGGCGTGATCGGCGAGATCGCCTATATGCTGGGACAGGTACGCCTGCCCCCGCACCACCAGGCAGAAAGTGTTCTTGAGGTCGCTGCCCGTAGCCAGAACGACAGGCGAGTCTGCAGCCAGGCGAAGCGGCGCAGGCACGTAGCCTCGGGAACGCCGCAAGAAGCAAAGGTCACCCTCCACCACCCGCAGGACCGAATCGTCGCAGCGGTGGAGCACGGACCGATCATGAGCCAGCACCGCGCCGGCTATGCCCTGCTGGAGCAGCTTGAGTGCCTGCGCTTCATCCTGGGCTATGGGCTCTTCCAGGCGATTGCCGCTAGTCATGACCAGGGCTTCGAACCCTTCGAGCAGCAGATGGTGGAGGGGAGTGTAGGGAAGAAACACTCCGGTGTCACGGGTGTCGGGGGATACCAGGGGACTGAGCACCCCGTCGAGCACCACGATGGGCCTAGCCGGAGAAACGAGTTCTTCCACTTCTTGAGCTGACGGCTGGAAATAGCGGTTGACCGTCGCCAAGTCCGGCAGCATCACCGCCAAGGCTTTGTGTGGGCGTTGCTTGCGTTCACGCAGGCGAGCGACCGCCTGGGCATTGAAAGCGTCGCAGGCCAAGTGGTAGCCGCCCAGCCCCTTGACAGCCACTATCGCCCCGTCGCGAAGCAGAGCCCGGGCGTGCTGAAGAGCCGCCTCGCCCTCAGCCACGACCACACCCTGCTCCCCCAGCAGCCGCAGGCGAGGGCCGCAAACCGGGCAGGCGTTGGGCTCAGCGTGAAAACGACGGTCGGCCGGGTCATGGTACTCGCGAGCGCATTCCGGACACAAACCGAAGCGGTCCATGGAGGTGTTCACTCGGTCGTAGGGCAAAGCCTGGATGATGGTGAAACGGGGACCACAATCCACGCAGTTGATGAAGGGATAGCGGTAGCGCCGGTCGGCAGGATCGTGGAGCTCTGCCA
>CAKZRW010000031.1 GCA_937148845.1 uncultured Actinomycetes bacterium | reverse complement strand
CTCCGGTTCCGCACGCTGAGCGTCACCGGAAATGACCTGCTCGCTTTGGGGATGAAGAAGGGCCCAGCTGTGGGGCGACTGCTGGAACGACTGAGGGAGCTTCGCGTGGAAGGCATAATCACTGACAGAGAATCAGAGCTGGAGTACGCACGCCGACTGGTGGAGGCACACCGATGAGTGAGCGGTGGCTACACCTGCTTTACCTGGTCCCCATACTGCTTATCTCTCTCACTGCCCACGAGCTTGCTCATGGTTGGGTGGCTTACCGACTTGGGGACCCGACGGCCAAGTATCACGGCAGGCTCAGCCTCAACCCGCTGCGTCAGCTGGACCCGGTCGGCACCCTTATGTTCATCATCACCTACTTGTTTTGGGGCGTCGTCTTCGGATGGGCAAAGCCTATACCGGTCTCCCCGTACTATTTCCGGAATCGCCAGAGAGGCATGGCTATCGTCGGAGCGGCGGGGCCAGCGACGAACTTCGTTCTGGCCGTCATCTTCGGCTTGGTGCTCCGCTTCGTGGGACCCTATCTGGCTGACGGGAGCGCCTTCGAAGAGGTGATCATCCGAATTCTCTTCATGTTCGTGCAGATCAACATAGTGTTGGGGATTTTCAATCTGATACCCATTCCGCCTCTGGACGGCTCGCGCGTGCTCGGTGGATTCCTCCCCAAGAGTGCGTACGAGAAGTGGGTGGCTGTCGATCGCTACGGCTTCCTTATTCTCATCGTCCTCATAATCGTCTTCCAGCGACAGTTCTCGGCGGCCCTGAGCGGTGCCGTGAATGCGGTCTGGGATCTCATCTTCCTCGGGGCCTAGGGGGAGTCGTACTTTGTGCAGGTAGAACCGGGCTGGACCAGGGGAAGGTAGCGCAAACGGTGAGAGCGTTCGACCTAGACCTTGAGGTCTACCAAGGGCCGTTCGACCTGTTGTTGTCCTTGGTCTTTACCGAGGATGTCGATTTGCTCGAAATCCCCCTGTTCGAAGTGATTGTCGCCTATCTGGAAAAGTGGGAGAAGGAAAGCGGCGAGCAATCCTGGGAGGAGATCACGGAGTTCTTGATCCTCATGAGCGCTCTGCTCGAAGTCAAGTCACGTCTGTTGCTTCCTGGCAATGAGGCGGCGCTGGAGGAGGAGCTCACCCCCGAACAGGCCCGGGAACAGCTGTTTGGCCGCCTCAGCGAGTACAGCAAGTTCAAGGCCGCATCGGCGTGGCTTCGCACCCGGGGAGAAGAGGTCGTAGGGTGCAGGCTGCGGGCTCCGGAGCGTGTCCGCCGTAGGCGGTTACCCGCGCTCGAAGCTATCGCTGGGACTGCTGATCCCATGGTCTTGCGGGAAGCAGTCGTCAGGCTCCTGGAGGCCAAGCGCGAGCCCGACACCAGTCATCTCCCAGACCTCAAGGTGGAGTTACAGCGGCAGATCAGAATCATCCGGCGAGTGCTCGCTAGGCGGGGAAGGCTATCCTTCGAGCGGGTGTTCGGGGGGGAGCCGCCCTTGGTCCAGGCTCTCTCCCTGTTCGCCCTCTTGGACTTGGTCAGTCGGGGTGAGGTCCGGGTCTCACAGCCAAGACTGTTCGCCGACATCGACGTCTATCTGGCGTCTAAGGAGGTCTGATGTTCACGGAAAAGGACCCGGTGGCCGACTCGGGCGACACGAAAGCGGCTCGACCCAGTGAGGAGCCGGCCCCTGTAGCTCCGGACGGAGAGGCTTTGCGGCAGGCCGTGGAGGCAGTTCTTTTCGCTTCTGGTGAGCCGCTCACGGTGGAGACCCTGGCCGCCCTTCTTGGACTGACCAGCAGCGACGGTAAGAGACGGATCGAAGAGGCCCTCGCAGACGTCGGCCGCGAGTTCGGACCGGGTGGGCGTCATGGATTCGAACTGGTTCCGCTGGCCGGCGGGTGGGCTTTTCGCAGCTCCCCACGCTGGCGGGAAGCAGTGGGCAGGCTCTTCGACCTGACGGAAGATAATGCCCGGCTTTCTCCTGCGGCGCTCGAGTGTCTGGCTATAATCGCTTATTTGCAGCCGGTATCTCGTCCCCAGATAGCAGAGATCCGGGGAGTGAACTCGGATTCGGCCGTGCGCACCCTGCTGGAGCGGGAGCTCATCACCGAGGTTGGGCGTGCCGGCGGGGCAAGCGGGGCTGTGTTATACGGCACCACGCAGCGGTTCGAGGTCATGTTCGGCCTAGCTGGGCCCCAGGATCTTCCCCCGCTGGAGGCTTTTGCTCTTAGCGAGGAGGAGAGAGAGGAACTGAGGCGACGGCTCGGCGTGCTTAGTCTTCCCGAATGAAAGTCCGACTGCAGAAGGCTCTGGCTGAAGCAGGACTGGGGTCACGCCGGGCCTGCGAGCAGCTGATCCGGGCCGGGAGGGTGACTGTTGACGGGGCCGTCGCCGATCTAGGCTGTGTGGTGGACCCGGACGGTCAAGTCATCTGCGTAGACGGTCGCCGGGTGCTCGCCGAGGCCAAAGAGTATTGGCTGCTTAACAAGCCGGCGGGCGTGCTGAGTGCAGCCAGTGATGCTCGGGGGCGAAGGACCGTGGTGGACCTGGTGCCGACCGAGGCGCGTATCTATCCCGTGGGCCGTCTAGACCTAGCTACTACGGGGGTGCTGCTTCTCACCAACGATGGGGAACTGGCCGCCCGCCTGCTGCATCCGCGGTACCATGTGACCAAAGAGTACTTCGTCAAGGTGCGCGGCCTAGTCACCGAGGAGGAGTGCGAACTCCTGCGGCGGGGCGTCAGCCTCGAGGATGGTCTTACTGCACCGGCCGGGGTGCGCATCCTTAAGCGGGGGGTGGAGAAGGGCCGGCCGACCACCACCTTGCGCCTGGTGCTGCATGAAGGTCGGAAAAGGCAGGTGCGCCGGATGATGGAGGTCCTTGGGCATCCGGTGCTGGCGCTGCACCGGATGCGGTTTGCCGGGTTGAGTGGGGCTGGCTTGGCCCCCGGTGAGAGCCGCCGCCTGTCTGAGCCCGAGGTGAAAGCTTTGCTGAAGCGGGTCGGTCTTCTTTGACAGGCGGCCTGGGGTCGGTCACCGACCCGGCACCTGCTTTATACTGGAGACTCACGCCTTGGCGAGACGGCCTGGTCGTCCCGCGAGATGGGCTAGCGCAAGTAACCTGCAAACGTGAGCAAGCGGAGTCTGAGATGAAGCTCAATCCAGTGCTGGATAAACTGGCCGCCTACAAAGCAGGTCCCCCTCTGGCGGAAGTAGCGCGGCGATACCAGCTGGCCCGCGTCGCTCAGCTCTCTGCGAACGAAAGTCCTTGGGGTCCCTTCCCCGAGGTGGTGGAGGCAATGCATGCCGCCCTGGAGGGTCTCAATCGCTACCCGGATGGGGGGTGTGACCGTCTGCGCGGCCTGCTAGCCGATCGGCTCAGGGTCCCTGCTGGTCACCTGGTATTCGGCAACGGCTCCTGCGAATTGCTCATGCTGCTGGGCGAGGCCTTACTGGGCCCTGAGACCCACGCTGTCTTTCCTCACCCTTCTTTCGTCATGTATCGCTCCATAGCGGTAATGCGAGGTGCTCCCTACACGTCGGTGCCCCTGCCTGGGCTGGACTACGACCTGGAGGCCGTGGCAGCCGCCATCGGGGAGCGGACCAGCCTGGTCATTATCTGCAACCCCAACAACCCGACCGGCAGTTACCTGGAACCCGACGCACTGCGTAACTTCCTGGAGCGGGTGCCTGCGGACGTGGTAGTGGCCTTTGACGAAGCCTACGGGGAGTTTGTCAGCAGCTCTCGCCGCGCTGAGACGGCCCGCTGGGTCAGCGAATATCCTAATCTCGTGGTCTTGCGGACCTTTTCCAAGATATACGGTCTGGCCGGGCTGCGGGTCGGGTATGCGGTGGCCGATCCCAAGCTGGTAGAGGCCTTGGATAAGATCCGCCAACCCTTCAACGTGGACTCTCTGGCCCAGGTGGCTGCTGCCAGGTGCCTGGAGCTGCCGGAGCGCGTGGAAGAGCGTCGACGACTGGTGGCCGAGGAACGAGCGCGGCTGGGGGCAGCGCTGGATCGGCTGGGTATCGCGTACCACCCCAGCGAGGCCAACTTCTTGCTGGTGGATGTCACCAATCTGGGGGTGCCGGGTCCGGAGGCTGCTCAGGCCCTTCTCGAGCGGGGGGTGTTGACCAGGTCGGGTTATGCCATGGGTTGCCCAGGGTGGATTCGGGTTACCATAGGTACGGTAGAGGAGAACGACCTCTTCCTCGGTGCTATCGCTGAGTTGAAAGAATTAGGACCTACAGCGGTGCGGACGCATCCCGTGAAGGATCTCACCGCTGACGTGCTCAGTCCGGAGAGTTGAGATGGCCATCGGCAGCACAGAAATGATGATAATCATGCAGGAAGGCGCCACCGCAGAGGAGGTGGAGCGGGTCCTGGAGCTACTTTCCAGCGCCGGCGTAAGCGGCTACGTGTCCACTAGCGACATCGCCACCGTCATAGCAGTGGCAGGCGAGCGGGACGTGATTGCCGGTCTGCCCCTGGAAGCTTACCCAGGGGTGGACAAGGTGCTCCCCATTCTCAAACCTTACAAGCTGGTGAGTAGGGATTTCCGGCGGTCTGACACTGTCATCACCATCGGCGGTTCCAGCGTCGGCGGAGGGCATGTTGCTCTGATTGCAGGACCTTGTTCGGTCGAGACTCGAGAGCAACTTATGGAAGCGGCCGCGGCGGCCAAGGCCGGCGGCGCTACCATGCTGCGGGGGGGCGCCTACAAGCCGCGCACTTCTCCCTACGCCTTCCAAGGGCTGGGGGTGGTCGGTCTGGAGATGTTGGCGGAGGCGCGGGCGGCCACCGGTCTTCCCGTGGTGACGGAATTGATGGACCCCAGGCATCTGGATGCGGTTGCCACCTACTCGGACGTCATCCAGATAGGGGCCAGGAACATGCAGAACTTCCAGCTCCTATCGGCGGTCGGTCAGGTGGATCGGCCTGTGCTTCTCAAGCGGGGTCTGGCCGCCACCATCGAAGAGCTCCTCATGGCGGCCGAGTACATCGTAAGAGAGGGCAACGAGCGGGTCATCCTCTGTGAGAGAGGCATCCGCACCTTTGAAACCGCTACTCGCAACACTTTGGATATCTCCGCCGTGCCCATCCTCAAGCAACGCAGTCACCTACCGGTCGTGGTCGATCCGAGCCATGCGGCAGGGAAGGTCGAGCTGGTGGAACCCCTGTCGCTGGCTGCTTTGGCCGCGGGGGCGGACGGGATCATGATCGAGATGCACCCCCACCCGGAGATGGCCCTTTCTGACGGAGCTCAATCTCTCGACCCCGAGCACTTCAAGCGGGTGGCTGCGCGGATCGCCGACATGGTGCGCTGGGTCGGCAAGAAGCTGGGGTAGTCAAAGTGGCTGACGTCCGTTCGCACAGCGGGGTACACCGGCTGGCTGTCATCGGCGTGGGCATGATGGGTGGCAGTCTGGCGCTCGCGGCTCAGGAAAGAGCCCGTGTCGATGTCGTTGTGGGCTACGACAGCGATCCGGAGGCCTTGGAAACGGCCCTCGAGCTGGGAGTCATCCACGAGACGGCCTTGTCAGCCGGCGAGGCGGCGGCGTACGCCGACCTGGTGGTCATCTGCACTCCTGTCCGTAGCATCCCGGCCTTGGTCGAAGAATGTGTAGCCGCCCAGCCCGCGCCGCGCTTGGTGACCGACATGGGCAGTACGAAATCGGCCGTCATGGCCGCTCTGTCGCCAGCGGCTCGCGCGCTCTTCATCGGCGGGCACCCCATGTGTGGTGCGGCCGATTCGGGCGTGCGCTATGCGCGCTCCGATCTGTTCAATCGGGCCACCTACTTCCTTTGCACCACGGGGGCAGCCTTCCCACGACTCTACGAGATGCTGCAGGAGTTCATCGTGGAATTGGGCGCCAGGCCCGTACTGATCGATCCGGCGGCGCATGACCGTTTGATGGCACTGGTGAGCCACCTGCCCCACGTGCTTGCGAATGTGCTGATGGCGCAGGCCGGTGCCTCTGTGATTGGGGGCAAGCGTGCCCTGCACTGCGTCGGTCCCAGTTTCAAGGACTTGACCCGCGTTGCGGGCGCTAATCCACCGATGTGGCGCGACATCTTCTTGGAGAACAGAAATGCGTTGGCTGAGGTTCTGCGCGCTGTCACCGCCGACCTCGAGGGCTTCGTCAGCCTGCTGGAGCGAGCAGACGAAGAGAAAGTGGCCGAGGCTATTGCGACAGCCGCGGAGTATAGGGAGGAGTTGCTCGAGTTCGAAGACATCACCCCGGAGACTCTGTTCAAGGTCACTGTCCGCATCCCCGACCAGCCAGGAGCAGTCTCCCGCGTGATGAACACTCTAGGCCAGGCCGAGATCAACGTAGAAGACCTGACTCTCCATCATGTGAACCGCAGCGTTGGTGGCGACCTCGTGCTTTACATCCAGGGCCGCGAGGTTGCTGAAAAGGCCGCGACTCTGCTGCGGGAAGCAGGCTTCCCAGTAGCGGTGGCCTTCACGGGGGAGAGCGATGAATGAACTCAAGCGAGTAGTCTTATTCTTGCCGGCCCGGCGTGGTCTGCGCGGCAGAGTGACGATCCCGGGCGACAAGTCGGTGTCCCATCGCGCTGTCTTGCTCGGGGCAGTGAACGACGGCCCCCTCACTGTGCACAACTTCCTCGCCAGCGCTGACACCGAGGCCACCGTGGCTGCAGTACGCGCGCTGGGTGTGCGGGTCGACGTAGAAAATGGCAGTGACCTGCGGGTGTATGGTGAGGGCTGGGAGGGGCTGAGAGAGCCGGAAGACGTCATCAACGTGGGCAATGCGGGCACTCTCATCCGCCTAGCACCTGGCCTTGTGGCCTCCTGCCCCTTTCTGTGCGTCTTCACCGGTGACGCCAGCATCAGACGTCGCCCCATGCGCCGGATACTGGAGCCGCTGGCCCGCATGGGCGCGGACGTAGCCGGGCGCGGGGGAGACTCGCTGCCGCCCTTTGCCATCCGGGGTGGGAAACTTGTGGGTCTACACCACGAGCTTGGCGTTGCTTCTGCCCAGGTGAAGTCTTGCTTGCTCCTGGCAGGGCTGCGCGCCGAGGGTGAGACCACGGTCGTGGAGCCGGCCGCCACGCGAGACCACACAGAGCGCATGATCGCTTTCGCGGGCGGGCAGGTCCGCCGAGAACCGGCAGCAGGCGGGGCGTGGAGCGTCAGTCTGCGACCGGTGGAGCGGCTGCGACTCCGTGACATCAGGGTACCTGGTGACTTCAGCTCGGCCGCCTTCTTCATCGTAGCGGCCCTGCTGGTTCCCAGCTCCGAAGTGGTGGTGGAGGACGTGGGTCTTAACCCGACCCGCACGGGTCTTCTCGACGTGCTGGTCCGCATGGGGGCGGACTTGGAGGTGGAGATGACCGACCAGTCCGGGCCGGAGCCCATAGGCCGGGTGACGGCTCGCTCTTCGCTCCTTCGGGCGACGGAGGTGGCACCGGACGAGGTCCCCAACGTGATCGACGAGCTCCCTCTCTTTCTACTGGCGGCGGCCCGGGCAGAGGGGGTATCGCGCTTGTGGGGAGCGAGGGAGCTGAGAGCCAAGGAGAGCGACCGTCTGGCCAGCATGGCGGCGCTGTTAGGGGGGCTTGGCATCGCCGTCAAGGAGACGGACGATGGCATGGAGGTCGTCGGAAATCCGGGGGGGTGGTCGGGTGGCAGATTAGAAAGTCTGGGGGACCATCGCATCGCCATGGTGGGCGCAGTGGCGGGAGTGGCCTCAAGTGAAGGCGTGTGGGTGGAGGATGCCGACTGCGTGGCTGTGTCTTTCCCCACCTTCAACGCGGTGCTTGAGCAGCTAGGGGGTGAGACGGCGTGATCATCACCATCGACGGTCCGGCCGGCTCCGGCAAGAGTACGGTGGCTCGTGAAGTGGCCAAGCGGCTGGGTATGCGGTATCTGGATACCGGGGCGCTCTACCGCACTGTCACGTTGCTTGCCCTGGAGGCGGGTCTGGTTCCCGAACGGATAGCGGAAGCAGCAGAATTGGCCCGCACTGCGCATATCCGCCTTGAAGCCAGAGACGACGACCTCTGTCGGGTCTTCGTAGGCCAGCGGGAGGTGACCAACGAGATCCGCGGTCCCTTGGTGTCACAGCACGTATCGGCTGTTTCGGCTGTGCCCGGGGTAAGAGAGGTCCTCACTGGTTGGCAGCGGAAGGAGGCGGCTGAGGGCGATTTGGTGCTGGAAGGTCGGGACGCGGGCACGGTGGTGATTCCTAACGCGGACCTCAAGGTGTTTCTGAACGCCTCGATCCAGGAACGGGCCCGCCGTAGGCAGTTGCAGCTTCGCGCGCAAGGGGTGGAGCAGGCTCTGGAGGAGCTGGTCGCTGGCATTGAGCGCCGCGACACCTATGACTCGGAGCGGGCGGTCGCCCCCCTGCGGAAGGCCGACGATGCGGTGGAGATCGATACCACGGGCCTGAGCATCTCAGAAGTGGTGGAGACCATAGCCCGGCTCGCCGAGCAGCGCAAGGGCACTCGAGTGCCACAGGCGCGCGTGCCCGAGGTGGGCAAGCTGAGCCGGTGGCGCCTTTCCCGGCTGGTCCGCAGCCCCCAGGACACCTTCCTGTGGCGGTTCGCCTACGGGTTTCTTCCGCCTCTGTGGCGGGCCGCGTTCCGCATGCGGATCGAAGGTCGCCATTATTTTCCTCTGCAAGGGGCGGTACTCCTTGCTTCCAATCATCGTTCCAACCTGGACCCGTTCTTTCTGGGGGTGGCGTCTCCGCGCCAAATACATTTCATGGCTAAAGCTGAGCTGTGGCGGGTGCGGCTCTTGGGGCGCGTCATCGAGGCTTTCGGTGCTTTCCCTGTCAATCGCGGAGAGGCGGACCGGACAGCGGTGCGCAGGGCTTTGGAACTACTTGACGGCGGCGCAGTAGTCGGTCTTTTCCCTGAGGGGCACCGCCATCGTGACGGCACTCTGGGCCCCATCAACCCGGGTGTCTCCCTCTTCGCACTACGAGAAGGGGTGACCACGCTTCCGGTGGTCATTGAGGGCAGCGAGAAGGTCATACAAGGAAAACGTCTGCGATTTCCGCGGGTATGGGTGACCTTCGGTCCGCCGCTTGCCCTTCCCCCGACCGACCTGCCGAAGGCAGAACGGGCCCGAGCCATTGCTGAGGAACTGAGAGCGGCGTTCTTGTCGCTTCTGAGAGGGGCCGACGCTGGCAGCGGAGCAGAAAGCTCAAGCGAGGCTGCCACTGGGCACGGTGCCGAGACCCCTCGGGGACGAGGGACCTCCCACGGATTGGGGGAGGCTCCATGAGCCCACTAGAGGTGCGCATCTCCGCTTGTGCAGGCTTCTGTTGGGGCGTCGAACGGGCGCTAGAATTAGCAGAAGAGGCTGCAGAGAAGGCTCCCGCCCCCGTCGCCACGCTTGGTCCCTTGATCCACAACCCCTCCGTGATCACGGAGCTCGAGAAGCGCGGAGTCAGAGTGATACATGCACCGGAGGAAGCGGAACGGGGCACGGTGATCATAAGGTCTCACGGCGTGCCGCGCGAGACGAGAGAGCGGCTGTTTGCCTCGGATGTGAAGGTAGTCGATGCCACTTGTCGCTTTGTCACCTCGGCTCAGGTCAAAGCCCACAATCTCCGTGAAGCTGGTTACTTTGTCGTCATTCTGGGTGAGAAGGACCATCCCGAGGTGCTCGCTCTCCGTTCCTATGCGGGAGATGACTCGCTCGTGGTCGAGACTCCCGCGGACCTACCCGAATCTCTTCCGGCCGCCCGGGTCGGACTGGTGGTCCAGACCACGCAAAGTCGGGAGCAACTGGCTGCCTTGGCCGCGCAGCTCGCCCCCCGTTGCCGAGAACTCTTGGTCCACAACACCATCTGCAGCGCCACTGAGCAGCGCCAGTCGGCCGCGGTGGCCATGGCTGGTGAAGTCGAAGCAGTAGTGGTGGTAGGGGGAAGAAACTCTGCCAACACCAGGCGTCTGGCCGAGCTGTGCGCAACCCGGCAGCCCCGCACCTTCCATGTGGAGACGGCGGCGGAGTTGGACCCTGCCTGGTTTCGCGGTCTGAGAGTGGTGGGTGTCACCGCGGGCGCCTCCACTCCCCCGGAGCAGATAGAGGCGGTCGCCGAGCGGCTGAGGGGGTTCGACCCATGAACGCCTCTCTGCCCCGAGTAGCCATCATCGGCTACCCGAACGTGGGCAAATCCACTCTCTTCAACCGGATAACCGGTACGCGGGAAGCCGTAGTGGCGCCCGAGTCCGGGGTGACCCGGGATCGCAAGGAGGGGCTGGCAGAATGGGCCGGCCGCCCGTTCATCCTCATCGATACCGGGGGGATAGATATGGCCGCCGAGGAGCCTCTGCATCAGGAGGTCAGACGCCAGGCCGAGCTGGCTCTCCAGGAGGCTGTGGTAGCGATATTTCTGGTCGACGGGAAAACAGGGTTGGCCCCTCAGGACGCAGAGATAGCCGATCTCTTGCGCCGCAGCGGAGTACCAGTGGTGCTGGCAGTCAACAAGTGCGATACCCGACTCGCTCAGGACAGCCTTCCCGACTACTGGGCCCTCGGCCTGGGAGAGCCGATGGCCATATCTGCGGAGCATGGTCTGGGTGTCGGAGACTTGCTCGACGCTGTCGTCTCTCGCCTGCCCGATGCTCGTGAGGAAGTCGAAGAGACGCACTCCATCCGGATCGCCATCGTGGGCCGTCCCAACGTGGGAAAAAGCTCGCTGCTCAACTGTCTCCTGGGTGACGAGCGCACCATTGTAAGCCCCCGGCCGGGGACCACGCGCGACGCCATCGACACAGACCTGGAGTTCGCTGGAACGGCCATTACGCTTATCGACACTGCCGGCTTGCGCCGACCCGGAAAACGCACCACCACGGACGTGGAGTACTACAGCGCCCTGCGCTCTCTGCGGGCGCTAGAGCGAAGTGATGTCGCCTTGGTCGTGGTGGATGCAGCAGAGGGGCTTGTCGATCTTGACCTCCAGGTGGCTTATGAGGCCCAGCGTGCGAAGTGTGCCACCGTGGTTTTGTTCAACAAGTGGGACATCCAGGCCTTGGACCTTGAACGGGCGGTGGAAAGACTGCGGGCTAAGGTGCAACTCAAGCCACCGTGGCTGGCTGTATCGGCACTCACCGGCCGCGGCGTGGACAAGATCTTGCCCCTGGCCGTCCAGCTTTACGAGAAGTATACGAGTCGCATCCCCACGGCGGAGCTCAACCGTTGGCTGGGGGCAGTGAAGGTGGGTCACCAACCTCCGGGCAAAGGGGGGAAGGTGATAAAGACCTACTACATGGTGCAGTACGCCACGGCGCCACCTCGCTTCAAAGTGATGGTGAACTCGCGCGCCCTGGTGAGCAAGCCGTTCGCGTATTTCCTGGAGAACAGGCTTCGCGAGGATTACGAGTTCTGGGGCATACCTCTGGTGATCGATTTCGAGGGTAAGGAGGAGCGTTACTCGTGACCGGGACCGAGTGGGCGACTGCAGTGCTGCTGGTCGTTCTGGGCTATTTGGTGGGCTCTCTTTCGCCCAGTGTGTTTCTGGGGAAGGCTCTCAAAGGGATCGACCTGCGTAAGCATGGCAGTGGCAATGCCGGCACTACCAATGCCTTCCGCGTACTGGGGGTACGGATCGGGGTAGCGGTGCTATTCGCCGACATCCTCAAGGGGGTAGTGCCTGTGCTGGCCGCCCGCTTCCTGGCTGGCCCGGTCGTGGTCGTCATCGTAGCGTTCGCGACCGTCTTGGGTCACAACTACTCGTTTTTCCTGGGGGGACGGGGGGGGAAGGGTGTGGCCACGGGAGCCGGGGCGGTGCTGGCTATGATGCCCGTGATCGGCGGTTATCTGTTCGCGGTCTTTGCGGTTCTGGTGCTTTCTGTGCGCATAGTCTCTGTAGCCTCCGTGACCTGCACCGTGTTGTTCCCGATCTTGGCCTATGTTTTCCACGAACCCCTTCCTTACCTAGTGGCCTCTTGTGTCATGTCGGGCGTAGTGCTCTGGGCTCACCGCAAGAACCTGATAAGGCTGGTTAGGGGGCAAGAAGCCCGTTTTGATTTTCCCTGG
Source organism: uncultured Actinomycetes bacterium (assembly GCA_937148845.1). Taxonomy (GTDB): domain Bacteria; phylum Actinomycetota; class Thermoleophilia; order RBG-16-64-13; family RBG-16-64-13; genus CAKZRW01. The sequence continues at coordinate 79,574 of CAKZRW010000031.1, read as the reverse complement.
CGTAAGCACAAGTGAGGTGGGGCTGACGGTCGGCCCCCTAAGGCCGGGGAGGCCGTGTCTGGTCGCCACGCCGGCAAGGGAAGCCCGTGATCGACCCTAGTCCCGGGGCGCAGGGCGCGCTATACTGGGTGCGCGTCGGGACGTGGCGTAGCTTGGTAGCGCATCCGGCTGGGGGCCGGAAGGTCGGCGGTTCAAATCCGCCCGTCCCGACTTCTTCTCATCCGGATTCTCTTGGTTATGCCGCTTTGTAATGTGGAATCCTTGGCGCTGGACTTACACGCTCCTGGTTTCTGGGTAGTACTCTGTTGAAGTAGTGCACCCTGACCGGGAGGCCCGCATGAAGGCAGTCGTCATGGCAGGGGGCCAGGGTACGCGCCTGCGCCCGCTGACGTCCAATCAACCGAAGCCCATGGTTCCCGTGGTGAACAAACCGACCATGCAGCACATCCTTGAGCTCCTACAGCGCCATGGCATAAACGAAGTGGTGGTCACGCTTGCGTTCTTACCGCGGCTCATCCGCAACTACTTCGGTGATGGCAGCACGTTCGGCATGCACATCGACTACACTACGGAAGAGACTCCGGCAGGAACAGCGGGATCCATCCGGCTGGCCAAGGACCTCTTGACCGACACTTTCCTGGTCATCAGTGGAGACGCTCTCACAGACTTCGATCTCAGCCGCATCATCGCCTTCCACAAGGAGCGCGAAGCTCTGGTAACCATCGCGCTCACGTGTGTGGAGAATCCCCTGGAGTTCGGGGTCGTCATTGTGGACGATGAGGGTCGTGTACAACGTTTCTTGGAGAAACCTGGGTGGGGCCAAGTCTTCTCAGACACGGTCAACACTGGCATATATGTGCTCGAGCCGGAGATCTTCGATCATATCCCTGAAGGTCAGCCCTACGATTTCAGTCATGAGCTCTTTCCCAAGCTGTTCGAGATGAAGAAGCCCCTGTACGGAGTGGTGTGCGAAGGCTATTGGCAAGACATCGGCAGCCTGGAACAGTACTTGCAGGCGAACCGTGACGCTTTGGACGGCAAAGTACGGATCAACCCGCCGGGAGTGAGGCTGAGGGGAAACATCTGGGTGGGGAAAGACGTGACCGTGGACAGTCTGGACGACGTGGAGGGCCCGGCTGTTATCGGTGACAACGTGCGTCTCGAACCCGGCGCCAAGATCCTTTCCCACACCGTCATAGGCAACAACAGCGTCATCCGGAGGGGAGCGCAGATCGGTGACTCGGTGCTGGCCGAGAACACTTACGTGGCTTCAGGCGCGGTCGTCAGCGGGGCCATACTGGGAACGGCCGTAGAGGTGCACGAGAACGCTCACGTGGCCGACGGGGCGGTCATAGGGGATAGGTCGGTCATCGGTCGCAACGCCCTCGTGGCCAACAATGTCAAGGTTTACCCCCTTAAGAATGTCGAACCTGGGTCCACCGTGCGTACCTCGCTAGTCTGGGAGACACGAGGCCCGAGCACTCTTTTCGGCCGTAACGGGGTGCGAGGCCTCGCCAACATAGACCTCACTCCGGAGATGGCCATGAGGCTTGCCATGTCCTATGGCTCCCTGATCCCGCCAGGCGCTTATGTCACCACCAGTCGAGATACTCACCACGCCAGTCGGGTCTTCAAACGGGCCATAATAAGCGGCTTCAATGCCACCGGTGTCAATGTAAGAGACCTGACCATCGCTCCTCTCGCCGTCAACCGGTTCGACATCAAGAGTGGCAACGCCGTGGGCGGGGTGCATGTCCAGATCAGCCTGGAAAATCCCGAAATGATCGAGATAGTCTTCTCCGAGCCCCCGGGAGTGGCTATCGAAAACAAGCGGGAGCGAGCGATAGAGAATTATTATTTCCGGGAGGATTTCCGCAGGGCAGCATTTGAAGAGATGGGCGCGGTGATCTATCCGCCTCGGGTCATAGAGACATACATCAACTCCCTGCTTGAGAACTGGAATATAGTGGCGATCCGCAGTCGGCAGCCACGCCTCGTAATAGATTATTCGCTATCGCCTCCGGCCTTTTTCTTCCCGGCCACTCTCGACAAGCTGGGTGTCGAGTCCATCGCTCTCAACACTTTCTCGCGGGCCCGTGGGCGTTTCACCCTCGAGGAGCAGCTACCGACCGCTGCTGCCCGCGTGGGGGAGCTGGTCCGCAGCACCGAGGCCCAACTCGGGGCCATACTGGACCCGGGAGCGGAATATCTCTTTCTGGTCGACGAGACCGGCAGCCTTATTCCCGATTCCGCGTTGTTGTTGCTGCTATTGGAACGGGCCGTGAAAGAAGCCGGGTCCGGGGTGGTAGCCTTGCCCCTGCAGGCGACGCGCCTTGCCGAGCATGTAGTGGGCTCTAGCGGCGTGACCGTCCGCCGCACTCGAGCCTCGAAAGCGGCACTGATGGCCGAAGCCGGCCGGCCTAATACGATCTTTGCCGCCACTGCCGATGGGGGTTATATCTATCCCCAGGTGCTACCGTCACTCGACGCTCTTTACGCTCTGGGGAAGGTGCTGGAACTGGTATCTGCCTCCGATGCCCCCCTCTCGCAGCTTGCTGGTCGGCTGCCGCGGGCTCATATTGCTCACCTGCGGGTCGAGTGCTCCTGGGACTTGAAGGGGACGGTCATGCGCAGGATGACTGAGACCCTGCGGGAGGGAAGGGTATCTCTGATAGACGGCATCAAGGTCTTCCTTGATCATAATGAGTGGGTCCTGGTCCTACCGGATGCCGAAGAGCCATACTTCCATGTCTACGCTGAAGCCTCAGATGACCCCAAGGCTGCCGATCTTGCCGGACGTTACCGGGCCACCCTGGAAGCAGTGATCGCTGAGGCTAAAGGCGAGTGACCCTGGCGCACGCTGTGCTTCCGAGCGGCTTCGCTCAAGTCTCCGGTCAAGTCTCGTTGCTGCGGGCAATGACCTGCTTGCATACAGTCTTCAGCGTCTCGAAAACACCCACCCCGGTGAGGGCGCAAGCTTCGATCACGGGCGAGCCGGTGTGATTCAACAACTCGCAGAGATCAGAGACTGAGAAGATATCAGTCAGGTCCCTCTTGTTGAGCTGGAGGACCATGCTTATCTTCGCCGGATCCTCATCCAGTGACATCAAGTTCTCCCACAGGTTAAGATAACTGTCTACGTTCTCATCCAAGCGAGAGATCTGACTATCGGCCACGAAGACGACCCCGTCGGCCCCCTGGAGTACGAGGCGACGAGACGCGTTGTAGAAGGACTGGCCGGGCACCGTATACAAGTGAAAACGAGTGCGAAGGCCCTTCACGGTGCCCAGCGACAGGGGGAGAAAGTCAAAATAGAGGGTGCGTTCCTCCTCGGTGGCGATGCTAACCAGCCGGCCGCGCGTGGCCGGGTTCACCCTCCGATAGATGTACTGGATGTTGGTGGTCTTTCCGCAGAGACCGCAGCCGTAGTAGACGATCTTGTAGTTAATCTCCCGTGCTGCCAGGTTGATCAATGCCACAGGCCGCTCCCTGCTCTTTCAGTCGTCGCTGGAGAAGAGACCATCGATGGCTTTGCCGAGTTCTTGCCGGTAGTCGCCATCAAGCAAAGCATCATCCTCTTCGCTATTTTCGGCAGACTGCAGGACAGGCTTGAGAACCTCCAGGGCGCGGGAGGTGTAAAGACGCACTCGTCCGACCTGGGTGTCATGGCCGAAGGTGATCAAGAGCAGGATGCGCTCGGTGACCTGCACCACGTGAAGATTCGATTCCTTGCCCTCGTGGAACAAGAGGGTGAACTCTCGTTCATTGAGTACCTCGGCGAGCTGACGCGTAGCGGCGAAGGAGCTGGCGGTGAGGGCAGCTAGGGAGAGGGTGTCGGAGCTCGACTCAGAGGGGGACGTGCTGATGGGCTGGCCGCTGGTGGACACCAGAGCCACCAAGGTACCCCCGGTCACTCGGCGCAGCTTGTCAAGCACCGTCTCGACCACCCTCATCTGTTCATCGCTTATGATAAGACCCTTGCGGCGTGGCACTGGGCGGTCCTCCTTGCAGTCGGGTACTGCTTCCAGAGTATACAAGTGGTCGTGCTATCATGACGTCCAGCCGATGGTGGCGAGAAAGGAGCGCATGTGAATCCTAGGAACCTCAAGTACCACAGGGAGCACGATTGGGCCCGGGTCGAGGGTGACACAGCAGTGTTCGGGATTACTGATTACGCCCAGGAGACGCTAGGCGAGATCGTTTTCATCGAGCTCCCCGAGGTAGGTACGGATGTCACAGCGGGCACGCCGTACGCCGAGGTCGAATCGGTCAAAGCTGTCTCCGATGTGTATGCACCCCTGAGCGGCTCTGTCATCGAAGTGAACGAAGAAGTCGTCGATGCTCCCGAGCTTATCAACGAGAGTCCCTTTGAGGACGGTTGGCTAATAAAAGTGCGCTTGAGCGATCCCTCGGAGATCGACGACCTGATGACCGCCGAAGAGTACGAGGAACTCCTTAGAGAAGAGGAATAGGCCGTCTCGACCGGTCCCCTAAGGGGCGGAACTGGAGAGCAGTCGCGCGTTTCCTTGGGGTGGTACTGAATAATCTCCACCTCAGCTTGATGTTTAGGTCGGCAAGGCTTATGATGGGGGTATGACCGACATGGATGACGGCGGGTTCGAACTGCTCCTTAACCTACAATCGCTTACCGACGAAGAGCTCAGAGAGCTTGCCGACCGACTGGCAGCTGACGAGAAGGAGATCTCCAAACGTAGGCGACTTCTCCATGCTCAGATCGACATCTTGCGAGCGGAGCTTGTGCGCAGGTTGAAAGCCAAGCACGATGAGGGTGCCGCTCTGGTCAAGGATGGGGATATCAGCATGTTGGTCGACATCCTCTCCGGGAAGACGCGGAAGAGCTCGACAGGCACGGAAGGCTCGTGAAGATGACCGAAAAGGCGGAGCAGCCGGGGAGCGACGTTTCCAAACGGTTTCGCGACCTCACAGCGGATGTGCGTGAGGAGCGTCTGGTGCGGTATGTGATTCGCCAGCTCCAGTTGGGACGTCACCTGGACGATGTGCTCAGGGACGCGTACGTGGTAGATCATTCTATGGAGACCACCCGGATGGCGCTCCTTGAGCATCCTGAGGTCATCCAGGCTCTGGAGAAGGGCCTTCGCAGCCAGTTTGCCGACTTTGGCGAGAAGATCGGCGGGACCTCAGGCGAGGAGCCACCGGACGATTAGCGGGAGGGCGTGGGCATGATCGAGTGTCCGACCTGCTCCTTCGAGAACAGCGAGGATTCCAATTACTGTAGGCGCTGTGGCACCAAGCTGGCGACTGCTGGTCTGGAGGACTCCACCGTCAGCTACCCAGCCCCTGAGCTCGACCAGAAGCAGATAGCCCGGCGGCCTTCAGCTGGGGCTGCGGGGCCAGCGCTCCAGATTCGGAGTGGGGGAGGCAGGGAAGGGGAGCTCGTCGTGCTGGAGACGGACGTTCTTACCATCGGCCGGAACCCGGACAACCATTTGTTCCTTGACGACGTGACGGTGTCGCGACGTCATGCCCGTATCTTGCGGGACGGGCGTGGGTACTTGATAGAGGACCTGCGCTCGCTTAATGGCACCTACGTCAACCGCCGCCGGATTGAACGGCATCGTCTGCGGGACGGTGACGAGCTGCAGATCGGCAAGTACAAGTTGGTTTTCTTGACAAAGGCGGAATCGTAGCGGAGGCGGGCATGAGCGACACCGGCAAGCAGCAAGCCCGCTCCAGCCCCTCGACAGTCCAGGCGGATGCGCTTGGTCAACATAGCGACCGCCCTTTGACCATCGGCCAGGTCGTAGCGCTGCTTCGACCTGAGTTTCCGGATCTCAGCATCACCAAGGTTCGGTACCTTGAAGACCGGGGGCTGCTTGCTCCTGCGCGTACTCCCGGTAAGTATCGGAAATACTCGCATGCCGATGTGAGAAGGCTGCGGACCATACTTACCCTGCAGCGGGACGAATTCTTGCCCTTGGAGGTCATAAAGCAGCGCGTGGAAAGGGCGGCAGTTCCTCTCGGTACAACTGGGACAGCTACAGGAGCGCTGCGGCTCACTCCTGCGCTCAGGCGCGAACAGGCGCTATACAGCCTTGAAGAACTTCGCGAGACCGCCGGATGCGACCCAGACTTCATCCGCACGTTAAGCGAATACCGGGTCCTCGACCGGCCTGCGGGCCAGGGCCCGGTCTACACCGAGAGCGACGTCGAAGTGGCGCGGCTATGCCAGGTTCTGGCTCGGTTCGGCGTAGAGCCTCGTAATTTGCGCTTACTGGTCTCCTCAGTCGAGCGAGAGGCGGCCCTGGTGGAACAATTGACTGTGCCGTCGCTCCGGTCCAGTCACCCCGACAGGCGGGAGTACGGCGAGCGACTGCTCGCCGATCTCGGGTCGCTGTTGTCCCAGTTATCAGCCCTGCTGTTGGCGCGGGAGTTGCGTCGCTTGTTATAGTCTGGGGTGCTTGACCCACGACGCGGTAGTGGCGCACTCCGTAGTCATTGGCCTGCCTGCGCAGAGTCTGCGCCAGAGGCGGGAAGGGTCGTTCGCAAGCCAGGTCGTAAAGTGCGGTTTGAAGGAGAGGCATGGATCTAAGCGCGTTCATCCGGCATATTCCGGGCTTTCCAAGGGAGGGCATACTTTTCCACGACATCATGCCCATGCTCCAGGACCCAGAGGCTCTGCACTATGCGGTCGATCAACTGGCTGAGTTTGGACGCGAGAAGCAGGTCGACCTGGTTCTAGGGGCGGAGGCTCGCGGCTTCATCCTGGGAGCGGCGTTGGCTTACGCGCTCGGCGTCGGTTTTGCGGCAGCGCGCAAGCCAGGTAAGCTGCCCTGGACAGTCAACCGCTGTGAGTATGCCTTGGAATACGGGACCGACGCTCTGGAGATGCACATAGATGCTGTCAAGCCGGGGCAGCGGGTCCTGATCCATGACGATCTGCTCGCGACCGGCGGCACCGCCAAGGCCAAGATCAAGTTGGTGGAAAATGCGGGCGGAATCGTCGCCGGCCTCGCCTTCATCATCGAACTCACTGAGCTGGGAGGGCGAGAGAAGCTGGCAGGCTATGACGTTTTCAGCCTCCTGCAGTACGAAGTGTGACCGCTAGAGGCGGGGCGGAGGCGGCCCTTGGAGGCAGTCCAGGGGGATCGGGGCCGTCTGGGTGGGCCGAGGCGACACGATCGAGTCGCAGTCCGGCCGCGCATACGCTTTACATAATATACATTATCGTGCGTTAACTCGGGATCACAAGAACGGCCGCGGGACTGAAGTCCCGCGGCCCGGCTCACCAGCGCAGTTTCTCCTCGACCGGACTGCTGCTTCTTGCCTAAGTTGCCCTTGACCTCGTCACTTGTTCACGAAGTTGCTTGGCCACTCACCAGGGTGCTTTCTTGGGGCCCCGTCTACTTCACCAAGTTCATCATGTTGAACATCGGCAGGTACATCGAGATCACGATGAGACCCACCAGACCTCCGACGAACATCATCATGATAGGTTCGATGATCGAGGTGAGCGACTTGACGGCAGCGTCGACCTCGGTCTCGTAGAAATCGGCGATCTTGTTCAACATGGAGTCGAGAGCGCCGGTCTCCTCCCCTATCGATATCATGTGCGTGACCATAGGCGGAAATACGGGTGCCCGCGTGAGAGGTCGGGCCAACGGTTCGCCGCTACGGACTGCTTCCTTGACATCTACCATGGCTTGTTCTATGACACTGTTCCCGGATGTCTTGCCAGTGATGTCGATGGCCTGGAGAATCGGCACCCCTGAGCTCATGAGGGTGGCTAGGGTCCGGCTGAAACGAGCCAGGGCTATCTTCTGGATGATCGGGCCTAGCTTCATGGGTAACTGCAGTTTCGCCCGGTCCCAGGCCTTTCTCCCCTGCTCGGTCTTCTTCAGCCTGACCAGGGCCCAACCGAGCAGACCCAGGGCGGGGAAGATGATGAACCAATAACCCTTGAGTGCGCTGCTCACGCCCATCATGGCCTTCGTCAAAGTGGGGAGCTCCCCTCCCAGGTCCTTGTACATGCTGGCGAAGATGGGGATGATGAAGATCAGCATCCCTATCATGACGAGGATCGCGAAGACACCTATCAACACAGGATAGGTCATGGCGGACTTGATAGTCCGGCGTAAAGCGTCCTGCTTCTCGAGCTGCACAGCCAGACGTTCGAGGGTCTGGTCCAAAGCTCCACCTGTCTCACCTGCCCTGACCATTGCCACATAGAGCCGATCGAACGCGGCAGGATGCTTGGCCATGGCGTCGGAGAGCGGCGCGCCGGCCTCGACGTCGTCCCTGACGGCTCGGATGATCTTCTTGAAGCGCGGGTTCTGGGTCTGCTCTTCCAGCACATAGAGAGCACGAAGCACAGCCAATCCCGAGCTGATCATGGTGGCGAACTGGCGGGCGAAAACCGCCTTGTCGCGGACCTTTATGCGCTTACTGTTCTCGAGAAGGGACTTCAGGTCGGGCAGCCCCCGCTTCTCTTCCAAGCGGACCACGGTGAGACCCTTGCGACGGAGATCCGCAACCACCGCTGCTTTGGAGTCGGCAACGATCTCCCCCGTGAGAAGCGTGGCTCTGTCCTTCTTGGCGGTATACACGTAGGTTGCCACTGTCCACCCTGTCCTTCGTTCGCTGCCTTCTTTTGTAGCAGTCTTTCGTGTTACATCTGCGGCGTTGGTGCAATTAGCCGTCGGTGTCGACCGGTTCTGTCTGTATGTATCGGCAGGGAGGGTCGCCTCCTCAAGAGCTTGGATCCTCTCCCCCCGTCCCCTCGCCGGTCTGCTCGTAGGTCTTAGACTTTACCTGTACGCAGCAATCTTTCCAGTTCGTCAGCGCTGGAAGAACGCTGGAGAGCAAGCTCCTTGGTTATCAGCCCCCGCCGTACCAGGTCAGCCAACGAGGAGTTCATCGTCTGCATCCCGTGCTGCCCTCCAGTCTGCATAACCGTATAAAGTTGATGCGTCTTGCCTTCCCTTATCAGGTTCCTCGCGGCTGGGGTAGCGATAAGGACCTCACAGGCAGCCACCCTCCCCACGCCCCCGGCTTTGGGCAGCAGTTGTTGAGTCACCACCCCTTCCAACGTCCCAGCGATCTGCACGCGCACCTGTTCCTGCTGGTGAGGCGGAAAGACGTCGATCATCCGGTCGATGGTCTGGGCGCAGTCCTGAGTATGCAAAGTGGCGAACACCAGGTGGCCGGTCTCTGCTGCGGTCAGGGCGATCTGGATCGTCTCCAGATCACGCATCTCCCCGATCAGGATGACGTCAGGGTCTTGCCTGAGAGCAGAACGTAGGGCAACGGGAAAAGCTCGCGTGTCGCTCCCTACCTCTCGTTGGTGAATAACGCAGCGTTTGTGCCGATGCAGGAACTCGATAGGATCTTCTATTGTGATTATGTGGTCGTTCCGGGTTTCGTTTATCTCGTCGATGATGGCGGCGAGAGTGGTGGACTTGCCCGAGCCAGTGGGCCCAGTGACCAGAATGAGACCCCGTGGTCTCTGGCTGAACGTATGAAGAACCTTGGGAAGCCCCAGCTCCTCGATGGACTTGATCACAGTAGGGACGTGCCGGAAGGCGGCTCCCACCGTGCCCCTTTGGAAATAGGCATTTACCCGGAAACGCGCTTGCCCGTAGAGCGAGTACGAGAGGTCCACCTCCCAGTCGGTCTCCAGCTTCTGGCGTTGGTCCTGGGTGAGGATGCTGTAAACCATCTCCCGTACCTGGCTTGGCGTAAGAGGAGGCCGATCCATGGGCTGCAAACGGCCATCGATACGAAGTACGGGAGGCAGGCCGACCGCCAGATGGAGGTCAGAAGCCTGTCGCTGGACCGTCTCCCTCAGGATTTCGCCGATGTCCATAGGGTCATTTCCTCCGCATCTACTAGGCAAAGGTCGTCAGACTATCACTCTCGAGATCTCTTCGATGCTGGTGACTCCTTTCAGCACGCGCGCTAGGCCATCTTCGCGCAAAGGCACCATGCCCTCGGCGCGCGCCACCCGACCTATCTCATCGGCACTCTTGCGTTCGACGATGAGTCTCTCGATAGCCTCGCTGACCAGCATAACTTCATAGATGCCCACCCGGCCTTTGTAGCCTGTGTTGTTGCAGCGAGCACAACCTCTCGCCCGGTAAAGAGTTAACTCACCGACGTTAGCGCGCTGGACCACATCATCGTCGAACCCGGCATTTCGCAGAGCGCCAGACGTGGGGCGGAACGGTTCCTTGCAGTAGTCGCACAGCTTGCGCACCAGGCGCTGAGCTATCACGCAGTCTACGGCAGAGGCGGTCAAGAACGGCTCCACCCCCATCTCGGTCAACCGGGTAAGCGCGCCCGGAGCATCATTGGTGTGCAGGGTGGAGAGGACGAGATGGCCAGTGAGCGCCGACTCGACTGCAATCTGGGCAGTATCACGGTCGCGGATCTCCCCCACCATGATGATGTCAGGGTCACACCTCAGTATCGAGCGTAGTCCCGAGGCGAAGGTCAGGCCGGCTTTGGGGTTGATCTGCACCTGGTTGATGCCGGCCAGGCGATACTCGACCGGATCTTCTACCGTGATGATGTTCTTCTCGGGGGTGTTCAGAATGTTCAGGGTCGCGTACAGGGTAGTCGACTTCCCCGAACCGGTAGGTCCGGTGACTAGGATCGCCCCGTAGGGTCTAGTGAAAGATCGCCGGTAGCGGGCCAAAGCCTGTTCCGAGAATCCGAGTTCCTCCAGGCGGAGCATGACGTTCGAGCGATCGAGCAACCGCACCACTATCTTCTCGCCATAGACGGTGGGAAGCGAAGCCACCCGCATATCGATGGGGCGCCCCCCCACAGTCAAACCTATACGTCCGTCCTGGGGAATGCGCCTTTCGGCGATGTCCAAGTCGGCCATTACTTTGAGGCGCGAGATCACACCCGCCTGGAGCCTCTTGGGCACGGTCATGATCTCGTGGAGCACCCCGTCATGGCGGAAGCGTATGACCAGCTCTCTAGCTTGGGGCTCGAAATGCACGTCGGACGCGTGTTCGTCCACTGCCCGAGCCAGGATGCCGTTGACCAATTTGACCACAGGAGCAGCGTCGACCTGCTCGTGGAGGTCACGAACATCTTCGTGGCTGGCCTCATCATCAGTCTCCGTTAGACGGGTCTCCAGTTGCTGGGACAGCTGCTCGTCGACAGCCGGTTTTAGTTTCGAGAGCAGCTCACTTAGGTCCTCGCTGCTGACCAAAGCGGGCTCGATATCGAACCCCGTGAGGATCCTGAGATCGTCGATCGTCACAATGTTGGAAGGATCGGCCATGGCCACCAACAGGGTGTGTTCGTCTGCAAACCCCACGGGGACAGCCGAGTAACGACGGGCGTCTCGCTCGGAGATGAGGTCGACCGCAAGAGGATCGACACGAAGATTCGCCAGGTCAAGGTAGCGGACCCCGATGCGCCGAGCCAAGGCCTCCATCAGATCACGCTTGGTCACCCAACCCTTGTTGAGCACTATGTCGCCAATGCGTTGGTGGGTTAGTCGCTGCTCAGCCAGGGCCTGCTCGACCTGTTCGGGCGTGAGTAGGCCCATCTCGACCAGGATCTCACCGGTCGGTCTACCGACTTGCCTGCGCTCCAGCCTTTCCTCTCGCGCGGCCTGCATCTACGGGTCCTCTCCTCTCTGCCTGCTCGACAGCCCGGCGCATCACTGCCAGCGGCGCCGGTCGCGTGAACCACAACTCGTAGGCGGCCGCAGCCTGGCGGATGAGCATCTCCCTGCCGTCCGCTGCGCGAGCCCCCCTTGCCTGGGCCCCGGCTACGAGAGCCGTGGGCTCCCCACCGTACACGACGTCAAGCACCACATGGTGGCTGTCGAGAATATCGACAGGAAGAGGCGTTTCCTTGAAGGTTCCGTGCATACCGACGGACGTCGCGTTAACGATCACATCCGCGCTTCGAGCCACCTCGAGAAGATCCCCCGCGTCGACAACCAGGCACCGCGTCGACCCCCACGACGCGGCCGCTTCCGCGAGGAGGGTGGCTCTCTCCAGTGTTCGATTGAAGATACCGACTTGTGCCGCACCCTCTTCCACTAGGCCAGCAACCACTGCACGCGCCGCTCCCCCAGCGCCGAGAACTAGACAAGGAAGGCCAGTCGCTCCCTCCGGCATGATGGCGCGCAAGGCCAGACGGAAGCCGACTACGTCAGTGTTGTACCCCAGCAGCCGCTCGCCGCGACGAACGATTGTGTTCACAGCGCCGACACGGGCGGCCACTGACTCGACCTCATCCAGCAACGGAAGCACAGCGACCTTGTGGGGCACAGTCACGTTAAGTCCCCGCAGCCCGAGGACCCGCATCGCCTCAACGGTCACAAGAAGGTGCTCGGGCAGCACGTCGAACGCCAGGTACACGGCATTGATGCCGTGATGACGCAGAGCCGCGTTGTGCATCCGCGGGGACAAGGAGTGAGCTATGGGATGTCCGATCACTCCCAAGAGATGCATCGGCTTGTGCCCGTGTAAGACTGGAATGGGCGACGTCTCCACAGTTGTTCACCCTCCTCGCCCGCAGTTTGCGGCTCATTCTGGCCGTCGGCCCGCGCCTACCCTACCAGACCAGGCTCGCACTGACATAGGCCGAAAGTATGAGCCTGGCCCGTCAACGGCGCAGGTGACGAGGCAACGCAGCAACGGACAGCTGCAGCCATTCTCTCGCGCCTATTGAGCTTGGAACTCCTTCTTCCAACGCAAGAACTCTTGGTAGTCGGCCGTAAAGAAGAGTTTGCCTTCCTTGTTAGCGATGAAGTACAGGTAGTCGACATCAGCCGGCTCAAGCGCGGCTCGAAGGGTGTCGACGCCCGGGTTGGCTATGGGGGAAGGCGGCAAGCCTTTGTGTACTCGGGTGTTGTAGGGGGAGTCTACCTTGAGGTCCTCGGCGGTCAGCTCCCCGGTCCACTTGTCCAGGGCGTAGCGCACCGTAACATCGAGCCCCAGCGTCATGTTCTCCTTCAGACGGTTATAGATCACGGCGGCGACCTTGGCTCGGTCCTCGGTGGCCACCGCTTCTTTCTCGGCAAGCGAGGCCACGATGACTATCTCATAGGGCGTCCTCCCCAGGGCCTCTGCCTTACTCCAAGGTAATACCCCGGTCTTCTTCTCGAAGGCGACCAACTGGGCGCCGATCAGCTGGGTGGCCCCGTCGCCCTGCAAGAGATAGTAGGTGTCAGGGAACAGTAGGCCCTCAAGAGTGGTCACCTCGGGTACCGAACTTCCTACTTTCGGCAGGACAAACTTGGAGGGGTCTTTGCTAAGCGTCACGTAGTCCTTGCCCGGTATCTTACCATCCTTGTCAAGTAGCGCAGCCACCTGTGAAACGGTGAGTCCCTCGGGGATGGTCACTCGGAAGGTCGAGGAGCCTTCTCCTGTCTCCAGCTTCTCCACCACGGCGATCAGAGTCAAGTCTGTGCGCAAACGATAGGTACCTGGCTGCAGCTTGTTCTCCGACTGTCTGGACTTGACCAGCTCTATGAATTGGGAGGCTGAGGCGATGACGCCCTTCTCCTCGAGGAGGCGGGCGATCTGGGTGGCAGTCATGCCCGGAGTGATCTGGACCTGCACCGTGGTCACCGCCTGGGTGACGGTAGTAGTAGTCGAGTGAGCTTGAAGCCATTCAGCTCCCCGCAGGACGAACACGGCCACGCCAGTGACAAAAGCGAAGAAGCCGACCACTACCACGAACCGCAGGAGCCATCTACGCAGCGAGGAACGCCGCCTCTTAGGTGGTTCCCCTACGCGGGGAATGTCTCTATACCAGTCGTTCATCCCGCCCCCTGGGTCTGGGAACGATTGCGAAGCCAATCGAGGTAGTCTTGCAGAATGTAGCAGGCAGCCACCGAATCGAGCGAGACCCGACGACGTCTTGATGGCTTTGTTACCCCCTTGGCTTCCGCCAACTTGGAGGTATAGCGCTCATCCCAGGTGACGACCGGGACCGTGAGCGCCGCCCGCAGTCGCTCGACGAACAACGACACGAGTTCCGCCTGCTCGTTGGTCCTCCCACTAAGAGGACGGGGCAGTCCCACTACCACGAGTCCGACTTGCTCTTTACTAACCACGGCCGCAAGCTTTTCGATGGTGCGTCCAGGGTCCCGCTCCTCGATAGCCGGTAGCGGAGAGCAGCTCACTCCGTGGGGATCGGAGAGAGCCAATCCCGTGCGCGCACGACCTACATCCACGCCCAATAGTCGCATTCAACCTTCCAAAGCCGCGGTAATAGAACGACGGGCTGCTTCCACCGCCTCCCGCAAACGGGCAGGGTCCCCTCCCCCACCACGGCCGAGCTGAGCAGTCCCTCCCCCCTTGCCGCCAATGACAGCAGAGGCCTCCTTAACAATCAGGCCGGCGTTCACCTGGTCCACCCCGCGGGTTGCAGCCACCACTAGAGCACCTTTGCCTGAGAGTACGGACCCCAGGGCGACCACAGCCGGTTGTACGCGGTCACGCACCTGGTCGGCCAGGGCAAGGAGATGGTCCATGTCCCGCGCCTCCACGACGCCAGCGATGATCGAGACTCCGTTGGCCGTAGTCGCTGTCGCCAGGAGGTCGGCTATCAGATCCTTGGCCGACCGGGAGAGCAAGGACTTCAGTTCGGACTGGAGTGACGAGACTTCTTCGGTAAGCTTCTTGATAGTGTCGAGGACGCGGTCTTCGCTAACCTGGAGGTGGCGGGCGGCCTCGCTCAGGGTCCGGTCACGTTCACGATAATAGGCGACCGCTTCCCGACCCGTGATGGCCTCGATCCGACGCACGTTGGCCCCCACGCTGCTCTCCGACAGTATCTTGAAGGCGCCGATCTCACTGGTCCAAGCTACGTGGGTCCCTCCACAGAGCTCACGACTGAAGTCGTCGATCTCCACAACTCGCACAAACTCGCCATACTTTTCGCCGAACAGGGCGATAGCGCCCAGGTCTCTGGCGTGCTCGAGACTGGTGGTGAAGGCTCGCACAGGATGGTGCTCCACGATACGCCGGTTGACCAGGTCCTCTATCTCGCGCAGTCGCTCCATTCCCAGGGGCTCGTGGAACGCGAAGTCGAACCGCAACTTGTCGGCCCGGACCGAGGAACCCGCCTGAGTGACATCTTTGCCGAGGCGTGAGCGCAAAGCGTAATGGAGCAGGTGGGTCGCGGTGTGATTAGCCGCTACCGCGTGACGGTAGCTGGAGGACAGAGTGGCTCTCACCCGGGTGCCCTTTTCGATCTGGCCCTCGACCAGACGGGCGATGATGACCTGGACCTCACCATGCGTCTGCACGTCTTCGACCTCGGCTCTGCCGGTTTCGGACTCCACAACGCCGGTATCCGCCGTCTGCCCTCCCATCTCCGCGTAGAAGGGGCTCTCGCGAAGGGCTAGCAGCAAGTGACCGTCCTCCAGCAACTCCACGTTGTCCACCACCGTGTAGAGGTCCTCACGCTCGTAGCCGCGGAACTCTGTGGGGTGCTCGGTACGCCTGGCAAACTCCACCACCGCCGCCTGCAGAGTGTCGCCCCCTCTCTGGGCTCTGCGGGCGCGGCGACGCTGATCCTCCATGGAAGAATGGAAACCCTCCAGGTCAAGACTGAGGCCGTGTTCCTCGGCGATCTCCCTGGTCACCTCCACGGGGAAACCGTAGGTGTCGTGCAGCTGAAAAGCGACCTGTCCGGGGAAGACAGATGAGCCCTCCGTCTTCGCTCTTGCTACCGCTTCTTCGACCAGCACGAGACCCTGGTCCAGAGTGCGATTGAACCTTTCTTCTTCGCTTTGGATGACCCGCAGAATGGTTTCCGCCCGCTCTGTCAGTTCGCGGTAAGTCCCGCCCATCAGTTCGATGGTGAGCTCCGCGAACCGCTTGAGCAGCGGCGGCTTCATGCCAGCAAGGCGACTGAAACGAGCTGCCCGCCTTATGATCCGGCGCAGTACGTAGCCTCGGCCTTCGTTGCTCGGGATCACTCCGTCTGCCACCAGGAACGTCATGGCCCGGCCGTGGTCGGCCAGAACCCGGAGGGCAACGTCTACGCGAGGATCGGAGCCGTAGGGTGTTCCGCCTATCTCCTGTCCCAGCTCTACGAGCGGCCTGAACGCATCGGTCAAGAAGACCGAGTCGACCCCCTGCTTCAAGGCCGCCACGCGTTCCAATCCCATGCCCGTGTCGATGTTCTGCGCCGGCAGAGGCGTGAGGTGGCGGTCTTCGTCCATGTTGTAGCCGGTGAAAACCAGATTCCAATACTCGACGTAGCGGTCGCAGTCACAACCAGGCCGGCAATCCGGGCGCGAGCAGCCGAACTCGGGACCACGGTCGTAGTAGAGCTCGGAGCAGGGTCCGCATGGGCCCGTTTGGCCGACGGGTCCCCAGAAGTTGGCGCTGCGGGGTAACCCCACCATGCGCTCCTTGGGCAGTCCCACAGCCTCCCAGTAGTTGACGGCTTCATAGTCGGGCTCGATTTCTTCGTCCCCCTCGAAGTAGGAGATCCAAAGCCGGTCGCGATCGAGTTTCAGATACTCGAGCGAGAACTCCCAGGCGAAACGGATGGCTCCTTCTTTGAAGTAGTCGCCGATGGAGAAATTGCCCAACATCTCGAAGAATGTGCAGTGCCTGCCGGTGAACCCCACCTTGTCGATGTCCGAGGTGCGGAAGCACTTTTGCACGCTGGTCAGGCGGCGACTCGGCGGTTCGGCGAGACCCATGAAATAGGGCATGAACTGCTGCATGCCTGCAGTGGTCAAGAGGACCGACTGGTCCCGATACGGTACGAGGGAAGAGCTGGGGACCAGCAGGTGTCCCCTTTCCACGAAGTAATCCAAGAACATCTTGCGCAGTTCTGCCGTTTTCACAGTTTAGTCCTCGCCTCCCTTCCCGGCCGCTGGGGCCGGTGTCTCGCCCTCCAACATGAATTGCCGGAGGTCCTCTATCGACTTCCGTATGAGCCGCGAAACATGCATCTGCGAGATGCCGACCCGGGCAGCCACTTGAGTCTGGGTCATGCCTTCGAAGAAACGCAGATGGAGTATCAGTCGTTCCCGTGGTTCGAGCCGCTCCATGGCTGGCGCAAGAAGCCGCCTCTGCTCGAAGATCTCATAAGCTTCTTCCTCCCCGCCCAGACTGTCCAAAAGACTGAGTGGCTCTTCGTCTTCTCCTCCACCCGTGAAGATAGACACGGAACTATACGCCCGCCCACTCTCCAGCGCCTCGACTACTTCCTCCTCGCTAGCCTCGGTCGCCACTGCCAGCTCGGCAATGGTGGGGGAGCGGCCGAGCTCGGTACTCAACTGTTCGGTAACCTTGGTCAGTCGGACGTTCAGGTCTTGCAGAGCACGGGGCACTTTGACCGCCCAGCCTTTGTCTCTGAAGAACCGCTTTATCTCTCCCAGTATGGTGGGGGTAGCGTAGGTCGATAGCTCCACTCCCCGGTCCAGGTCGAAACGGTCAATCGCCTTGATAAGCCCTATCGCCCCCACCTGGACCAGGTCCTCCACAGGTTGCCCGCGCGAGGCGAACCGTCTGGCCAGGCTCTTCACCAGGGGCAGATAGCGTAGGATCAGCTCCTCTCGTGCTGCCGGGTCTCCGTATTGCTTGAAACGACGAAGCAGCTCGTGCTCCGAAAGTGCCGCAAGATCTGGCCGCTCTGGGTGGCTGTCTTCCTGGGGACCCATCTCGTCTCACACCTAGCCCTGAGTAGCCATCTAGGCCGAGATTCGTTTCTCCAGGCACACTACGAAGGTCGATCCCGGCCCTGTATCCACGGCGAAGTCGTCGACCAAAGACGAAAGAAGACGACGGACATGGAGCAGAATGGCGTGTCCTACGTCCGGAGTAGGCCCTGCGTCCACCAAGACCCTGCGCAGATGCTGGTTTTCCAGTCCGGCCAGCCAGACACGATAAGAGCCACCCTCTACTACGACCTTCAGTTCAAGGTCACCGCCGACAGGCGGCTCCTCGGCAAGCAGAGTCTCAACGGCCAACTCCACATCGTCCAAAGCATCCAACGGCAGGTCATGCCGGGAGGCCACCCCTGCCATCACGACCCGCATAAGCCTGAGACACCCAGGAGTGCGAGGAGTGCGTAGAAGAACTGGTATCGTCCCCCTGCTCGCGTGCGACGGACTCCCCACCACTTCACACCTAGGAGATGCCACCCAGCTCTTGGTCGATCTCAGAGAGCTTCTGTTGGTAGGCCTGACGTCCCCGCTCGACCGCACCCTCGGCGCGCTGCTTCACCTCGCTGAGAATGCGCTTGGCCTCACTGGGGACATCAGCAAACGCTTCGGGCATGCTCTTGCCCGTCTCCTGCGAGACCCGGTGGGCGATGAGAAGAGCCGCTCCGATGGCAGCACCCGCTGCAAGTAGCAGTATGGAACGCACCATGGTCTCAATTCTCCTTCCTATTGCCAGACACGAACGTAGCTATGCCCTCGCTAACGGCAGAAGCAAGCCCCGCGACCTTCTTCAGAGGAGTCGCCACAGCAGATTGTACTGCCGAAGTCGTGCTCGCCGCCGTCTTCACGATAGTTCCGACTGACTCAGTGATCTCATCCACTCTAGCTAGTTCTGCGTTCACGCCGTCCAAGGTACTCTCGATCCGAGTGAGCAGGGGGATCACCTGGGTCCTGGTGTCGGCGAGAATATCAGTCACGCGAGCGAGGACCGAGGCAAGACGGATGAGCGCGAAGATACAACCGGCACCGAACAACAGGAAGAAGATGCCGATTGCTATCCGCATGAAGGCGCCAGCATCCCACTCCATGTCTCGACCCCCTTCCGGCTTCTCAGGCGCATCGATTGGCTGTGAGACTATACCACAGGCCCCGGCGGCCCCGCGCTTGTAGCCTTCTCTGCGACTCCACCTCTCCTATGTTTCCAATGGTTCTGTCGCCCCGATGGTACCGGCGATCCAAACCTGCGGTCCCTGATAGATGACGCCCGTTTGCCCAGGAGCCACCCCGTAGGCAGGCTGTGCCAGGGTCACCAGAGCTTTACCCCCCTCCACTCTGACCTCTCGCACAGGGACCGCCGGCCCGGAGGAGCGGAGCTGTATCGTGACCGCGCCCAGCCCGTCGCTCGGGTGGAACACCAGGGACTCCAAGTGGACCACTTTGACCACCGTTTCCGCCCTTCGGCCGACCACGACCCGTCTCGACTCGCCGTCGACCCCTACGACATAGAGCGGTCCACCCCCGGCTATGCCGACGCCTCTGCGCTGACCGATAGTGAAGTTGTAAGTACCGGAGTGACTACCTAGGACCCGTCCGCTGGTATCCACCACCTCTCCGGGAAGCTCACCCAAACAGCGCCTAAGGAAGCGTCGATAGTCATTGTCAGGCACAAAGCAGATCTCTTGACTCTCGGGCGTGAGGTGATGCTTAAGGCCCGCTCTGGCCGCTGCCGTACGCACCTCCTTCTTGGTCAGTTCTCCGAGGGGGAACATGTAACCGCTAAGGACCTCGGGCGGTACCTCGGCGAGTACGTACGACTGATCCTTCTTCGTGTCGACTCCCCTGGTCAGACAGGGGCGCGAGCCGGTCAGGCGAGCATAATGACCGGTGGCTACTCGTTCCAGGCCTAGCAAATGAGCCACCTCCAGAAGCAAGGCGAAGCGCAGACGGGCGTTGCATTTGGCGCAGGGGTTGGGAGTGCGCCCGCGAGCGTATTCAGTCACGAAATAGGCGACGACCTGCTCCCGAAAGACTTCCGACGCATCCAAGGTGAAGTGAGGCATACCCAGGCTGTGAGCGACCTCGCGGGCACGCCTCACGGCAGCGAAAGAACAGCAGCTTCTCTGGTCGGGCACTCCCCCCTCTGTCCATAGGCGCAGAGTGATGCCAACCGGCAGAAGGTCAGCTTCGAGTAGACGCAAGGCGGCATAACCACTGTCGACCCCTCCACTCATCCCCACAAGGACACCACTGCCCCCGAGGCTGGGGGGAAACAAGCGGCTGCGCTCGCTCCGACCCGCCGCCAAGGCCCGGGAGAGGATGCAGCCGAGCGCCGCGTGCAGGGCATCGAGGGCGTTGGTCGCCGCATACCTCTTGTCAGAGCGCAGACCCAAGTGAGCACAGATGGTCTGCTCGCTCAAGCGGGCAGCAGTCAGGAGACTAGTGCCTTCCGCGTATTCGCACACCGCCTCCGCGGAGGCCAAGGTGGCGGGGCAACCATAGGCCTGGTAACGAGCCTCGCTTATGACCCCGTCTTGCACGCGGAGCTCGATAGTCACGAGACTGCCGCACTCCTTGCTGCCCCCTACGCCGACCCCGTCCGCCCGTGCGAGTCTGCCGGCGTGAGAAGCATGGTATACCTTCTCAGCCACTAGTTCTCCGTAGGCTTGACCTGTCGGCCTCTGCTGAGTCGGTCGATGTAGCGGGGTCGACTCCGCTCTAGATGAAGAAGGCCGGGGTGTCCCGGCCTCCGTCACGCGCTCCTGTTCGTCGCTCACGTTCAGCTCTGACCCAGATTCACGAGACACTGCCTCAAAGTACCTTCATCTACGTAGCCATTCCAGATGCGCTGAATGACGCCTTTACGGTCGATCAGCACCGTCTCTGGGGGATAGTCCACTTGGAGGAGCACGGCCAAGTCCCCGTAGCTGTCGGGGCTCTTCCAGTCGTAAGCTAGGAAGGCATAGTCGGCGAATTCAGCGCGAAGACGGTCCAGCGCCTCCAAGACCTTGGTGTCGTCGACGTTACCGGCCACATAGAAGACCAGCACCACCGGCCGACCCTGCCCGACGGCATCTACATACTCAGCCGGCGTGTCCTCGCTGACGGCCAAGGTGGTACCTACCAGTCTCTCGGCAGCCCGACCCACCTCGCCGGCCGCCGTGGTGCGCGTGGTACCGGAGACTTGCCGAGTGGTCGAAGTCGCCTTGTCGCTCTCATTCCCGCAGGCAGCCGCCGTGCCCAGCAGGACGAGAACGAGGAGGACAACCACGCTCCGCCACCGTAAGCTTCGTCCGGTCACGTCTCTCCTTCCAAAAAATGTGCTCCACCTTGCCGTGTCTGACGGGCGCTTGAACCTGCCGAAGCAGGTGGGTGGCTACCCCTGGAGGGTCCAAGACCGCCCAGGCGAGCTTGCCTCCCAAGCATTGTGTGTTGGCTCAAGTTAGAGCCAGATCACGCACAAGGTCGAGCACCACGAGGTTAGCATAAGGGCCTGAAGCCGACAACACTGCCCCTAACCTCTGCCACGCCGACCTGGGAACAGCGCCCATAGCTGTTTTCGGCTGTATACGCCGTTAGCTTGAGCGTGCATGGCGCCGGGGCGGCGCGTCTCCCGACGTGTGGGAAAGTCAAGGTCAGGAGGTCCGCGCCCGCGGGTTCCCGTTCGCAGGTCCGGGTCAGAAGGTCCGGATGCGTAGCTCCCGCAGCTGCTCGGCTGAGACTGGTGAAGGAGCCTCCGTCAAGGGACAGGAGCCACTCTGGGTCTTAGGAAAAGCTATGACATCGCGGATGGAAGACTCCCCGGCCATCAACATGACCGCTCGGTCTAGGCCCAGTCCTATTCCGCCGTGAGGCGGCGCACCGTACTTCATAGCCTCGACCAGGAACCCGAACTTGGCCTGGATCTCTTCTTCCGTCAGGCCCAGAGCCTCGAAAACCGCTTGCTGCAATTCGGGTTCAGAGATACGTAGGGATCCGCTGCCGAGCTCCACTCCGTTCAGCACCAGGTCGTAGGCATACGTCCCGAGGGCCAGCGGCTTCGTCTTCAAGTCCGAGAGATCCTCGATCCTGGGTTTGGTGAACGGATGGTGCTGAGCTTTCAGACGCTTCTCCACGGCGTCGTACTCGAACATCGGGAAATCGACTACCCAGGCGAAAGCCCATCCGCTGCGCTCGATACCCAGTTTGGCAGCAAGAGAAAGCCGCAGAGCCCCTAATCCCGGTTCCACATTCGCCACTGGCCCAGCGGCCAGCAAGAGAAGATCGCCAGGCTGACCCTGCAGGCGAGCCACGATCGACTCCACAAGCTCAGGTCCGGCATGCTTCACCAAGGGCGACCGGACCCCTCCTGCCTCGACCCAGAGGGGGAGCAGCCCGCCCAGGCCGAAATCCTCTAGCTGCGCTCCCAACTCCTCGACTTCTCGGCGCGAGAGACCCCCGCCACGCTCCGCGCGCAGGCCACGGACCGTGCCTCCTCTCGCCAACGCCTCCTGGAAGATGCGAAAGTCAATCCCTCCGGCCAGGTCGCTCACGTCGACTATCTCCATACCGAACCGGAGGTCAGGCTTGTCACTCCCGTAGCGGGCCATAGCCTCTCGGTAGCTGAGGCGCGGGAAAGGCCGAGCCAGAGTGACGCCCAAGGTCTCCCGGAAAGCTGCGGCCCACATGCCCTCGACGATTTCCTGGAGGTCAGCCTCGTCGACGAAGCTCATTTCCAAGTCGATTTGAGTGTGCTCCGGCTGGCGGTCGGCTCTCAGGTCTTCGTCCCGGAAGGCTCGCGCGATCTGGTAGTAGCGTTCGAAACCGCCCACCATGAGCAGCTGCTTGAACAACTGTGGTGATTGTGGCAGGGCGTAGAACTCGCCTGGTTGAAGCCGGCACGGCACCAAGAAGTCGCGAGCGCCCTCTGGAGTGCTCTTGGTCAGGATGGGAGTCTCCACCTCGATGAAGCCCTGGGCTTCCAGATAGCGGCGCACGGCCTGCACCACTCTGTGCCGGAGGAGCAGGTTACGGTACATGCGGGGACGCCGCAGATCGATATACCTGTACTTGAGTCGCAGGGTCTCGTCGATCTCGAGCTGATCCTCGGGGAAGAACGGGGGGGTCTGGGCCGCAGCCAGAATCTGGAGTCGCTCCACCAGCAACTCCACCATGCCTGTAGCAAGCTTGGGGTTGACCCGCTCAGGGCTGCGGGCCACTACCTCGCCTGCAGCAGCCACCACATACTCGTTGCGCAACATCTGCCCCGTAGCGTGGACCTGCGGGTCCCTGTCCTCCGAGATGACCAGCTGCAGGATGCCAGTACGGTCACGGAGGTCGATGAAAACAAGGCCGCCATGGTCTCGCCGTCGGTGGACCCAACCAGCCACCTGGATACGGTGGCCGATAAGGTGGTCGAGTACTTCGCCACACCAATGATCTCTATGCGCCACTCGTCGCCCTCTTCTCTCCGGTCAAGTTCAGACTACTCCGTGAAGGCTGTGGATGCCTGCCTGGCCGCAGCGCGGGCAAGCTTGCCCGCCGCTGCGGCGTCAAGCCGCTGTTCCTCGCCGGTTGTCAGATCGCGCACAGTCAAGACGCCGGTCGCCAATTCTTCCTCTCCGAGTATGAACGCATACCGGGCGCCGCTTCGCCCGGCCTGCTTCATCTGCCCCTTGGGGGACCGTTCCACATAATCGAGGTCTGCGCAAATCCCCGCCTGCCGGAGTTCGTGCGCCAGCCGGAAGACTGCACTCCGGGCCGACTCGGCCAAGGCCACCAAGTAGACCACCGGAGAAGCCGGACGGGGACCCTGGACTCCGGAACGCTCCAAAGCCAGAAGGATGCGCTCCACCCCAGTGCCAAAACCGACCCCAGGGACCG
Source organism: uncultured Actinomycetes bacterium (assembly GCA_937148845.1). Classification (GTDB taxonomy): domain Bacteria; phylum Actinomycetota; class Thermoleophilia; order RBG-16-64-13; family RBG-16-64-13; genus CAKZRW01. The sequence continues at coordinate 56,068 of CAKZRW010000031.1, read as the reverse complement.
GGGGCCCTCCGATCGTGGCCACCAGATCGTCATAGCGTCCGCCACCACCTATACCGGACTGGGCGCCAAGCAGTGAACACTGGAACTCGAATGTGGTCCTGGTGTAGTAGTCGAGTCCGCGCACCAGAGTATGGTCATCGACATACTGAAGTTCTTGTAGCTCCAGGCAGGCTTTGACCCGCTCATGGTGGCCCCGACAAGGAGCGCACAAGTAGTCAGGCAGACGAGGAGCGTCTGCTAGCAGCCCCCGACAGCCCTCCACCTTGCAGTCGAAGGTGCGCAAAGGATTCAGCCGGGTACGTTCCCGACACTCCGCGCAGAGGCCGTCGAAGTTCTGAGACAGGTAAGAACGCAAGGCCTTCGAGTATCCGGGACGGCACTCCTTACAGCCCATAGAGTTGAGGCGCAGCTCGACTTGCCGCAACCCCAATTCGCGGTACAGGGTGGCAAGCAATCCGATGACTTCGGCATCCAGCTCGGGCGCACTAGACCCGAAAGCCTCTACGCCCAGCTGATAGTGCTGGCGGTACCGACCTGCCTGCGGACTTTCGTACCTGAACATGGGGCTGTGGTAGTAGAGCTTGACCGGTTGCGGCAGCGTGTGCATGCCGTGCTCGACGTACGCCCGCGCTACCGGAGCGGTCCCTTCGGGTCGGAGAGTAATGCTGCGTCCACCCAAATCCGTGAAGGTGTACATCTCTTTGCGGACGATGTCGGTGGCCTCTCCGATGCCGCGCAGAAAGAGCCGCGTGTCTTCGAACATCGGGGTATCGATCCGCCGATACCCGTACCGGGTGAAGACGTCTTCAGCAATAGCGATGACCCACCGTCGCAGCGGTTGCTGTTCGGGCAGGATATCGTAGGTTCCCTTGGGGGCTGTCAGGAGGTCAGCCACGCCTGACCAGCCCGGACAGAAATGGATTGAACGCGATTTCGTCCCCCAAGGTGGTGGCCTGCATGTGGCCAGGGAAAACGGGGGTGTCCCCATCATACAGAGAAACAAGCTTGGCGATGGACCCCAAGAGCTGCGAGAAATCTCCGCCCGGAAAGTCAGTACGTCCTACCGATCGATGGAACAAGAGGTCACCGCAGAAGAGATGACCCTCTATGTCGTAGGTCAGGTCGCCCGGCGTATGGCCGGGCGTGGCGATGACCTTGACCTTCAGGTCCCCCACCCTGAAGGTGCTACCGTCGCTAACGACCTGCACCTGGCGCTGGTCGACGGAGGCTATAGGGTACCCGCTGGCCGGGCAGCCCTTACTTCCCGCCACGATGGGAAGCACCGGGGCTGAGCAATACACCTTGGCGCCCGTGGCTTCAGCCAGGCCCTTGACCCCATCGACGTGATCGAAGTGGCCGTGGGTCACCAAGATAGCCTCGACGTCCAAGCCTCGACGGTCGACAAGTTCAGCTAGACGACCGGGCTCTCCCCCGGGATCGACAGCGCAAGCCTTCATCTTCTCATCCCACACCAAATAGCAGTTGGCTTGCAACGCCCCCACGGGCACGCACAGTATCTCCATCTGGTGACCTCTTTTTCCAGTGGCCGGGTGCTCTCCACCCCGGCCGCCCTTCTCCACGGCGTGCAATTCTACCAGAGGCAGAAAGGCGGTCTCTTGCGGCCAGGTCAGCGCGGCGTGACTCGGTAGGCGTCGTACACGGTGTCTATGCGACGTAGGCGCTGCAGAACGGTCTCCAGATAGTCAATGTCGGGGACATCGAACACAAAACGATCCTTGACCATGTTGTTGCGCGCCGTAAAGATCTGGGCGGCAATAATGCTGATGCCGCTCTCGCTGAGAGTGCGCGAGATGTCCTCGAGCAGATGATTACGGTCATAGGCCTCGACCTGTATCTCTACCCGGACCGGTGCCTTCGCCCGGGTGTCCCAACGCACAGGGATGAAGCGCTCCGGGTTCTTCTCCAGTGCTTTGAGGTTGGGGCAGTCCCGCCGATGCACTGTCACTCCCCGACCCATGGAGATGTACCCGACCACGTCATCGCCGGGGACCGGTCGGCAACACTGCGGGATGCGGATGGCGACATCGGTCAGCCCGTTGACGTGGATTCCAAGCTGGTCGCTGGGGGCAGCCTTCACCCCCCGCGACACCGTCTCAGGAGCGAGCGCGACGCCGCTGACGGCCTGGGGACTGCGGTCAAGGCTTTGGACCACCCTGGTCACCACGTGGTGAGAGCTGATCTTTCCGGAGCCTACAGCAGAGAAGAAATCTTCCTTCTTCGCGTGACCGGTCTCCTTCATCACCTCCGCGAGCACCTCGGAGCTGATCAGGCGCTGGGCGGGGAGACCCTGCTTACGGAGAGCCTCAAGCAGAGCCTCACGCCCGATGTGCTCGAAGTCTTCGCGGCGCTCTCGTTTGAACCACTGCCTTATCTTGGTCCGCGCTCCCGGACTGGCGACGAATTGGAGCCAATCCCGAGAAGGACCTTGGGGCGACTTGGAGGTGAGTATCTCGACGATGTCGCCTGACTGGAGCTTGTAAGTCAGGGGAACGATGCGGCTGTTGACCTTGGCTCCGATGCAGCGATGACCCACGTCTGTGTGGATGGCGTAGGCGAAATCGACCGGAGTGGAGCCCTGGGGCAGTCTCTTGATCTCACCTTTGGGAGTGAAGACGTAAACCTCGTCCTGCACCAGGTCGATGCGCAGCGACTCCATGAATTCGGTGGCATCCTTGGCTTCGGATTGCCATTCCATGATCTGGCGCAGCCACAGCAGTTTCTCGGCGTCTGTCTCCGCACGCTGGCCGGCCCGGCCCCCCTTTTCTTTGTACATCCAGTGAGCAGCGATGCCATATTCGGCTGTCTCGTGCATCTCGTAAGTGCGGATCTGGATTTCGAGCGGCTTGCCTTGAGGACCTATCACCGTGGTATGCAACGACTGGTACATGTTGAACTTGGGCATGGCGATATAGTCCTTGAATCGCCCAGGGACGGGTTTCCACAAGGAGTGGATCACACCCAGAGTGGCATAGCAATCCTTGACCGAGTCCACCAGCACACGCAAGGCAATGAGGTCGTAGATCTCGTTGAACTCGCGGCCCTTGCGCACCATCTTGTCGTATATGGAATAGAAGTGTTTGGCCCTTCCCACAATCTCCGCCTTGATGCCCACGGCGGCGAGCTCCTTGCCCAATGTCTGACGGGCCTCCTCCACATCCCGCTCTCGGTCCGCACGACGCTGGGCCACCATCTGCTGTATCTCGGCATACTTACGGGGGTGCAAGGTGGCGAAAGCCAGGTCCTCCAGCTGCCACTTGACCTGCTCGATGCCTAGGCGGTGAGCCAGGGGGGCGTATATTTCGAGGGTCTCCTTAGCTTTGTCCAGCTGTTTCTCCTTGCCCAAGTAGCGCAGAGTCCGCATGTTGTGGAGGCGGTCGGCCAGCTTGATCAGAATCACGCGGGGGTCCTTGGCCATAGCTAAGATCATCTTGCGGACGTTCTCGGCCTGCTCCTCTTCGACAGTACGAAACTGCATCTGCGACAGCTTGGTCACGCCATCGACCAGCAGCGCGACTTCTGCCCCGAACTGTTCCCGCACCTCTTCGATGGACAGTTCCGTATCTTCGACCACGTCGTGCAGCAGAGCAGCCGCCAAAGTGGCGCTGTCAAGTCTGAGGTCGGCGCATATCTCGGCAGTGCCGAGCGGATGGTTGATGTAAGGTTCACCGCTGGCGCGCACCTGGCCGCGGTGTTGCGAGGAGGCCACGGCGAAGGCCCGGGAAAGCAGGTCGCGGTCGAAGGCAGGGTTGTACCGGCCGACCTTGGCGAAAAGGCCGGCCAGCAATTCCTCGTCAGACCGCTCTTGCTCTCCGGGCCCCAGTTGGAAAGGGGTCGTGCTCTCGAGCGTCTTCGTGGGTTCGTCGGTCGAGGCGCCGGAGGAAGTCTTCAAAGGCTCCGACACAGTCGCAGGCACTCCTGGTATTCCGCCTCAGCGAGGCGATAGTCGGTCACTTTTTTCGGTTCTAGTTTAGCCCTTCTCGGCTCGGCCCGTTCAAGACCGGCCTCCAGCAGTATCGCCCAGGCTTGTTGCAGCTGAGCCCTACGGAGGACCACTCTCGCCTCCTCCCAACCCAACTTGGCGGCCGCGAGCAGCAGGGCCGCTGTTGGAGAGGGCGGTTCGCTGGAGCTGGGGCTTGGACCGGAGATGCTCTCCGACTCAGGGTCGGCATTCGACCAGGCGCCCTGGTTGAGCCTGGACTGCTGGTCGGACCTGCCGTCTTCACCCGACGGTGACGTGCGTCCTGCCCTTTCTGCCTCCGCCTCCAGGGCACGATATAGACACACCAAGGCGAAGCGGGGGTGGACCAAGTATCTGAGCAGCTTTTCAGACATCTCCCGTTCGATCCTACCGTAGTAAAGGTGGAGATAGGCCTCCTTCTTCCATCGGGGCCAGGGGATGTCTAGATGACCGGCGCGTAGCGGCGGGCCTACCACGACCACGTGCTGCCGACCGCAAAGAAGTTCAGGCCGAGAGGCGAGGGCTTCCCACTCGGTGAGTACCACGTCAGACGGCAGGATCTCAGAGGGAGGCGTGGCTCCGTTCCAGTGACCGTGAGGAAGGACTACCAGCCCCCGGTCGGCGTCCAGGCAAAGCTGCACGGTCGGTCGGAGATATGGGAGCCACCACCAGATCGAACCCGCCACGATGAGTGTGGGCTCGCCCGTGGCTATGACTTGAGCGAGGGCGGATACGCAGCCTCCCCGGTCGCGCAGATCGCGCGAGGCTTCCGCAAAGGGGTGTGAACGATGACCACGGCTCCCGACTGGTACTTCCCGCTCAGAGCACTTCTCCCCGTGCGCAGGGTCTGTGTCGTCAACGCGCGCCCACTCAGTCCAGTCCGGTTCTACCGAGATGAGCTCCGCCGGCTCCTCGCGCTCTAATCTCTCCACCAGGAGGTCGGCACGTAGGGTGCCTTGCCAGGTCTCGGTCCGGAACTGACCGCCGACCACATGGCGGTGATCTCCCGACAGAAGCTGGGGGGCCATCTCGCCCAGACCAAAAGCGATACCTGGGGTCTTGACCCCGTCCAGCTCCACACTCAGTCGCAGATGTGCTCCGGAGCGTGTCTGCTCGCAATCGCGTATTCCTGCCCCTACCAGCAAGAGCCTGGGCCTGGGGTTGCCCAACCCGAACGGTCCTAGCGAGGCTAGGGCCAGGGCAGTATCGACTGTGAGGTCTTCTCCCCGCAGTACCACGTCGGCCTGGTAACGAGGGGTCAACGCAGAGACATCGAGGCGTTCGGCTGCATGTCGTACTATGCTCCTGCGGAAGTCTTCCACTCGCTCTGCCGGCAAGGTCAGACCGGCCGCCTGAGGATGCCCTCCGTACACCGTCAGGTGCTCCGCGCAGGCATCCAAGCCTTCAATCAGGTTGTACTGACTGATGCTGCGCCCCGAGCCTTTGGCCACTCCGTCGCGGACACCTAACAGGATAGTGGGACGATAGTAACGTTCCACGAGGCGCGACGCGACTATACCCACGACCCCCTCGTGCCAGTCCTCGCCGGCAAGCACGATGACAGGTGGCAGTGGCGCTTCTTCATCGAGAGCACCGATAGCCGCCTGTAGGATCTGTCGTTCGACGTCTTGCCGCGCTCCGTTGAGTTCATGGAGCTGGTTGGCCAGGCAGCGGGCCTCACCTTCATCTTCGGTGAGCAGCAGGTGGAGCGGAGGCCATGGATCGGCGAGACGTCCTGCTGCGTTCAGGCGGGGTGCCAAGCGGAAAGCAACCATCGCGGAATCGACCATTCCGGTGCAGCCCGAGACTTCGCCCAGAGCTCGCAGCCCCAACCGGTTCCCTATGGTGAGGAGCTTGAGCCCTTCGCTCACGTAGTAGCGATTCTCCCCCACCAGCGGGACCAGATCGGCGATGGTACCCACCGCCACCAGATCGAGTAACTGCATCAACTCCTCGGGCAGGCGGTCTCTAGGGGCTCCCTTCAGAGCGATATGCAGAGCGTGCAGGAATTTGAGGGCTAGGCCCACCCCACAGAGCGGCCCGGCTGGATAGCGACCTACCGCCTCGTGTACGATGAGACACTCCGGGAGGCGAGGCCCGGGATGATGATGATCGATGACCACCACCTCCAGTCCACGCTCCTGAGCCAGCGCCACCTCGTCGGGGTAGTTGATGCCACAGTCGACCGTGATGAGAAGCCCGGGCCCCCCCGCCGCTATCTCCTCAACGGCAGCACGCGACAGGCCGTAGCCCTCCCGAAAACGGCTGGGCAGGTAACACTCGGGCTGAAGTCCCAGGTGGCGAAGGCCGAGAACCAGCGTGGCGGTGGCGGTGATGCCGTCCGCATCATAGTCTCCATGGATGATCACCCGACCGCTGGTCCGAAGGGCCCTCTCCACGGTGGCGACGGCTGCCTCCATGTGTGCAAACAAGAAGGGGTCGGGAATCAGAGGGGCGCATTCGAGGAACCGCCTAGCTTCAGTGGGGTCCACCAGACCGCGCGCCGCCAGCACCATCGCTGCCGCGAACGGTAGTCGCAGAGTCTCAGCCAGGTGACAGGCTGCTGTCCACGAATAAGGCTTTACCGCCCAACGCACGCTTTCAATACCCGACGTAGACCTCATCTCAGGGTGCAGTGTACCGGGACAAGCGGATAGTGTTCACAAGCGCCCCGATCGGATGATCGCGTAAATCAGCCATAAACCGAAGAACAGCGAAAGCAAGAAACCCGGGAGACCCCAGGCGGATAACCCGAGGATGTGGGGCCCCTTGTCCACCAAGATCGCCACGGCGGCACCAGTGACCCCCAGGGCGATAGAAAGAAGCGCTACCACCAAGCGGTTCGTGATAAGGTCGAGCCGGTGGATCATCTCCTCAAGGCCTGTATGGCGATATCTGATCTCCAGTTCGCCCGAACGCATCTCCTCTAGGAGGTCGTGCAGTTGCATCGGGAAGTCGCGGAGAACATAGGCATAGGCGGCCAGATCCCGTTCCATCCGCTCCGCCCACCTCTGCGGGTCTAGGCGCTGGTATCTCAGCTCGCGAGCGTAACGCCTGGCTCTCTCGAAGAGGTTGAGGTCAGGGTACAGCTGGCGTATAACGCCCTCCAGGGTCACCAGGGCTTTATCGAGTAATAGGAACCGAGTGGGAAGCCGCAGATGAAGCGAGTAGATCAGGTCGAAGGTCTGCTGCAAGAGAGACCGCACGTCGACGCTTGCCAAGGACACGCCGAAGTAGCGACTGAACCCGTCCTCGATGGACTGGGTCACCGCTTCCTCGACAGACGGGGGCCAAGAGACCCCCAGACGTCGCAGTGAGCGTTTGATGCCGGCGATGTCGGAATCCATGACCCGCAAGAAAAGTGTGACACCCTCCTGCAGGTCCTCTTTGCGTACCACAGCCGCGTTGCCGAAGTCGAGCAAGCCGATACGGCCTTCACCCAGGTACACGATGTTGGCCGGGTGAGGATCGGCATGGAAGAAGCCGTCATGCAGAATCTGCTGAAACCAGCAGTCGGCGATGGTCTCGGCAAGGACCTTCTTCCGAGCAGGATCCAGTGCCGCCAGCTCGGGCAGGTTCAGAGTGGGCCCCTCCAGCCTTTCCAGAGTGAGAAGACGGCTGGTCGAGTAGTGCCAGTAGACCCTGGGGATAGTCACAGAAGTGGAAGCGGCGAAGTTCTGCCCTAGCCGTTCGGCGTTACGAGCCTCCAAGAGATAATCAAGCTCTCGGTTGATAGCCCGAGAGAACTCCTGCACCAGCCCGACGAGTGAGAAACCCCAATCCACGCGATGCTCGAGAAGCTCGGCGAGCTGCAACAGAAGGTCCACATCCCGCCTGATCTGGCGGGCCGCCCCCGGTCGCTGGACCTTCACTACGACCCGGTCTCCCCCAGGGAGGACAGCGGCGTGGACCTGGCCGATGGAGGCAGACGCAAGCGGTGTCTCTTCGAAGTGTGCGAAGGCCTGCTCCAGACGCAGCCCCAGCTCCTGCTCTATGACTTGTCGGATCTCTAGGAAGGGAACCGGCGAAACGCGATCCTGCAGCAGCACGAGCTCCTGCACGATGTCAGGCGGGACTACGTCGGGACGGGTACTGAGCAGCTGGCCGAACTTGACGAAGGTCGGCCCCAGCTCATCGAGCATCTCACGGATATGCCGGCCCCGGGTTGCGTCGACAGGGACACCTGGCCGTCTGCGCCGCACCCCCGCTCGCAGGAGACGATGCCGTTCGAAGAGGTAGCCGAAGCCATGCTTGGCTGCGACCTCCGCTATCACCCGGATCCGCTCAAGATTCCGGATCCGGGTAAGTAGCCCTCCGTGTCGTACGACAGCGGGCACGACAGCCGACCGTAGCCCCTGCCGAAGTCAACCCTAGACCTGCCCGAGAGCCGGGCTCTCAGGGCGAGCTGGTTCCGGCATTGGCGGCTTCTCCACCCCCAGTTGTGCCTTCCAGTAGCGCCACCCGGTGCTCGAGCTGACGCAGGCGGAGTTCCAGGTCTTCCAAGTCCCTTTTGGTGACGAACCCGAGTTCACGCATGGCGTTCTGGAAGGAAGAATCCGCTCGTTTGAGGGCACTACGGGCTTCTTCCCGGCTGCGGGCGGCCAACCGCTCTACCATGTCGCGGCCTTCTTCTCCTGACAGCTGCCCCCTCTTGACAAACTCGTCCACCAGTTCCTGGATGCGGTCCTTAGTGAGGGCCGCTGCGCCGATGCCGATGAGGAAGGTCTTTTCGATGAGGTCGCGGAAGCTCTGCCCGCCTCCGGCCTTGCCTTCACGGCGCTCTTCATCCGGCGGGTGATCGTTCATGACGCCCCCTTTCAACGTGTGGGCCGTTTTGGACTCTTGGCCCCTTGACGCCTGGCTGGCTTGCCCTTCTTGGTTGCTTTGGTTGCCACTTTGGCACCGGACGGCTGGCGGGGAGACGTAGGCGCCGTCCCGGTTGCGCCCATCGGTTCACCGCTCGCCAGCACAGCGACCGGCGCCCGAGCAGCCCCCTGATCCTCCCCTGAGTCACCCCCTGCCCCCGTCTCAACCTGAAGCAAGCGCTTCCGGTAACGTGGCTCGCGCTCCTTCCAGATGACTAGCATAGGACAGGCGACAAAGAAAGAGGAGTAAGTCCCGGTTATCGTGCCGATAGTCAGCGCGAAAGCGAAATCCTTGAGCGTAGGACCGCCGAAGATCAGGATAGCAAGGAGCGGCAGGAGCAGACAGATCGTGGTGTTGATGGAGCGGACCATGGTCTGGCGGATGGAAAGGTCCACCATGTCTCCGTAAGTCTCTTTCTTCATGAACTGCGTGTTCTCCCGGATGCGGTCGAACACGATGATGGTGTCGTGCACCGAGTAACCCAGGATGGTGAGAATAGCAGCCACGGTGGCCGAGGTCACCAGACGGTTGTCAGCGGCATAGATACCAAGAGTGAGACCCACGTCATGGATGAGAGCCACGATGGCCGGAATCGCAAACTTCGGTTCGAAACGAAAAGACAGGTAACCGATGATGACCACTACGGCTATAGCGACGGCGATAAAAGCACGGTTGGTGGTTTCGCGACCGAAGCTGGCCCCCACTGTCTCTACCCCTAACGACCCCTCAGTCACTCCGTACTTGCTTTGAAGGCTGTTCACGATAGCCTTCTGCTGCGCCTCGTCCATTGATTCAGCAGTGATCATGAACGAGTTGGTAGCCGAGGCGCCCGTGACTGACTGCACCACCGGCTCCTGGACCCCGGCCGCCCGTACGACGGAACGCACCTCTTCCACACTGGCAGGGGATTCCAGTCCCACTTGCATGCGGACCCCGCCGACAAAGTCGATGCCCAGGTCCAAGCCTATGATGAAGACAGTGACGAAGGCGAAAACAGTCACCGCGGTCAGCGAACCCAGGAACCACCACTTGTAGCGCATGAAGTGAAAGACCCTCATGCCATCTCCTCTCGCTCAGCCGGGCGCCTGGCTTTGGGCACGTGGAGTCCCAGAAGGCGCTGGTTGCGGAAGGGTCGCCAACCGCTCACCAGGCTGAGTATGGAGCGGGTGACCAGGACCGCGGTGAACATAGAGAGGGCTACACCGACTCCCAGGGTCAGGGCGAAGCCTTTGATGCCTCCCGTGGCAGCCCAGAACAAGACGATGGCGGTGAGTATGGTGGTCATGTTGCAGTCGAATACCGCCCGAAACGCCTTCTTGAAACCCGCCTCGAAGGCGGCCCCCACCGTCTTACCCGCTGCCACCTCGTCACGCATGCGGGCGAAGATCAGCACGTTCGCGTCCACGGCCATACCGAAGGTCAAGATCATGCCTGCTATGCCGGGCAAGGTCATGGTCACCCCGATACCGTTGAGGATGCCGAGGAACAAGACCGCGTAAATGATTAAGGCGACGCTTGCCACGAGACCCAAGAGTCGGTAATAGCCGACCATGAACACGATGATCAGCGCTACCCCCACCAACCCGGCGATCAGGGCTTGCTCCAGAGCCGCCTTGCCCAGCGTAGCCCCGATGGCGTTCTGACTGACCGGCTTCAACACCACCGGCAGTGCACCAGTCTGAAGCACCAAGGCCAGGTTCTTAGCCTCTTCCTGAGTGAACCGCCCCGTGATCTCCGCTCGCCCATTGGGGATCTCCTCGAGCACCCGAGGAGCCGAGGCCACCTCTCCGTCTAGAACGATGGCGAGCCGCTGGTCTTCGCCCGTGATCTCGGAGATCTGAGCCATGCGGGCGGTCACTTGCTGGAAGACCTTCGCACCCTCGTCGTTGAACTGCATGTCGACCTTTGGGCGGTTGAATTGATCGAAACCGGTCTGAGCGCCGGTCAGCATGCTCCCTGTCACTGCCGGTGGAGTCTTGACAAGGAACCATTGATCGCTGACATTTCCCCCCGAGACCGGCCAGTGAATGAGGTAGACACTGGCTGGCAGCTCCTCGGCTGAGGCTACGCCTGCCGCAGCCAACGCCTCTTGCTCATTGGCATACGGGGCGCCGAAATCTTTGACGTCCCAAAATCCGAGCATGGCTGTCTTGCCGATTATGGCCAAGGCCTGCTCGGGGTTGCCGACCCCCGGCAATTGCACACTGATTTTCCACTGGCCTTGCCGCTGGATCTCCGGCTCAGTGACGCCCAGCTTGTTCACGCGGTTCTGGATGATCTTGACCGCCTGGTCCATCGCCTGGTCAGTCCGAGGTGTGGCCGCGCTTTCCTGCGCCTCCAGGATGACAGCAAGCCCGCCCTGGAGATCCAATCCGAGGCGGGTCTTACTCAGAGGAAAGGCAAAGTACGAGGCCACCCCGAGAAAGATGGCCACCACGATCAGGATGACTGCGTCACGCCTTACCTTGGACAAGAAAGTGCCCTTCTTGTCACTGTCAGTCTTTGGCGGTGTTGGATTCGTCTTGCTCCGGGGCCGGGCTCTCCGGGGAGCTTCCGCTGGTGGCGCGCTCATTCGTATCCTGAGCGGGAGACTCCTCAGCCTCAGCAGCCTCCAGTTCAGCGACTGAAGCCTTTGCGCGGGAGGCAGGCTCAGGCGCAGTGGCTCGTGCCTGCGCCGAGTCGCGGATGATCTCAGCCACGGCCCGACGCGCGATCTTGACGTTCACGCCCTTGGCCACCTCCACCACCACGACGTTTTCCTCCACCCGCTTCACAGTGCCGTAGATACCAGAGGCCATCATGATCCGGTCGCCTCTCTTGAGGGACGAGAGCAAGGCCTGGTGAGCCTTGCGCTGCCTCTGTTGCGGTCGGATCGCCAAGAAGTAGAAGATGGCGATGAACGCGACCACGTAAATGATCAACATGCCGGCCGAGCTGGACAAACTGTCCTCCTTCTATTGGACCGACCCGCTGTGAAGCGGGCGTCTGACCTTCCTAAGTGTGCGAATGGCTATGTTAGCACGGAGCAGACAAACCTCTTCGCAGGCTCTCAAAGGTGCCGGCGAGGATCGCTCTGCGGGCCGCCGTCACCAACCTGAACATATGGGTCAGGTTGTGCTCGGTAAGCAACATGAGACCGAGTATCTCCTTCTGCAGGACCAAGTGACGCAGCACACCCCGACTGAATCCTGCACAGGCCCGACAAGGGCAACCTTCTTCCAAGGGAGCGGTCGAGGAGGCGTGCTCGGCATTGCGGAGGTTGAGTCTGCCCTCGCTACTGAAGGCAGTCCCCATACGAGCGGTCCGGGTGGGCAGCACACAGTCGAAGATGTCGATCCCCCTGGCGATTACCTCCAAGACCCCTTCGGGGTCCCCGATCCCCATGAAGTAGCGCACCCTATCGGCCGGCAGCAGCCCGCAAGTGAACTCCGTCGTTTCGAGCATCGCCGCGCGGTCCTCCCCTACCGTCAAGCCGCCAATGGCATAGCCGGGGAAACCGATGTCAAGCAACTTCCCCACGCTCTCGGTGCGTAAGTCGGAATAGACTCCGCCCTGAACGATGCCAAGCAGCATCTGCGGCCCATCGCAGCCCTGTCCCCCCCATCTTTGGTGTTCCCGCTTGCACCGATGGGCCCACTCGGAGGTCCGCCTCACCGCAGCCGCCACTTGGGCCCAGGTGGCCTCCCCGGGCGGACACTCGTCGAAGCACATCACAAGATCAGCTCCCAGGTTGCGTTGTTCCGTGATCGCCCTCTCTGGCGTGAAGACTTGACGAGACCCGTCATAGACCGACCGGAACGCCACCCCGTCGTCGTCTATCTTCACGCTGTCACGGAGGCTGAACACTTGATAGCCCCCGCTGTCCGTGAGTATGGGCCCGTGCCACTGCATGAAGCGATGTAGGCCGCCCAGTCTTCTCACGTTCTCGCTCCCTGGTCGCAGCGCCAGGTGATAGGTGTTAGCCAGGATGACCTGGGCCCCGGCCTCTCTGAGTTGCTGGGGATGCGCGGCCTTAACCACTCCCTTGGTACCGACTGGCATGAAGCAGGGTGTCTCCACGATGCCCCGGGGTGTCTCCAGAAGACCGGCCCTGGCCTTGCCGTCGGTCGCGACCACACGAAAGGGGAAGTCGGGGATACCGTCAAGTTCACGCACGGCCGACCCCGCCTTGGTCAGCCTCCGCAGGCTCTATCAGCATGGCATCTCCCCAACTGAAGAAGCGATAGCGCATCGCCACAGCCTCCGCATAAGCAGCACGCAAACGCTCGACTCCCGCAAAAGCCATGGTGAGAGCAAGCACCGTGCTTCGCGGGAGGTGGAAGTTGGTGATAAGGACATCCACAGCCCGGAAACGATACCCGGGAGTTATGAAAACCCCCGTTGTTCCTTGCACGTCCTCCACGCGAGAGGTACCGTCCAGCCTGCCCTCTTTGGCAAGTGTCTCCAGCACCCTGACCGAAGTGGTGCCTACGGCGACGACCCGTCCTCCTTTCTCACGGGCCTCCAGGATGACCCGTAGCGCATCAGCTGTGACGTGGAAGTCCTCCTTGTGGATCACATGCTCCTCTACCAGGGCTTCCCGGATCGGTTGGAAGGTGTCGAGCCCCACATGCAGGGTCACGAACGCCCGCCTCACTCCCCGTCTGTCCAACCGCTCCAATAGCTCCTCCGTGAAGTGAAGACCGGCAGTGGGGGCAGCGGCTGAGCCGGGATGGCGCGCGTACACGGTCTGGTACTCGGAGGGATCCTTAGGTTTGCGACGGATATACGGAGGAAGCGGCATTTCCCCGTACGTATCCATGAGCGCGAGGCCCGAGTTTCCAAGAGGGATTGCAAGCAACCACCGACCTTCCCCGATGGCGGTCTCCAGGCGGAGTTTCTCCCCGCCGGCAAGGACCAGCTCTTGACCGGCGCGCAACCGGTGCGAGGGCCGGGCGAGTACCTCCCAGGCTTCACCCTTCCCGGTAAGGGCGGTCCCCAGACGCTTGAGGAAAAGGAGCTCCACCTTACCCCCGGTACTCTTGTGTGCAGTCACCCTGGCCGGCAGCACTCGAGAATCGTTGAATACAAGGCAATCCCCGGGTCTTACAAGATCGGGAAGCTCCCGGAAGATACGGTGTTGAATCGGCCCTCTGGCCGGCAGAAAGAGAAGACGGCAGGAGTCGCGTGGCTCCACAGGCGCTTGGGCGATGAGTTCCTCGGGCAGAGGGAACTCAAGCTCTTCCAGCTGCACAACGCCCTCCGACCGGTCTCGGGGTGTCCGCTGTCAACGTCGGGACAGGAAATGAAGCAGGAGCGAGCCCAGGATGCTCACCAGCACCATGAGACCAAGCGGGATGTAAACGGTGACATTCTCGCCGCGGAACACCAAAGTCCCCGGCAGCTTGGTCAGGCCTAGTTTGGCGGCAAGATACAGCAACCCGCCCAGGACTAAGACGGCTACCCCTACCCATAGCAGCACCCTAGCGATCTGTTCGAGATTCACGGAACCGCTCCCACTCCGAGATCAAACATCCGCAGTATTTCTGACGGTAGATGCCCCACTCCCGGCTTCGTCGGCGCGACTCATTGTAGAGGTTTTTGAGGTCTCTATACACGAACTCAACCCCCGAGAGCTCCGCTGCCTGCTGCCCTGCTTGTCGGATGGCCGGGTGGTCCTGGTAAGGACTGACCGCCAATGTGGTAGAAAAGCAAGAATAGCCTTCCTTGGCGGCTTGTTGAGCAGTCTGGCGGAGCCGCTCTCGGATACATACCAAGCAGCGACGCTCGTCCGTTTCTCTCACCTGCGCAAACCAAGCGGCAGGATCATAGGTCCCATCGATCAGCAGCTCCACCCCACACTTCTCCGCCACTTGGACAGCACCCTCAGCCCGACATCGCCATTCTTGGAACGGATGGATGTTCGGATTGAAGAAAAGCCCGCCTATCCGGAAGCCCTTCTGCGTCCAATAAGGAAAGACTGCGCTGGCACAGGGTCCGCAACAGGTATGCAGCAGCATGTCTTTCATCATCCACCTTCTCTCTGCCTACCGGGAGCAATCGGCTCACTCAAACAGAGTACCCGGCCGCGGTGAGTGGGGTCGGGCCGGCGGAGTCACCCCGCAATGCTCGTATCCCAGCCGAGTGAGGACGCGCCCTCGCGGCGTACGCATGAGGAAGCCCCGCTGAAGCAGGTACGGCTCATAGACATCCTCGATGGTGCCCTCTTCCTCTCCGATGGCCACTGCCAAGGTGGAAAGGCCCACGGGTCCGCCGTCGAATTTATGAAGAATGAGGTTGAGTATCTCCCTGTCGACACGGTCCAGTCCCTCGTCGTCGACCTCGAAGAGCCGCAGGGCCTCCAACGCTATCTCTCCAGTGATCTTGCCTTGGTGTCTCACCTGCGCAAAGTCACGGACTCGGCGCAGCAACCGGTTGGCGATGCGCGGGGTGCCGCGCGAGCGGAGAGCCAGCTGGTGCGCACCCTCCTCGTCGATCTCTACTCCCAGGATGTCAGCCGACCGCCGGACTATGAGCTTGAGGTCCTCCACCGAATAGTAGTCGAGGCGGTGGGAGAAGCCGAACCGATCCCGCAAAGGCGTAGTGATGAGACCAGAGCGCGTGGTAGCCCCGATGAGGGTGAAGCGGGGCAACTCCAGCCGTATGGTGCGAGCGCTCGGACCCTGACCTACAACGATGTCGATCTGAAAGTCCTCCATAGCAGGGTAAAGGATCTCCTCGATCGCGCGATTGAGACGGTGGATCTCGTCTATGAAAAGAACGTCCCCTTCCTCTAGATGGGTCAAGATGGCCGCCATGTCTGCCTTGCGTTCCAGCGCAGGCCCGGAGGTGGTCGAGATGTTCACGCCCATCTCCTGGGCGATGATGTAGGCCAGCGTCGTCTTGCCCAGTCCTGGGGGACCGGCCAGTAGCACGTGATCCAACGGTTCCCCCCGCGAACGGGCTGCTTCTATAAAGATGGCGAGCTGCTCGCGCAGAGCGGGTTGCCCTACAAAAGTGGCGAGCGAGCGGGGCCGTAGTGTCCGCTCCAGCTCCTGTTCTTGCGGTGTTTCCTCGGGGTCAGCCAGTCGTTCTCGGTCCATCTAGTCTCACCGACCTCGGGTGAGGGCATGGCGTATCAGTTCTTCGACTGGAAGAGCGGGGTCGAGCCCTGCCAATGCCCGCTCGGCGTCCAGTGAAGAGTATCCCAGCTCCATCAAGGCTGCGCGGGCCAGGGCGAGCGGACTGCTCTCCGCCGCCCCTGCGCCCGGCCCTCCCTCGGCGGCAGCACCGCCCAGGCCTTGCGCCACAACCTTCTCCCGCAACTCAAGTATCAACCGTTCGGCCGTCTTGCGTCCGATCCCTGGTACCGCAGCGAAGGTCCCCACGTCACCGGTAGCTAGGGCCTGTTTCAACTCGCGAGGCCGCCGCGAAGAAAGCACGGCCAGGGCCAGTTTGGGCCCGATCTTGCTGACCCCGATGAGTTGGCGGAAGAGTTCTCGCTCCTCTTCGTTAGCAAAGCCGAAGAGCTGCAGGGCGTCCTCTCGCACATGCAAATGGGCATATAGGGTCACGGGCGCTCCCACGGCTGGTACCTCGCGCATGGTGAAGCCTGACACCTCGGCCAAGAAGCCCACGCCGCCCACGTCCACGACGATACCCTCCGGACTCTTGGCGGCCACTACCCCTGTCAAACGGTCGATCATGGCCGCCTGCCTCGGGCTTGGGGCCGGGTACCCTCCAGGCCCAGGGAGCGAGCCAACCTCTCCCGCAACCCGCAGGTGTTGGCATGGCAAATGGCCACCGCCAAAGCGTCAGCCGCGTGATCGGGGCGTGGTACCTCTTGCAGTCCCAAGAGCACCCGCGTCATTTCCATGACCTGTTCCTTGCTCGCTTTGCCATATCCCACGACGGCCTGCTTTACTTGCTGAGGTGTGTACTCGAAGACCTCACAGCCGGCCCTGGCGCACGCCAGGAGAGCCACCCCCTTGGCCTGCCCCACGGCCAGTGCGGTCTGCACGTTGGTGTTGAAGTAGAGCGACTCCACCGCTGTCGCGGACGGTCCATGCTCGGCAAGCAAAGCCTGCAACTCTCCGAAGATGCGGTCTAGTCGTTGCTCCGTGCGCAGAGACGGATCCGTCTCCACCACTCCGTATGCCAAGGCGCGGAAGCAGTTGCCGTTTACGGCGATTATGCCGTAACCGGTCGAGGCTGTCCCCGGATCCAGACCTAGGATGACCCGGTCAAGCCCTTGCTTCATCTGCATCCAACCGCGATCAACTAGCTAAAGCTTCCATGACCTCGTCGGCGATGTCGAAGTTGGCATACACCTCTTGGACATCGTCGTTGTCTTCGAGGGCTTCCAGAAGGCGTAGGACTTTCTTGGCGTCGTTCTCGTCGACGGGCACGGTGGTCTTGGGCATCATCGTAAGCTCCGCCGACGTATAGCGGATACCAGCGTTCTGGAGGCCTTCCCGCACCTTCATGAAATCCGCCACGCTGCACCGTATCTCGTAGGAGTCTCCGGACTGGATGACATCCTCCGCTCCCGCCTCGATAGCCGCCAGCATTACTTCGTCCTCATCGTAGGCGGTCGCATCGACGAAAATGACCCCTTTGCGTTCGAACATCCAGCTGACCGACCCATCCTCCCCCAACTTCCCGCCGCTACGATCGAAGATGTGCCTGACATCGGCTGCTGTCCGGTTGCGATTGTCGCTGAGTGCGGTCAGGTAGAAAGCCACTCCCCCGGGACCGTATCCTTCGTAAGTAAGGTGGTAGTAGGTCTCGGCTTCGGAGCCCGCCCCGACGCCCTTCTTGATCGCGCGCTCGATGTTCTCATTGGGCATGTTCGCGTCTTTGGCCTTGACAATGGCCTGGGCCAAGGCGGCGTTGTGCTCAGGATCGCCGCCGCCTTCCCTGGCAGCCACGGTGATGGCGCGCGACAACTTGGCGAAGAGCTTCCCTCTCTTCGCATCGACCAACGCTTTCTTGTGTTTGATCCCTGCCCACTTGGAATGCCCAGACATCTTCCGGTCGAACCTCCGTTGGAGCTGACGCCCGCTGGGCCGTCTGTCTTTCAGTCCTCGACGTTGCTCTCAGAGTTTAGCCGAGCCCTGCAGGGGCTTCAACGCGCCCGGCGTCCCGTCCTGCGCGCGGCCGGGTGCTACCGCAGCCAGCCCGACTCTGTAGCTCGGTCCCGAACCGCTCTTACCCGTACGTCGTAAAGATCCCGGTCGCGGCTGTAGATCGCTGACGCCAAAGCGCCCACCAGACTCACCGGTCCCGCCAGAGAGTGGGCGAAGAAAGTGGAGTCTATATCGGCGTACAGGGTGACCGTCCCTCGCCCGGCCAGCTCCGAAAGCGAGTTATCGGTGATGATGATGACCGTCGCTCCCTGCGCCATAGCTGTCTCCGCGAAAGAGATCGTCACCGGATGGGCCCGGCGGAAGCCTACGGCAAGCAGGACACCACCCTCTTTGAGACGGCTGAGGCGGGCGACGTTGGCCTCATTGCCGTCGGTGACCGGCACGCAGGGGATGCCGAGCAGTTCGAGGACGTAGGCGGCATGCAGTACTACCACGGCCGCTTCGTGCAGGCCCACGGCGAGCACCTGCGAAGCACCCGCGAGCAGATCCACAGCCCGATTGAAGCGCTCCAGGGAATTCTTGCTTATGGTCTCTTCCAGACTGATAGCGTCGGTCTTGAGTGAGCGGGTAAGGATGTCCTCCTCGATGGCAAAGCCGAGCTGGTCCTCGTGCACCATGGGACGAGCCGTAGCGCCTAGTCGGTACTCGTCCCGGGAAGCCTGCTGTAGCTCGGGATAGCCTGCAAAGCCAAGAGCCTGGGCGAAACGGACCACGGTGGAGCTGGAGGTGGAACCTTTGCGACCCAGCTCCTCGGCGCTCATGTACCCGACCTCCTCCAGGTGGTCGATGATGTAGCGCGCTATAGCCTTCTGCGATCTTGAGAAAGTCTCGAATCTTTCTCGCAGCAGGTCGCTCAGCCGTCGTGGTCTGACTTCGTCCAACGCCCCTCCGCCATGCGAGCGAGTTGCATATGCTGAATTATACAACAGACATTGCAAGCATCCTGCTACTCGCTCGGAAGACGCGACCGGCGGTCCCTGCGGACCGCCGGTCGCCCCCCCACATAGACAAGGATAGGTCAGACGATCATTCTGCCGCCTTACGGGCCTTAGCCTCGGCGATGATCTTCTCCGCGAGATGCGGTGGTACTTCCTCGTAGTGATCGAATTCCATCGTGAACGAGCCCCGGCCGCCCGTCATGGAGCGAAGCTGGGCGGCGTAGGTCAGCATCTCGGCTAGCGGTACTTGAGCTCGAATGACATGCATCTCCCCCATGCTCTCGCTGCCCTGCGGCCGACCGCGCCGACTGGATAGGTCGCCCATGATGTCGCCCATGTTCTCTTCGGGCGCTATCACTTCCACGTTCATCACCGGCTCCAGAAGTACTGGAGAAGCCTCGGTCATGGCCTTGTTCCAGGCCAGCGCACCTGCCAGCTTAAAGGCCAATTCAGACGAATCCACTGGGTGGTAGGACCCGTCGTACAGCTTGACCTTGACGTCGACCACGGGATACCCGGCCACCACTCCGTGTTCCATGGCCTCCAGGATGCCCTTCTCTACTGCCGGAATGAAGTTCCTGGGGATAGCCCCTCCGAAGATAGCGTCCTCAAACTGATAACCGGCACCCCTTGGCAGCGGCTCTATCTCGATCCAACAATCGCCAAACTGCCCCCGACCGCCGGTCTGTTTCTTGTGCCGCCCTTGGGCGGTGGCTTTCTTGCGGATCGTCTCCCGGTAAGGCACTTGCGGCGGGTGCAATTCCACCTCGACGCCGAATCTTCTCTTGAGTCGGTCCAGGATCACTTCCACATGCACCTGGCTCGTACCCGATATGAGCATCTCCTTGGTCTGAGGGTCGAAGCGCACCTCCATAGCGGGGTCCTCTTCACTCAGCCGCTTGAGACCGTTGGAGACCTTCTCCTCGTCGCCGCGAGTCTTGGGCGAAATGGCGAACGAGATAGCAGCCGGCGGAAACTCATAGCGCGGGAACCGCACCGGCCGGGCGGGGTCGGAAAGGGTGTCGCCGGTGCCCGTGTCCTTGAGCTTGGCCAAAGCCACGATGTCCCCCGCCCCGGCTTCCTCGATGGCCTTGGTTTCTTTGCCCTGCATAAGCAAGATGTTGCCGGTCCGTTCCTTGTCACCCGTGCGATCATTTACCAACTGCGTGTCGGTGGCGATTTTCCCTGAGAAGATGCGGACCAGATTGACACGACCGGCAAACTGGTCGTAGATAGTCTTGAACACGAAGAGAGAGGCAGGAGCGCCGACTTCCGGGGCTATCTCAACCTCACTCCCGTCAGTCATCGAGGTCGCTTTGCGGGGGCCTCTCGCGACCGGTGAGGGAACACTGAGCAAGAGCTCGAGGAGGCGGTCGCTGCCGATGTTCTTGGTGGCTGCCACTGGAATCACCGGTGACAATGTGCCCGCAGCCACTGCCGCCCTCAGCCCGGCCAGAAGCTCGTCACTGGTGAGCTCCCCTGTTTCAAGGTACTTCTCGAGTAGCGTATCGTCGGCTTCGGCCGCCCGATCAAGGAGAACCTCGCGAGCCTTCTCCGCGGCAGAGACCAGCTCGTCTGGAATCGGCCTCTCTGCCCCCTTGCCCGTAGCCCCCGAGTAACTGCACGCTTTCATGGCGACCAGGTCGATGACGCCCTCGAACTGCGCCTCCCGGCCTAGAGGAAGGGCGACAGCCACCACCTCGTCACCGAAGCGGGCCTGCAAGGCGTCCATGACGTCGCTGAAATCGGCTCGCTCGCGGTCCATCATGTTGACAACGGCCAGCCGAGGCACCGCCATATCGCGTGCACGTTTCCAGAGGCGCTCCGTCTGGACCTCGACTTTGGCCACTGCATTCACGACTACGAGGGCGGCCTCCACCACCGCCAGGGTACCGAGCGCTTCGTTGATGAACGACGCCTCGCCGGGGGTGTCGAGCAGGTTGATCTTATGGCCGCCCCAATCCACGTGGGCCAATGCGGCCGCAATGGTCATCTGACGCTTGATCTCGTCTTCGTCGTGGTCCGTGGTGGCAGTCCCGTCCATAACGGAGCCGAGCCGATTCTTGGCGCCCGTTGTGTAGAGCAAAGCCTCGACCAACGAGGTCTTGCCCGCTCCGCGATGACCGACCACCGCGATATTCCTGATCCTGTCAGGGCCTACGAGCGCCATGCATCCTCCTAGAAAGAGACCGAGAACTATCCGACTATCCTGTGGAGAATTCGCACAATGCGATCACTGCTGCTCGCCTAACCGGAGCTGATACCGGCGGTCCTTGCGAAGCCAAGTGATAGCCCCCACTACCGGAGGCAGGAGTTCCAGATCGCCTTCGCGGGCCTCTATACGGACTACCTCGAAGTCGCGGTAGAAGACCTTGACCGGGCCGCTGAAGGTGGTAGTCGAGTTGGTCCGTAGATTCTCGTCCGGCGCCTGGATGGCCATAGCCAGGCTTACCATCGCCTCGCCTTCTTGCACGATGATGGGCATCAGCCGACCACCTGACCTTACTCTTCGACCTTCAGCACCTGACGTCCACCATAGGTCCCACAATTAGGACAGACCCGGTGCGGCAACCGGGGGCTGTGACACTGGGGACACTCTGTGAACGCGGGAGCGGCAGGCCGGTGGGTGGCCCGCCGCGAGTCTCTGCGAGCGCGGGAAGTCTTCCTCTTTGGAACTGCCATCTGAACGCCTCTCTCCTGACCTGTATAAAACCCAGAGTTTGTACCCTATCGTCCCTCAGATTTCAAGACCTCCGCGCTCCCGGGCCCGGGTCATTCCGCCTCCTCCCGCCTCTCCAGAAGTCCACGTAGACCCTCCCAGCGCAGGTCGGGTTCGACACCCTCGCAACCGCAGGGGCCCAGGTTGAGGTCGGCCCCACAGTGCGGGCAGAGTCCCTTGCACTCCTCGCTGCATAGAGGCTGAAAAGGTAGCGCCAGCACGACCGCCTCGCGAGCGAGGGAATCCACATCCACTACCAGGTCGGTGATGAATTCGCTGAGCTCAGCAGGGTCCCACTGCCCGCCCGCCGTGGGAGCGAACTCTTCTTGCTCCGCCACAACCTCCAGGCGGGTGTCCTTCAAACAACGCATGCACGGTCCATAGACCGTAGCCGTGAGAGCGACCTTGACCAGGTACCCGCCGGTCACCCGGTCGACCGCTACGCACACGCCCTCAGGCACGCTCACTTGGAAGGAAGCCCCGCCCAACAGGATGGGCTCCACCTCGAGGGCGAACGCCCTCTCGTAGTGCTCCCCCCCGCGCAGAGCCAGTTCGACAAGATTGAGATGCATGGGGGTTATCCGTGTTTCGCAAGTCGAGCCCGGATCAGGTGAGATCGGACGATCCGGAGGAGCCGCTTTGCAGACGCTGACGTCCGCGCTGGACGGCGGCCAGGAACTTGTCCAGGTTGGTCTCCAAGGTCTTCAGGATCTCGTCCGCGTAGTCTTCGGCTCCCAGTCTTATCTCCCGTTCCCGAGCCTCTGCCTCGCGGATTATCTCTTCGGCTTGCCGCTGAGCTCGACGCACTATCTCTTGTTCACTTGCCAGCCGCTCCGCCTCTTCGCGCGCTTCCCGCAAGATGCGCTCCGCCTCTTCCTTGGCCTCCTGGAGCATCTCTTGCCGCTCCTTGACGATCCACCGCGCCTGCTTGATCTCTTCAGGGATGGTCGCCCGCATCTGGTCGAGCAGGTCGTAGATCTCTTCCCTGTCGATCATGACCTTGTCGGTCATAGGGAATGTGCTGGCGCTGTGGACCAGATCATCGAGCTTGTCGATCAGAACCAGAACGTCCATGCCCTAACCCTCCACGGATCCATACATTTCCGCGAACCGCTCTGCGACCACGGGAGGAACGAGGTCGGCCACACATCCGCCATACCTGGCGATCTCCTTCACCCCGCTCGAGCTGAGAAACGAATACTCTGGCGAGGCCATAAGGTACATTGTCTCCAGCTCGGGGTCCAGTTTGCGGTTGAGTTGCGCCATCTGGAACTCGTACTCGAAGTCTGTCAAAGCCCGGAGCCCTTTGACCAGGACTCTGGCTCCCACCTCCCGAGCAAAGTCGACCACGAGTCCCCGCATCACAGCCACCCTGACATTCGGCAGGTGCTTGGTCGACTCCTGCAAGAAATGCACGCGTTCTCCGGTGCTAAATAGTACGGTCTTGCGGTACGACTCGTCCACCACCCCCACAACGACCTCGTCGAACATTGCGCTGCAGCGCGTGATGATATCCAGATGACCGATCGTGACCGGGTCGTAGGTGCCGGGGCAAAGCACCGTCTTCACGCTCTCTCCTTCCTTGCGCTGACCATGGTCACCCTGGTATCCCCGTATACGCGGTCGAATACCACCTCCAGTCCGAAGGTGGCTCGCAGCCGCTTGCTCCCTTCGGTGACCACGATACCGTCCGCCGACAGCAATGCGGATATCCACGGCACTAGACTCGCCTCTACTTCGGGTAGCATTCTATAGGGAGGGTCTACAAAGAGCAAATCAAAGCGCTGGTTCTGGCCGACCAAGTTCTCCACCGCCGACCGGTAGTCGGCGACCATTACGCGCACGCGGTCCTCGTAGCCGAGCCACCTGATGTTGTCCTTGAGCGTCTCGGCGACAGCGCGGTCACCCTCTACGAACACACAATCCCGGGCTCCTCGAGATAGTGCCTCCAGCCCCAACGCCCCCGTACCTGCGAAGAGGTCGAGCACGCGTGCTCCCGTCACGGCCCCCAAGGCGTTGAAGATGGCTCCTCTCACCATCTCGCTTGTGGGTCGTACCTGCCGGCCGCTCGGTACCCGCAGCCAGAGGCCGCCCTTCGCACCGGCCACGATCCGGACCCTGCCCGGGAACCGACCAGTCATGCCCTTTCCATCCTACTGATGAGGTCACCGAAACGGCTGCGCGCCGCCTCTACAGCGGGGAGCCAAGCCGCTATCGCAGACGATTCCTGGCCAGAGCCAACCCCTGCAGGCGAGGCCTGCCTACCTTCCCACAAGGCAAGCAGCCTCTCCGCCTCGGCCCTGGCTTCTTCTAGCAAGTGCCGATCGCGGACCAAGGAGGCTACCAGGAGGTCGCTGGCCCCGGATTGCCTTTCCCCGAACAGTTGGCCTGCACCCCGCAAGGCAAGGTCAGCCTCAGCCAGGACGAACCCGTCACTGGTCCGGGCGAACAGCGCCAGGCGGTCAGCCACTGCAGGATCCTCCTCCTCCACAGCGAGCAGACAGTATGACTCGTGCGCACCCCTTCCCACTCTGCCGCGCAGCTGGTGAAGCTGGGACAGCCCAAAGCGGCGAGCGCCCAGAATCACCATGACAGTGGCGTTCGCAACATCGATCCCGACCTCGATCACGGACGTACTGATCAGCACTTGAAGCTGACCTGCCGCGAACGCGGACATCACTGCACCCTTCTCCGCTGCGGGCAGTTGTCCGTGGAGCAGGCCGACACGAAACCCTTCAAGCTCGCTGGCGGAGAGTCGGCGGAAGGTCTCATTGGCAGAAACAGCCTGCAGGGCCTCACTTTCCTCGATAAGGGGACAGACCACATAGGCCTGGCGCCCCTTGTTCAGCTGACCCCTGACGAACTCCCACATGCGGCTCTCCGCTCTCGGGAACACGAGTCTGGTCTTCACCGGCTGACGGCCCGGCGGCATCTCATCCAAGACACTCACATCCAGGTCGCCATACAGCGTGAGGCTCAAGGTGCGAGGAATCGGGGTAGCTGACATGTGCAGGGTGTGCGGCCTGCGTCCATCCGGCCTGGCCAAAAGCATGGCTTCACGTTGCCGTACGCCGAAGCGGTGCTGTTCGTCGACTACCACCAAACGGAGGTCGTGGAAGCGGACCCCCTCCTGGATGAGGGCATGGGTGCCGATGAGTATGTCAACCTGGCCCTTTGCCGCAGAGACCCGGATCGCCCGCCTCTCGCTGGCCGGGAGACTTCCCTTCAGCAGGCCCACTCGTATGCCATGCTGTGCCAGCCGGTCCCTCAGACCTACATAATGCTGATCCGCTAACACCTCAGTCGGTGCCATCAGGGCAGCCTGGCCTCCTTTTTCTACCGCCCTCACCAAAGCATACGCGGCAACCACGGTCTTGCCCGAGCCGACATCCCCATGCAGGAGCCTCCGCATAGGCACGGACTGCGCGAGGTCGGCATCTATCTCGCCCATGACCCGCAGCTGCGCCGCAGTCGGCCGATAGGGAAGACCGGCCAGGAAGGCACCGGCCAGCTCCCCTGGGGGACCTAAAGGCAAGGCGGTCTGCTCACAATCGAGCTGATGACGACGCTCGATCAGAGCCAACTGCAGCAGCAAGAGCTCTTCGAAGGCCAGTCTTTCCCTAGCCGCCTGGGCTTCGCGAGAGACGGTCGGGAAATGGCAGGCGAGGATCGCCTCCGCTTTCCGGGGATAGCCACGCCTTGCCAGCAGTTCTGAAGGCAGGGGTTCGGGCAGGTGCCGGGCCAGCGGCGCCGCCGAATGCAATAGGTTGCGGATAGTGCGTACGCTCAGGTCGCCTGTGCTCGGGTACACAGGAATCAGACCAAGGATGTGCCGGCTTTCCTCGCCTCCCCCGAGGATCTCGTGGCGTCTGACCACAAAAAGAGGGCCGCGCTGACGCTTTCTGACCAGCATGCCCCGCAAGAGGACTTCGGGATGCTCACGAAAGGCTGTCTCGAGATAGGCCTGGTTGTACCAGACGGCGACTATGCTGCCCGTGTCGTCGCTCACCAGCGCTTCCAACACCTTGATCCGGCGACGCAAGGTCTCGTGTACCGCACAAGAGACGACACGAACCTTCAGGTTCACCTCCTCTTTTTCCGGGAGAGAGGCGATGGTCACAAGGTCTGTCGCTGACTCGTGGCGAAAGGGGAGATGGAAAAGCAGGTCGCGGATCGTGTGGATGTCCAGCTGGCCCAGTCTCCGCCCTGTGTCCCTGCCCACTCCTCGCAGCACAGCCACCGGTTGCTCGAGCAAGGCCGGCTGCAAGGAAGCCTTGGAATTGTGTCTCAGCTCAGGTCCGGGCCGCGGGAACCTGGTGGTGGCGCCAAGAGGATAGAACGGTCCGCCGTGTGCGGCATTCCTCATTCCTGGATGAAGGAGAGAGAGACCGCCCCAGGACCGACATAGGTGCCGATCACTGAGCCCACGATGCTGACGGTCCGCACCTGGATGTCTCGGTCCGGTATGCTTTCCACCAGTTCGCGCAGTTGGGCAAGCACGGGCTCGTTCAGAGCGTGAGCGTACCCCACGTAGGTGGTCTTGCCCGGTACGGTGTTCTCCACCAGTCCATCGCGCATGACCTGCAGCGCCTGGGATAGACCGCGCACCTTGCGGTACACGTCGATCACGCCGCCTTCGATCGCCAAGACCGGCTTCACGTTGAGCATGGTACCGACCAGGTGAGAAGCACGACCGATCCGCCCTCCCTTGTAGAGGTAGTCCAGGGTAGTGGGCAAGAAATAGAAGATCTTCTCTCTCCGAAACCGCTCGATGTACGCCTCGAACTCCTCCTCAGGGGTCCCCCGGTCGAGCCTGTCCAGCAAGCGGTCCACGAACAGAGCGATACCCCCGGTCGCTAGCTCCGAGTCGACCACCCGTACCCCGTCGACCTGACTCTGGGCTACCTCGGCGCTGGCGCACGTGCCGCTGAACTTGCTGCTGAGGTGGACCGAGTAGATGCGCTCGAAACGCTCGCGCAGCGCCTTGTACCGCTCCAAGAAGGCGCCTGCCGAAGGTTGCGACGTGCGCGGGAGCGAGGGCGTGGCCTTCAAGCGTTGGTAGAACTCCTCGGGCTTGAGCTCGACCCAGTCCAGGTAAGCCTCCTCGCCGAAGTACACAGTGAGGGGGACCATGCTGATATTGGGATCGTTGGCCAGATGCTCCGGCAGATCAGCGGTGGAATCCACCACGATGGCAGTGGTGTCGCGATTGATGATCATCTCCCCCTCCCTTTGCCAAGCACAATCTCCGCGAAGGTGGCGGGCTACTCTGCTGACAACAAGACAGGATAAAACGGTTGCCCGCCGTCATGCATCTCGAACTCGACTCCTGGGTAGGACTCGCTCAGTCTTTCCAGTTTCTCGCGAGCCTGTAAGGCCTCCTCCCCTTGACCCAGGAGTGCCGTGAGCACCTCCCGTCCCTGACCGAGCAGTCTACCGACGACTACTTCCAAGACGTGGTCCAAATCGGCCGAGCCCACTACCACCTTCTCCTCGACCAACCCGATGAACTCACCCGCCCGCACTTGGACGCCGTCGACAAGAGAGTCACGCACGGCGCGTGTGATCTCTGCAGTCATCACCCCCCGGGCCGCCATCTCCATCTCCTTGGCGTTCACTTCTCCAGGTCTACGCCTGTCGAAGGCCACAGCCGCGCTCAAGCCGGCTTGCAGGGAGCGGGTCGGGATCACATAGACCTCGCGTTCCACCAACCCGACGGTCTGTTCTGCGGTCATGATCACATTGCTGTTGTTGGGAAGCAGCACCACCGCCGGAGCTTCTGCCTGGCTGATGGCTCGCACCAGTTCCTCTGCAGACGGGTTCATCGACTGGCCCCCGTCCACTATGAAATCGACGCCTAGATTACGGAACAGCGCCTTGTTCCCCTCTCCGGCCACCACAGCCACGACTTGTGCAGCACTCGTCTCTGTCCCGGGCGGACCAGCCGGCTCGCCACGGCCAGCTTGGCCTGCGCGAGCCTGGGCTTCCAGACGAGCGGTGCGCTCGGCTTCCTGCTCTTTCATGTTGTCGATTTCAATCTCGGTGAGGATACCCAGGGCAGTCGCCATGTTGAGGACGTCGCCCGGACAGTCGGTGTGGACGTGCACCTTCACCTGATCGCTATTGCCCACTACGAGCAGACTGTCACCTAGCTCGCTAAGCCGTTCCTCGAGGGATCGGGGATCAAGGTCCCTTCCGGTCAGCAAGAAACTGGTGCAGTACGTAAACCGACTCTCTTCCTCAGTGGTCGGCTCGAAGACCCCCGTCTCCACCTCTGGCTGCGGTACCCACCGTAGAGAGATGGGCGTCTCCATGGCGTGCCGGCCGTTTGCCACACCTTCCAGGAGCACTACCAGGCCGAAACCACCCGCATCGACCACACCGGCGTCAGCCAGGACCTTGAGCAGCCTGGGCGTTCTTGCCACGCTCTCCCAGCCGGCCGCCAGGACCCGCTCCAAGAAGGCGGTAAGATCGGTCATCCCCCGGGCGGCTGTTGCCGCATCGGCCATATCCCGCAGCACAGTCAGCATGGTGCCTTCTACGGGCCGGCGTACGGCTCTGTAAGCTGTGTCGGTGGCATGACGCAAGGCGGCAGCCAAGACTTCTATGGAGGGGGCAGAGGTCTGGCTCAGGACCTCCATGGCTCCGCGCACGATCTGCGAAAGGATCACCCCGCTGTTGCCGCGCGCCCCCATGAGCGCTGCCTGAGACACCGATTGGCAAACTTCAGGGTGACTACTAGAAGCGGGAAGTCGAGCCACTCCCTCGACGATGCTGCGCACGGTAAGGGCCAGGTTGGTGCCGGTATCACCGTCGGGCACCGGATACACGTTGAGATCGTTTATCTCTTGTTTGCGCCCCTCAAGTGCCTGGTAGCCGGCACTCCACAGCGCGCGCATCTGGGCCACCGTCAGAGCCCCCAGGACTCTACTCACTGACCCTGACCCCTTGCACGTGTATCTGCAAAGCGTCTACCCGCCTGCCGGTCATCTTCTCGACGTTGTAAGCGACCTGGGCCCGGACGTTGCCCGCCACTTCGGCCACGTTCAGTCCGTATTCCACGATGACATACAGACCGATACGAAGAAGCCCCTCGCTCTGGTCCACCTTGATGCCCTGGTGCAGACGGTCGCGAGCAAGAAGAGCCGCGACCCCTCGCCGCAGACCAGGAGATGCCATACCCACTATGCCGTAGCACTCCATCACCGTGTGGCCTACGATGTCAGCGATGGCCCGGTCGGTCACCACCAGCCCCCCGCCGACCTCCCCGACCGTGGTCTTGGCTGAGGGATCTGCGGCGGACGGCCGGTCTGCCTGCGAGCTAGTCTCTGTCATTTCGCTCATTCCGCCGGCTGTTCTTCCAGACAAGCAAGCCGATTGAGATCGGCCACGATGACATCAGGGTCGATGCCGTGCATCCTGGCACCCTCCTCGATGGACTCCTGGCTCAGCCCCATGCACCCCAGACATCCCAGGCCATGAGCGTTAAAGACATCGCGGGCGCGAGGGTCGGCCTGCAGTGCCTCCAGGATGGACATCTCCTTGGTGAAAATCGCCACTCCTTTCCCCGCCGGGAGGGTGAGGTACCTCTCAATTCTAGCGCACCCTGAGCGCCTCCTGGCCAATCGAGACTGGCAGGGTGCCGAAGGTTCACCGCCTTCGAAGTGGACATCCGGTTCTCCTCTTGTCTCTCCGCGCTGAGATCCACTGCTCTCTTGTCATCCGCAGGGCCCTGCGGCATACTATGCGACTCGCGAAGAGCCCCCGAACCGGAGTGAGACATAGATGTCAAGAGTCTGTGCGATCTGTGGCAAGAAGCCGTCCTTCGGCAACAATCGAAGCCATTCCATGCGGGCTACCCCTCGTCGCTGGGACCCCAACGTTCAGAAGGTCCGCATAGTCCTCGAGGGTAAGCCGACGCGCGCCTATGTGTGCGCCAAGTGCCTCAAGGCCCACAAAGTCGAAAAGGTGGCTTGATCTTCACACTACCCGCCCGTCCAGGCGGCGGATCAGGTTCCCCATCTCTATCGCGGCTAGGGCCGCGTCCCAACCCTTGTTGCCGGCTTTGGTCCCTGCCCGTTCGACTGCCTGCTCGATGGTGTCAGTGGTGAGCACGCCGAATATGACCGGAACCCCTTCGCTCAACTGGACCGCGGCCACACCTTTGGCTACCTCCGCAGCCACGTAGTCGAAGTGAGGAGTAGAGCCCCGGATCACTGCGCCGAGACAGATGACGGCGTCATAGCGGTGGGTGGCTGCCATGCGTTTGGCGACGAGGGGGATCTCCATCGCTCCGGGGACCCAAGCCACGTCGATATCACCCAAGTCCACTCCATGCCGAGTCAGGCAGTCCCAAGTGCCCGAGAGGAGCTTGCTGCTGATGAACTCGTTGAAGCGGCTGACCACCACCGCGAAACGGAGACCTTCTCCCTTGAGTACTCCTTCGTACACCTGCCCTTTGTCAGTCATTCGCGCCGTCCTTTCCGTTGTCTCTGTCGTACTGGAGTCCTTGGTGATGGAGGATGTGCCCGAGCTTCTCGCGTTTGGTCTGAAGGTAGCGCATGTTGGCTTCTGTCGGGCAGACCTCCAAGGGAACGCGCTCGGTGATGACAAGGCCGTAGCCTTCCAGCCCCACGAGCTTACGCGGATTGTTGGTCATCAGCCGGATGGAGGTGAGTCCGAGATCCGCCAGTATCTGGGCCCCTATGCCGTAGTCCCGAAGGTCGGGGGCGAACCCCAACTCCAGGTTAGCTTCGACCGTATCTCTCCCCTGCTCCTGAAGCTCATAAGCGCGTAGCTTGTTGAGAAGGCCGATGCCTCGACCCTCCTGGGCCATGTAGAGGAGCACGCCCCGGCCTTCCCGCTCGATGGCGGCCAACGCCGCCTGCAGTTGGTCACCGCAGTCACAGCGCAGGGAGTGGAAGACGTCTCCGGTCAGGCACTCCGAATGGACCCGCACCAAGACGTTCTCTTGACCCTCCACCTCCCCTTTGACCAGGGCCAGGTGCTGCTCGCCGTCGATGAGACTCTCGTAGCCATAGGCCATGAAGTCCCCGAACTGCGTGGGCAACTGTACTGAGGCTACCCGACGCACCAGCTTCTCCGTCCTTCTGCGATAGCGGATGAGGTCGGCGACGGTGATCATCTTCAGCCCATGCCGCTGGCAGTATTTCACCAGGTCGGGAACCCGGGCCATGCTCCCATCTTCGTTCATGATCTCGCAGATCACTCCGGCTGGGATGAGCCCGGCAAGTCGAGCCAGGTCGACCGCGGCTTCCGTTTGCCCCGCTCTAGCCAGCACGCCCCCGTTCCGCGCAATCAGAGGAAACACGTGTCCGGGTTGGACGAGATCTTCCGGCTTGCTATTGGGGTCTATCGCCACCTGGATGGTCCGGGCTCGGTCGGCCGCCGAGATGCCGGTGGTGACCCCTTCCCGAGCCTCGATCGAGACTGTAAAAGCCGTGCCGAAGCGCGATTGGTTGTTACGCACCATGGGCTGTAGTCTGAGCGCCTCGGCACGCTCGGGAGTGATAGCGAGGCAGATAAGCCCTCGCCCATGAGTAGCCATGAAGTTGATGGCCTGAGGGGTGGCAAACTGCGCCGCCAGCGTCAGGTCACCCTCATTCTCGCGATCTTCATCATCGACCACGACGACCATGCGGCCGGCTCGTATCTCCGCTAGCGCCTCCTCGATGCTGGCGAATGCGGCGCCTTTTCGTGTCATCTAATGCCTCCTGCTATTCTGCGCACTAGTTGCTTACCCCTTCACAACCCGTATCTCTTGATCATTTGCCTGCCAGGCCGCCGCCGGCTCGCTCAGAGGAAGCCTTGTTCGCGAAGGAACTCCTCAGTGAGCCCGCTGGGAGAGCCAACCGTAGATGCTGGCGGACTCGGCGACTGACCAGCAAGACTGAGCAAGCTCTGTCTCACGTAGCGGGCGATGACATCGGCTTCCAGATTCACTTTCTGACCCACCCTCATGGACCGCAAAGCGGTGGCCTGGACGGTATGAGGAATGATCCCCACTGTGAACGCTTCCTGCCCTACCGAGATCACGGTGAGCGAGATGCCATCGACCGCGACGGAACCCTTGGGGGCGACGTAGCCGACCAGCGCGGCGGGTAGACTGATATCCACCTCCCAAGCTATGCCAGCTCGGCGGACTTCCACGATCTGGGCCACTCCATCGACGTGGCCTAAGACAAGATGCCCTCCCAGCCGATCCCCCAGGGCGAGGGCGCGCTCCAGATTGACCAGCGTCCCCGGTCTGGCCTCGCCTAGTGTGGTGTGAGTCAGAGTCTCGGGCATGCAGTCTACGACGAAACCGTCTGCGTCCAGGGCCACCACGGTCAGGCAGGCTCCACTCACCGCAACCGAGTCCCCCACTCGGGTCCCTTCCAATACGGTGCGGGCAGCGATGCTCAACCGGCCTCCTTGCCCCAGTCGTTCCAGCCGCCTGACCACGCCGACCTCTTCTATCAAGCCAGTGAACATCAGAACGGTCCTCCCGTATAGCCGCTGATCAGGAAGTCCGGCCCCACCCGCTCCATCTCGACTTCGACCAACTCGCTGGCCTCGCCCATGCGCGCAGGTCCTGGCCCCTGTAGAGGTCCCCGGTTTACGAAACCCGGCGCCATCTTCGGGCACACAAACGCCGCCACCTTGTCGATGAGGCCTGCTGCCCACCACGCCCCTGCTGCCCGCGGACCGCCTTCGAAAAGAACCGTCTGGACGTCGCGGGTGGCAAGCAGGCGAGCGCTCTCTAACGGGTCTGGCCATCGGCCTTCGCCGGCCGACGTAGCCAGAGTCTCCAGTCCCCAGGACTCCAGCTCGCTACGCCGCCGTGGATCGACCCCCGGGCCGCAGAGCACAAGCACGGGACCCTCCTCTATCGTGCGGACCAGAGCGCTGCCCGAGCCGAGGGCCGGTGTATCTCCTATGACCACCCGCAGGGGTTGCCGGCCGCACCCGCTGGTCCGTGCGGTCAAGGTGGGGTCATCAGCTGTCAGCGTGCCCGCGCCGACTGCTACAGCGTCCGACCAACTGCGCCACCGATGGACCAGGGCCCGGCTTTCTTCACTGGAGATCCAGCGTGAGTCCCCGCAGTCCGTGGCTACCCGCCCGTCCAAGGTGACGGCGTACTTGTAGACGACGAAGGGAAGGCCGCGAGACACGGCCTTGCGCATACCGTCGTTCTGCCGCTTGATCTTGTGTGCAACCTCGCCTTCGGCCAGCTCGACCTGGAGCCCCGCTTCTCGGAGAAGCGCCAGCCCCCGGCCGTTCACGGCCGGGGAAGGATCGATCGCCCCCACTACGACGCGCGAGAAACCCGCTCCTATGACCGCCGACGTGCAGGGGGGAGTGCGACCGTAAGTACAGCAAGGTTCCAAAGTCACGTAGAGGGTGGCGCCCGAGCAAAGCTCGCGGCAGAGTTCTGCCAGACTGGCGCGGTCGAGAACGTCGGCCTGCACCCCCGAGGTCCGCCCCAAAGCGTCCCGCAAAGCCGCGATCTCGGCATGGTCACGCCAGGGGCCGGCGTGGTACCCCTCGCCCAGGACCCACCCGTCCTTGACGATGACCGCCCCTACCAGCGGGTTAGGGCTAGTGCAGCCCCTCGCCTGTTCGGCGAGGTCCATCGCTCTCAGCAGATGCTGGTAGTCCTCTTTGTTAAGCACCAAACAGGAAACCCCTCAGGCTCCAGGCCCAGGGGTCGGAGGAACGCAAGCGCGTCCGGCCTTCTCTCATCCAGACTTTCACTGTCGGCCCAGGAATTCCACCTGGTCTGCCCAGTAGGCTCGCGGGCTTTCACCGCCGGTAGGGAATCTCACCCGACCCCGAAGACCATCTCTTCTTTCCGCATCAGAGCGGTACGCGGCACAATCTAGCACAGGTGCAACACGAACGTCATCTCGACCCCCGCGCCCACTCAGGGCAAGCCCTCCCTGGTTGGCCCGCACTTTGCCGGCTCCCTCATGAGGGCAGCTAGTTCTTGTGCCTGGCGGAACGGATCCCCTGCCCCGAACACCGCGCTTCCGGCCACGATCCAGTTGGCGCCAGCTTCCACCACTCGGCGGATATTCTCGCGGTTGACTCCCCCATCCACTTCTATGGCCGCGGTGGTTGGGAGTAGGGGGCGTAAGACAGGCACCTTGGCCAGGGCGCTCTCGATCAATTCTTGACCGCCAAAACCGGGATTGACCGTCATCACCAGTAGGTAATCCACCAGGTCGAGCACTTCAGCGACCCGCTCCACACTGGTTCCAGGATTGAGAGCCAATCCAGCACCCATCCCCAGCGACTTGATCCTTTGGAGGGCATGGTACAGGTGGGGGCAGGCCTCGACATGCACGCTCAAGGCGTCGGCTCCAGCCCGGGCAAAGGTCTCCAGAAACTGCTCTGGGTGCTCGATCATGAGATGCACGGAGAGGATACCTCCTCGCTCATGCACGCGGGGGGCAAGAGCGGACACCACCCCGGGACCTATGGTGAGGTTGGGCACGAAATGACCATCCATCACGTCGACGTGGATGAAGCGCACCCCCGCGTCGAGCACCGCCTCCACCTCTTCGCCCAGACGGGCAAAATCGGCGGAAAGGAGCGACGGCAGCAGATGGAGTTCGCGGTAGACAGCGGCGGGAACGGCCATCTTGGGACCCCCAAGCCTCCTCAGACTTCCAGTTCGCAGTTCAAGCTCGGGCCGTGGCGCATTGTCAGTCGGCGGCGCATTATAAGTCCTCCAGCAGGGATCCCGGGTCACAGCCGACGGGGGGTGCCTGTAAAGTCTCTCCCAGCCGTGCGCGGTAACCCCTCACAAAAGCGGCTGCGGTCATGCGCGGCCTGCCACTCGGCTGCACCGCTAACAACTCCACCACCCCCTCCTCGCAGCCCAGAAAAAGCCGCTCGTCGGCCACCAGCAGGCGCCCCGTCCGTCCGTTCACTGCCTGGGCGACAGCAGGCACCTCGACCAGCCCTGGCTGCCCGTAGGGCCAGGTGCGCCAGATCTTGAACTCCACCTGACCGGAAACAGCGCGCAGGCCTGAACGTGGGCTCAGGGCTCTGACCCGGTCGTGGAAAGCTTTGGCTCCTTGCCGCGGGTCGGCAACGCAGTCGGCAGCGGCCAGTTTGTCGGCGTAGGTGGCTGGACCCACCTGCTCCCTCCACACCACCGTGCCGTCCTCGATGCCTGTGAGCACCTGGTCGATACCGATGGCGCCAAGCAAGGCCAAAGCCCTGCGCACGGAGCCGGCGTCGTCGGTCAGGTTGATGGAAAGCCTCGTCTGTAAGGCCCAGGGTCCGGCATCCAAGACCTCCGTGATGCGCATGATGGTGATGCCCGTCTCGGGCTCTCCAGCCATGAGAGCCCGCTCGATGGGAGCAGCACCGCGGTAGGCGGGTAGCAGCGAAGCGTGGAGATTCAGGCACAGAAACGACTCGAGAAGCTCCCGTTTCAGGATCTGGCCGAAAGAGGCCACCACGAGCGCGGAGATCCCAGCCGCGTGCATCTGCTCCCGGACCGCAAGGGCGTTGATGTTGGGAACCTGGGCGCAATCGAGACCCAACCGCGACGCGGTGACCGCCGCCATAGGGGCAGCCAAACGTCGACCCCGGCCGCGGGGGCGGTCAGGCCGAGAGATGACGAGAGCAGGGCGACGACCCAGGCTGACCAGGTGCTCCAGCACCCAAGCTGCAAATTCGGGGCTGCCAGCAAAAGCGAATTTCACGAGCCGCCAGCCAGCGCGCGTTCCCGCAGTTCCCGGAGCACTCGACGCCTCTCTTCGGGACTCGCCCGATCGAGAATCAACCGGCCTTCGAGATGATCGACCTCATGCTGGACGATGCGCGCCTGCAAACCGGAGAGTTCCCAGGTACGCTCCACCCCGTCCAGGTCTTGCGCCTTGACTGTGATCGCTTCAGCGCGGACCACCTCGACCGTGGCCCCCGGGACCGAGAGACACCCCTCAGGAGCGGAACTGCATTCCGCGGACTGTCGAGTGATGCACGGATTGACGAAAACACGGACCTGGTCGCGGTCTTCAGGGTCGGCCCAGACCAATACGCAGCTGAGCACGCCTATCTGGGGGGCGGCCAGGCCGATCCCTTCCTCGCGCTCCATGACCTCTATCATGGTCTCGGCGAGTTTCGCCAACCTGGCATCGAACTCCGTGACCGGTCGCGCCTTTTGTTTAAGGACGGGGTCACCAAGAACGCGCAAAGTGGCCAGCGGGGCCATGGCCGCCTTCTTGGCCACCGCCTTCTGAGTGGCCGCCACCGCCTTGCCTGTCGCAGCGACCGCTCTTCTTGTCCTGTTTGCCACTGTCGACTTCTCCATACCTCTTAGGTGAATGATTGCGGGTCTACGTCGACGATCAGCGTCACCCCTCGCTGCCGATAGGGCTCGCTCAGCTGCGCATCGGCCTGGCGCACGAGCGCTCGGGCGCGGGCTCCGTCTTCAGCCGCCACGACTAGCTGCCACCGTTCCTTGCCCCGCAGCGCTAACAGCCGGGCCGGTCCCCGTAGCTCCCCTTTGCGGAAATGCCGACCGAGGCGTTCAGCCAGGAGATACGCGCCCGCCCTGGCTTTCTCGGCCTCCGGGGACACCGTCACCAAGCGGATCAACTCCGTGAAGGGCGGATAACCGAGACGTCGCCGGGTGTCGAGCTCTTGCCGGTAGAAACCCGCCTCATCTCGCTGTAGCGCCATTCTAATACACGGGACCTCGGGATTCCAAGTCTGCACCAGCACCCGTCCCCGCCTCTCCGCCCGACCTGCTCGACCGGCCACCTGCATGAGCAGCTGGAAGGTTCTCTCCGCAGCGCGAAAGTCAGGCACATACAATCCTACGTCTGCGTCTGCCACCAACACCAGGGTCACATAGGGGAAGTCGTGGCCTTTGGCCACCATCTGGGTCCCCACAAGGACCCCAGGGCGGGAAGCGGCGAAGGCAGAAAGAATGCGTTGGATCTGCGTGGCGGTCGTGGCCACATCAGAATCCATCCGGAAGACCCTCTGCTGAGGCACGAACCGCCTTAGTTCCCGGTCCAGCCGCTCAGTACCCGGCGCCGAGCGGGTAAGAGTCGCTTCCTGGCAGCTAGGACAGAGCGACGGTTGGGGGAAGGACCGCCCACAATGGTGACAGACCAGGCGTCGCCCTTCGGCATGGTAGGTCACTGCCAGCTCGCAAGAGGTGCACAACAGCACATGCCCACAGTGCTCGCAATGCACATATCCCGCCGAGCCGCGTCGATTGAGCAGGATGATGGCCTGCTCGCCGCGCCTCAAAACCTCAGCCAATGCTTCACGGGATCTGGGGGCTAAGAGCAGCCCTGCCCCCTGCAGGCGCATGTCGACTACTTCCACCTCGGGAAGAGAGCCAGCCGCCCGGCGGCTGAGGCGGATCGGGACGAGGTCTTCCCCCAGGCTTTCGACTGCGGGAGTGGCGCTGCCTTCGAGCAGGAGCCCTCCCCTTAATCTCAAGCGAAGCTCGGCGACCTTCCGCGCCTCGTAGCAAGGTTCTTCCTCTTGTTTGTACGAGGGGTCGTGGGCCTCATCAATGATTACCAAGCGCAGATCAGCCACAGGGGCGAACACCGCTGAGCGCGCCCCGACCACGATGCGCGCCTCACCTGCTTGGATACGTCGGTACTCGTGCAGCCTCTGCCCTGGGGGTAGACCACTGTGAAACTCGGCTACCTGGCTGCCAAAGCGAGCCCGGACCCGCTCCACGGTCTGCGGAGTTAGAGCGATCTCGGGTACCAAGAGGATGGCTCCTCCCCCTCTTTCGACCGTGTGCCCGAGCAGACGCAGATACACTTCGGTCTTGCCACTTCCCGTCACCCCCCACAGGAGATGGCGAGAGTATCGGCCCTCGTCCAGAGCCGCGCTGAGGGAAGAGACCGCTGCTGCTTGCTCCGGCCATAGTTCCGGAGGTTCCTGGGCTGGAACGACGTCCTCCTGCGGGGGAGGCGGTCCCCATTCGATCAGTCCTTTCTTCGCCAGCCCTGCAAGCACAGCCTTCCCCACCCCT
Organism: uncultured Actinomycetes bacterium; assembly: GCA_937148845.1. Classification (GTDB taxonomy): domain Bacteria; phylum Actinomycetota; class Thermoleophilia; order RBG-16-64-13; family RBG-16-64-13; genus CAKZRW01. The sequence goes on along the minus strand of CAKZRW010000031.1, from coordinate 18,414 downwards.
GTCTTCGCGAGCAGCAGCGCTGTCGTTATCCCTTCGGGCGGGATCGACTCCAAGACCTTCTTCTGCTTAGCGGTCAACTTGAACCCCTGGGGTTCACGGTCCAAGAGGTTGACCCATTCCCGGCGGATGGACGCGGCCCGGCTCGCATGGCCAACCTGGTCCGGATTCCGACGGCCGCCAGAAGGAGGAATCATCAGACGTAGGCAGGATTCGAGCGAGCAAAGGTAGTGCGCCGTCAGGTGTTGCGCCAACTCTAAGAGGTCGGCGGGGACCTGACCAGGTAAGACGGACAGGATGGTTTTGAGCTCGGTGCACGCCTCACCCGAGGGGCCCAGAGCGACCACGACGGCCCGCGCCGCCCGCCCTCGGAACGGGACGGACACGAGCGAGCCGACCTCCACCCCGCCCCGGAGTCCAGGCGGCACGACATAGTCGAACACGCGGTCGCCCAGATGATGCAGCCTGAGCAGCACCACACATTGAACGACCTCCGAAGCGGCGTGCATATCAGGTCTGGCCGACATCGCAGCTAACCTCGGCGCAAGGCCAGCCTTGCTGGCCTTGCCCCCAAACCCTCGGTTTTCACCCGGCTAGGCGCTCGCCAGCCGCAGCCCAGTTTATAGACCAGCGTCGCGCCGCAGAAACTCGGCCTTGTCAGTCGCCTCCCAAGTGAAGTCGGCATCTTCGCGGCCGAAGTGGCCGTAGGCGGCGGTCTTCTCATAGATCGGCCGCAACAGACGCAGGTCGCGGATGATGGCCGCTGGGCGCAGGTCGAAGTGGCTCAGAATGAGCTCTTCGATCACCTTGCGATCAACCTTCTCCGTTCCGAAGCATTCCACCATGACGCTCACCGGGTGCGCGACCCCGATGGCATAGGCGACCTGCACTTCACACCGGTCGGCCAGGCCGGCGGCTACCACATTCTTGGCCACATAGCGGGCCGCGTAAGCCGCGGAGCGGTCCACCTTGGACGGGTCTTTACCGGAGAAGGCGCCTCCGCCGTGGCGTCCGAATCCTCCATAAGTGTCCACGATGATCTTGCGGCCGGTAACCCCTGTATCACCCATGGGCCCGCCGATCACGAACTTTCCGGTCGGGTTGACATAAAGCTTGGTCTTCTTGAACTCCGGGTCGTAAAGGCCCTCTGGAAGCACGGGCTTGATGACATGATCGATGAGGTCCGGGCGTAGAAGAGTGTCGATGTCGACACCCTCCTTATGCTGGGTGGAGAGCACGACCGCCGTGATGAACTCCGGCTCCCAGTTACGGTAGCGCACGGTGACCTGACTCTTGCCGTCTGGGCGCAGATAAGGCAAGACCCCGCCCTTACGGACGTCGCTCATGCGATGGATCAGCCTATGAGCAAGCAGGATAGGCATCGGCATGAGCTCCGCGGTATCGCGGCAGGCGTAACCGAACATCATGCCTTGGTCGCCGGCACCCTGAGAGTCAAGCTCATCGTGATCGCTGGGGTCGATCCGGTACTCTAGAGCGGTGCTCACGCCCTGCGCGATGTCGGGCGATTGCTCATGGATGGAGGTGATCACCCCGCAGGTGGCGGCATCAAAACCGAACTTGGCTCGAGTGTAGCCAATGCGCTCGATAGTACGGCGCACGACCGAAGGAACGTCTACGTACGTGGATGTAGTTATCTCCCCGGAAACGACGACAAGGCCGGTGGTGACCAGGGTTTCGCAAGCCACGCGCCCCTGTGGGTCGTCTTTGAGAACGGCGTCCAGCACCGCGTCGGAGATCTGGTCCGCCATTTTGTCGGGGTGACCTTCGCTCACCGACTCCGAAGTGAACAGGAAGCTGTTTTCCGACACGCTAACCTCCAGAGCTTCTGTGCCTATCTGCGGTCGCCGACCGCGCCTTGTCTACCGTCGGGGGAGTGTACCAGATTGGCCTCTCCCCACTCCCTTTCGGTTGTCGATCAGGCGGGAGCGGGCATCAGAGCCCCGGGGAAGAGAGCGAGGCTCGACCAAACGTACTCGGGGGCGGATGCCCAATTCCTGGTGCATGCGTTCTTCGACATGACGTTGAAAATTCTGTAGCTTGCGCACGGTGTCCGAGAAGAAAGAGGAGTCCACCGCGATCTGGATCTCCATCTTGTCCAGCCCTTCCTCGGTGTAAAGGATGATGCGGTAGTTGGGCTCCACCCCTTCCAGATCCAGGAGAACAGCTTCAGCCGACGCTGGGTAGACGTTGACTCCACCCAACACGAGCATGTCGTCGGTGCGCGCGAGAACCTTGGTATGCCGAGCGAACGTCCGCCCGCAAGCGCAGGGACGACGGCTCAAGCTCGCCAGGTCACCGGTACGGTAGCGGATGACAGGCAAGGCTTCCTTCGTGAGGGAAGTAAAGACGAGCTCGCCCTCTTTGCCTTCGGGAACCGGTTCCCCTGAGTCCGGGTCGATGACCTCTACCAAGAAGTGATCTTCATTGACATGCAGACCATCTTTGTTCCAGCATTCGAAGGACATGCCCGGCCCCAGAACTTCTGAGAGTCCGTAGATGTCGATGGCTGACATGCCCGACCGCCTCTCGAGTTCCTCGCGGAGCTCGTTGGTCCAGGGCTCTGAACCGAGGATGGCCACGCGCACAGAAAGGTCTCTGAAATCGAAGCCCAAGCCGGGTGCCACCTCCTGGAGATGAAGGGCGTAGCTCGGCGTACCCACCAGCACCGTGGTACGGAAATCCCGCATGATCTGTAGTTGGCGCCGCGTATTGCCGGTTGACGCAGGGATAACGGTCGCACCCACCCGTTCGAGTCCGGCATGCATGCCGAAGGCTCCTGTGGTGAGGCCATACTCAAAGCAGATTTGCGCCACATCGTGAGAACGGGCCCCGCCAGCCACAGCAGCCCGAGCGCATAACTCTGACCAGGTGTTGAGGTCACCGCGACTGTACCCAACCACGGCTGGGTCTGATATGGTGCTCGAGGCGGAATGGATGCGGACTACTTTCTCCAGGGGCAGTGCGAAAAGTCCATAGGGAGAGGCAGCTTTGAGGTCGCTCTTCGCTGTGAAGGGCAGCTTTACGATGTCCTCGAGGCTGCGAATGTCGCCGGGCTTCAGCTTCAATGCCGTCCACCGCTCGCGATGGAAGGGGACATTCTCATAGACCCAGCGAAGAGTCATCTGCAACCGCTTGAACTGCAGTTCCCGGAGGCTTTCCCGGCTCATGGTCTCGTACTCAGGGTTCCAGATCTCGTTCATGCCCCTTCTCCCTGGTCGTCCGCCCACGTCGTTTCAAGAGAAAGCCCGTGACTGACCTCTTGGTGGCCGCGATCGGCCTCCCTCCGGCCAGGGCTTAGCTCTCCGTAGCCTGGCTTGGCCTCGCGTCGAGCCAGGTTGCTTTCCCGTTGACCGAAGTAGATCGCTTGCACTTCGGGATTCTCGAGCAAGGCTCGCGCTGAATCCTCGAGCACAAATCTCCCTCTTTCCATGACCACGCCCCGATGGGCCAGACTCAAGGCGATGCGGGCGTCCTGCTCCACCAGGATCATGGTCAAACCTTCCTGATTGAGAGCGCGCAAGGCGGCAAAGATGTCGCGGACCACCAAGGGTGCAAGCCCCATGGAGGGCTCATCCAGTAGAAGCAGGAGGGGCTCCGCCATGAGAGCTCTGGCGATGGCTAACATCTGTTGCTCTCCGCCAGAAAGGGTGCCTGCCTGCTGATCAAGTCGTTCCTCGAGACGAGGAAAAAGTGCAAAGATCCGCCGTAGCCTTTGCGCCACCGGTACCGCCCCTCTGCGGCGCGAGTATGCACCCAGGGCGAGATTCTCGCGGACAGTCAAGGGACCGAACAGCTGACGTCCCTCAGGTATCTGTACCAGCCGCCTTTGCACGATTTGTTCGACACTGAACTTGTCGATGCGCTCATCGCGAAAGGTGACAGAGCCCGCGGACAGCTTCACCACCCCTGACAGGGCCTTGAGCAAGGTGCTCTTGCCAGCCCCGTTGGCACCGATGATGGTGATGATCTCCCCCTCGCGCACAGCCAGGTCCAGGCCGTGAAGGACCTCTATCCTTCCATACCCGGCGCGGATGCCCGCGAGTTCCAACACGTCAACGCCCCGTCAACCGTGACCAGTATCCCGTTCGGTCATCGCTACTCCGCCAGCACCCAAGTGCCGCCCTGGATCTTGACCATGATCATGTCTTCGGCCTTCAGGCCGTCATGGTCGGTGGGCGAGTAGTTATAGTAGCCGTCAGGGCCAGGGAGGTTGGTAGTGGAGTTAAGAGCGGCCTGTATGGCACTGGCCTCAGTGCTGCCCGCACGTGAAATAGCGTCGACAAGAATGATGACCGCCTCGAACGCATAACCAGCGAAAGTGTTGGGCGATGCCCCGTACTTGGCCTGATACAAAGCGATGAACTCGTCAGTGACAGCCTTCTGGGCAGGCTCGGTGATCGAGCTGGGAACCAAGAGACGACCCGCCGGGAAGACGACCCCTTCAGCTGCCTCTCCTGCCAGCTCGATGAACTTCTTGTTGGCGATCCCGTGGCTGCCTACGTAAGGGATGTTCATGCCCAGCTGCTTCATGTTCTTGGCGGCTAGAGCCGGGCCGGGGTTAGTGCCCCACACTATGAGAACCTCGGGATCCTTCCCGCGGATCTTGGTGAGCTGTGCGGTGAGATCGGTATCTGCCGTCTTGTAGGACTCTGCAGCCACCACCTCCAGGCCCAGGGTGGGCGCCTGCTTCGCGATCTCGGCGTTGCCCGACGATCCGAAAGCGTTCTCGTCGTGCAGGACGGCGATCTTCTTGACCTTCAACACGTTGACCACATAGTCAAGAGCCCGCGACACAGCCAGAGCATCCTTGTGCGGTGTTCGCCAGATCCAGTCCATGGGCGGCTTGTCGGTTATGTCGTTGGCGGCCGCCATGGCTATCTGGGGCAGGCCCTTCTGGGCAGTTATCTCCTTGACAGCCAGCGTGGAAGCTGAGCCTGTTGCTGCTATGAGTGCCACCACCTTCTGCTGGTCGATCAGTCGGTTGGCAGCAGTGACGGCTTCCTTGGGATCGGTCTTGTCGTCCTCGACCACTATCTTGAGCGGCCGGCCAAGCACTCCCCCCTTCTCATTGATGACCTGCTCCATCATCACAAGGACATTGCGCTCCTGCTCGCCCAAGGCCGAGTTGGCCCCGGTGGCTGATACGATCGCCCCGATGACCACGGGCTCACCGCTCGGAGCAGCCACTGTGGACGAGGTCACCCCGCTAGCAGCGGTCGTCGTGGTACTCTCCTCCCCGCAGGCTGCGACTGCCAGCGCCACCGCGACCAGCAGCAGGACCGCAAGGATCCCTCCCCATGCTCTGCTCTGCACTTTGACCCTGTCCTTCTTGCCCGTCATTCCAATTCCTCCCCCAAGTAGGCTTTTATGACCTCTTCGTTGTCCTGGATCATGAGCGGCGGGCCCTCTGCGATCTTGCGTCCGTAGTCCAAGACCACGACCTCGTCCGATATGTCCATGACAAAAGTCATGTCGTGCTCGACCAAGAGCACGGTGACTCCTTCGTCCCTGAGCTTGCGTATGGTCTCTGCTAGATGTCTGGTCTCCTCTTCGTTGAGCCCGGCCGCCGGTTCGTCCAAGAGCAGCAACCGCGGGCCCGAGGCCAAAGCCCGAGCGATCTCGAGCAGATGCCTCTCCCCCATGGGCAGGTTCTGCGCCGGTTCCTGAGCCCTTTCTTCCAATCCCACGCGACGCAAGATCTCTCTCGCCACCGCGAAGGTCTCCCGCTCCTCGCGTCGGTGTCGCGGAAGGGTGAGAACAGCAGATAGGATACCTGCTCCCGTGCGTGGATAGTGCCCCACCGCTACGTTTTCGAGCACGGTCAGGCCGTCGAAGAGCAGGCTCTGCTGGAAAGTGCGACCTAGACCAAGGCGACACATGTAGTGGGGAGGCTTCCCGGTGACGTCGATACCATCGAGGTACACGCGGCCACTGGAGGGCTTGTAAGAACCCGAAACCACGTTGAACAAGGTGGTCTTGCCCGCACCGTTGGGACCGATCAGGGCCTTGATCTGCCCGTCGTGGACTGAAAAAGTCACGTCCTTGAGGGCCTCGAGGCCGCCGAACCGCTTCGACACTGCCTGCACTTGTAGTAGAGCCACGGGCTATTCTCCCCCCGAGTCGGAGGACGCCCGTCTCGACAGCCGTTCATGCAAGCGGGCCTTGACAGACTCAAGCACGCTTCCCCCTTCCTCCCTCTGCAGGAGCATGATGACTATGAGTAACACCCCGAATACCAGGTTCGTGATGTCCTCGTTCACCCGCTTGAGCAGCTCGGGCAGTATGACGATGGCGAGCGTACCCCACAAAGCTCCCCAGATCGTCCCGAGACCCCCCAATATCACACCGGTGATCAAGATGATGGAAAAGGTGATGGTATAGCTCTCGGGACTGACGTAATGGATGTAGTACGCGTCCAGACTGCCCGCTACGGAAGCAAAGACGGCAGCCAACATGAACACTTGCACTTTTCGTCTCGCTGTGTCGATGCCTAACGACTCCGCGGCCGGCTCCGAGCGACGCAAGGCGCGCAAAGAACGACCCACGCGGGATTGGGCTAGATTGAGGGAGAACCTCAGCATCACGAGGGCTAGCCCCCAGGCCACCAGATGATAGGCTTTCGGCCCGCCCAGATCGAGACCTCCCAGTCTGAGCGACGGGATGCCGGAAATGCCATCTGTGCCGTTGGTGAGCCCTTTCAGTTGCATCAAGAGGATATGGACGATCTCGTTGATGCCGAGAGTGGCCATAGCCAAGTAGTATCCGCGTAACTTCAGGGTGGGGATCCCGACGAGGCCAGCTAGCAAGGCCGCAATCACAGCCCCCACTAACATGGCCAGCCAGGGGTCGACGGCTAGACGGGTGGTCAAGATGGCGCTGGAGTAGGCCCCGATACCCACGAACGCCGCCTGGCCCAGAGAGATCTGTCCCGCCTGCCCCAGAAGGAGGCTGAGACCCATCGCCATCATGAAACGGGTAGCCATGAAAGCGAGCAAGGAGAGGTAGTAGGCATCCCCAAGGTAGGCAGGGATGGTCATCACGACCACCGCGAACACCAAGTAGCCGGCGTGACGCCGCAAGGCCGCCGTCCATCCTGTCCACTGGGATGCGTTCAATGCCTGTTCACCACCCGCGCTCCCAGTAAGCCGGCCGGCCGCAGGAAGAGAACAAGAAGCAGTATCACGAAGGCGATGGCGTCCTTGTACCCGGCAGACACCACCCCGATTCCGAGCGCCTCCACTATCCCCAGGATGTAGCCACCCGCCACCGCCCCCAGCGGGTTGCCCAGACCACCCAGAGTGGCGGCAGCAAAGCCTTTGAGCCCTAGAAGCGCCCCTGACGAGTAGCTCATGAAGCTGATGGGCGTGATCATCACCCCAGCCGCTGCCGACACGGCCCCGCTAAGAGCAAAGCTGAAGAGCACTACTTTCTGGTAGGAGATGCCCTGCAAGCGGGCAGCGGTGGGATTGACCGCGCAGGCCCGGATGGCCGTCCCGAAAAGACTCCGCCGATAGAAGACTTGCAGGACGACCACGATGACGATAGTGAGGCCCAGCACCCACAGGGTCTGGGGAATGATAGTCGCCTTGCCTACCACGAGCGGAGTCTCCCCCGAGAAAGCAGGCAAGCTGAGGGCCTCCCGTCCCCATGCCACCATGGCCGCTGTCTCCAGCACAAAAGCGGCCCCTACCGTTGCGATGATCTGCGCAAGGACCCCCTTACGCAGCAGCGGGCGGATGGCGGCTCTTTCTAGGCCCGTGCTGAGCAGGGTCACTGCAGCGACAGCGCCCAAGAAACAGGCCCACAGGGGCAGGCCAGCCCGGTGAAGGGCTACCGCCCCTAAGCCGCCCAGCATGACCATCTGTCCCTGCGAGAAATTGATTATGTGGGTGGCACTGAAGATCAGGGTGAAACCGATTGCAGTCAAGGCGTAGACGCTGCCACTGGTGATGCCGCTGAAGATGTACTGGAGAAACTGGTCGAAAGTCACTGCAGGGATGACAGCAGAAAGACGGGTTTCACGGAAGATCCTCCGGACCCAACACGGTGAATCCGGCTTCTCTCAGGAGCTTCTCCAGACCTTCGAGCTCTTCTGTTCTAAGCAGCAGAGAATCCCGGGCTCCTTGGTATATATATTCGATGTCAAGGCCCGAGTCCGACACCAACCGCACCACCGCAGCGAGCGCTCCTGGTCGATCAGGCAATAGTGCGCAGACCACCGGGTGGATGACGACCTCGTAGCCTGCTTCAACCAGAAGCCTACAGGCTGACTCTACGTCATTCACGATCAGACGCAAGATGCCGTAATCGACGGTATCGGCGATGGTGAATGACAGGATGTTGACACCGTCCCGAGCCAACACGCCCAAAGCCTCAGCCAGATGGCCGGGTCGGTTTTCTACGAAGACTGAGAGTTGAGGAACGCTCACCGCCCCCCCGAACCGCCTTGAATGTGCCCGAACCGCCCGCCGCACACAGAGCGAAGCGCTAGCTATTCTAATACACGGCGCCCTAGCCCGAACAGGGCCCAACAAGTCATCCGGCGGCTTCGGGTGTTACCGCGACGACGGCTGCTGCCTAGCTGCTCTCTGGCCTGAGTGCGGCCTCGACGTACTTGAGGGCCGGGTCCCACAACAGCCACTCGTCGAAGCCCATCTCTTCGGCCGCTCTTATCTGCGCTTTGACTTCTTCTGCCCCGTATTGGACCCCCCCCAACGAGAAGTCCTGGAGCCAGGGCCGCCCCTTGGCCCCGGTTCCGGCCAAACGAGCGGCCGTGTCGGCCATAGCTTTCTTGATCAGCTCGTAGGGCTGGGCGTTCGGGCTCTCTAGACCGTAGTAGCCTTGACTGTAGTGAGAGGGATACACCATGGGACAGATCAGGTCTACGTTGCGCGCCATCTTCTCGAGCTGCTGTCCGATGCCTTGATCGTTCTTAACGTGGACCGTTACACCGAAGACATCCGCCGAGACCCATACGCCTAGAGGCTCGAGGCGTTCCCGGGCAAAAGCCAGGAAGCCGGCAATGGCCTCTTCCTTCGTCGTGTACTCGCCCGGGTAGACGGCTTGCTCCACGGGCCCGTCACTTGGAAAACGGACGTAGTCGAATTGGATCTCGCGGAACCCCCGCCTGGCCGCGTCTTCTGCCACCTGGACGTTGTATTCCCACACCTCGTGGTTATACGGGTTGGTGTAGCGGAGTCCCTTACGGTCTTGCCAGACCCCTCCCTCGGTGCTCTGCACCGCCAGGTCCGGGCGCTTCCTCGCCAGATCGTTGTCCTTGAAACACACGAGCCGGGCAATGGGAGTGATACCGTGCTTACGAAGGGTAGCCAGGAGGCCATCGATATCCTCAATGCGCTTCTCTATCAGACCGCGAGAGACTGCCAGCGGCACGTCGGCGCTATAAGTCACCTTGCCGAAGTCGTCCTTGACGTCGATCACAAAAGCATTGATTTCTGTGCGGTCCGCGAGGGCTAGCAGCCGCGCCAGGATCTCCTCGTTGCCCGCGCCATAGCTGCTTACGTAGACGCCCTTCACAGGCACGTACGAAAGGTCACGGAATGCCCGCAGATCGACCAGGGGTTCAAGGGTGTATTCCGAAGAGGCAAGAAGGATTCCCGTGCTGGCGTTCCCGGCTCGGTCTCCCGACCCAGGAAGGCCGCTTCCCCCGACCAACCAACTACCGAGAGACCAGAAAAGGATGAAGCCGCCAGCGAACACCGCCGCTCCCAGCAAGGCGATCAGGGCAAGCGCCGGACCGCGGGTCCTCCGACGGCGTGCAGCGCCTGGCCGCGGGGCGATCCTCTGGTATGAAGCCGGAGCCATGGTCGAGCGATTGTACCAGAAGCGTCTGTTATACTGCATTTTCTATGAAGCTCAGCCGTCTTGTGCGTTTTCTCCTTGTAGCCTTCGTGCTGGGTGGTTTCTTTGGGCTGGTGAGCGGGCTAGCCTTCGGCGGGCCAGAGGAAAGCGGCCCCGCCTCCACTGTTCGGGTAACCCAGGGGACGTCGACTCACGCTTCAGCTCCAGCTGCCAATGCCGCCACCACTACCTCGGCGGGTCCCTTGACCGAACAGCGCGCCCGCGCCATGGGCGCGAACGAAATGGGCTATATCCCCATCTTGAGCTACCACCGCATAGGCAGCCCTGAAGGTGAGTACACCCGCACGCCAGAGAACCTGCGCCAGGACCTTGCTCTGCTGGCCGAGGAAGGCTTCTATCCCCTAAACGTCCGCGACCTGGTCGCAGGTAACGTAGACATACCGGCGGGGAAGTCCCCGGTAGTCCTCACTTTCGACGACTCCAGCCCTGATCAGTACCGCATTCTCGACAACGGCAGTCTAGACCCCGATTGTGCTGTGGCCATCCTGCAGGAGGCCGTGGAGACAGGGAGGTGGGCTCCACGTGCCTCATTCTTCTGTGACTTCGATGTCCCGCCTTTCGGACAGGGGGACCGGGTCCGTGAGAAACTCCGCAATCTGGTGGACTGGGGCTATGAAGTCGGCAGCCACACCCTCTCCCATCTCAACATGAAGAAAGCTTCCTTGGAGGAGACTGCGCGGGAATTGGCTGAGGCGCAGAAGAGACTGCAAGACCTCATAGGCAACGGGTACGCGGTGGTAAGCCTAGCCGTGCCCTATGCGGCCTATCCTGCTGATGACAGCATACTCGCCAGCGGGGAGTATCAAGGCCTCCGCTACTCCTACTCGGCTGCCCTCAGTCTGGGGGGAACACCCGCATACTCGCCCTTCTCCACCAAGTTCCGGCTCCTACACCTGCCCCGGATCATGGTCACTGCCGACGCTCTGGAGAGAGTCCTTGCTCAGCTCAAGCCAGGGTCGCCTCTGCGGTACGTGTCTGACGGTGATCCCCTTACCGTGTCAGCTCCGCAGGACCTGCCACCAGAATTAGGCGACCTTCTTCCCGATCTGGGCCGACCGGTCATCCGGTACTGACCGTTGTCCCCGCTGCTGTGGTAGCCGCCTCGGGCCGCAGGATAGGGCCGGTTGCCGTGAAATCGAGTTGAGACACTCCGCCGCACAACCCGCAGACGTACCCTCCTGCGGCACGCTCACGCCCCACGTGCACCCGCACGTGGCAATGGGGACACACGGCATCCAGATCAGGTTCGGTCCCCTGCAAAGGGACGACCTCGCCGACCACTTCCCACAGAGGATCGTACTTCTTGCGCCCCAAGGTCCCTCCTCTTTCCTGTTGGCTCCAGCCAACCGCCCGACTCGTGCGCTAATCTCTGCTGCATGGAAGATCTGCCCACAACAGTTTCTTATACCACAAGGGTTGACCTTGAGTCTGAGTCTGGGCCGCTCAGCAGACTTCCACTCAGCGGACCTCCGGGCGACCAACGGCCTTGTTATCCTGCGTTAGACCTGGGCCTTGTGCCGTACCTGCCTCTACAGGAACTCCAGGGACGCCTGCGCCAAGCCGTAGCTGAAGGCGTCCTTCCGGGAGTGGTGTTCCTTCTGGAACACGAACCGGTAATCACTCTCGGTAGTCGCGCTAAGGCCAGCCGCGACGTCTACAGTCTCGAGCTTGCGCGAGAGCGGGGAGTCCAACTTGCTTACTCGGAGCGAGGGGGGCAGGCCACCTTGCATGCGCCTGGCCAACTGGTGAGTTACCTCGTCGTGCCCGTACCTCGCAGAGATCTCACCAGCTACGTGCGGGGGCTGGAAGAGATAGTCTTGCGCACTCTGCATGGCTTGGGACTGACCGGCCACCGAAGAGCGGGTCACCCCGGAGTATACGTGGCAGGCGAGAAGATCGCCTCCGTGGGTCTGCGCTGCCAGCGCTGGGTGGCCAGTCACGGGACTTCCCTGAACGTCAGCATCGATCTCTCGCTGTTCGACCTCATAGTGTCATGCGGCGAACCGGGTCTGAGGCAGACCAGTATCGCCGCTCTTGCCGAAGACAAGGCTGACATGAATCTGGTGAAGCGACTGTACTTGACAGCAGCCGCCGAGGTCTTCAGCTGGCAGATCGGGCCCTTGACCCCCGCTGACTATCAGGACGTGGAGCGGTGGCTCGGCCTGGCCCAGTCAGAGAACGAGCCGAGCTACTAGCCCAGTAGGGCTCTAGATATGCCCACGGCAGGATTCGAACCTGCGGCACCTGGCTCCGGAGGCCAGTGCTCTATCCCCTGAGCTACGTGGGCAAGCCTGACGGATAATAGTCCACTCTGGTCAATACTCGCCGGACGGACGGCCATTATACCCGTTCAAGCCGTGGACTGCCCTTCTCTGGGTAGGGCACCACAAGAACATCCAAATCGCGAGGCACGACCGTGGCCGGGAACACTTCCCGAGCCTCATCCCGAAGTTCTCGCCAGCTATGACGCGAGCTGAGATGGGTCAGTACCAACGTCGAAACCCCTGCCGCCAGTGCCACCTGCGCTGCCTCCCGGGCAGTGGAGTGGCCCGTCTCCAGGGCGCGGTCACTCTCGGACTCTCCGAAGGTGCCATCGTGTACAAGAACCGAGGCCCCTTCGGCCAGGTCGATCACTTCGCGGGTGGGTCGGGTATCCCCGGTGAAGACCAGCTTCCTACCCCACCGGGGGCCTTCCATGACCTCTTCCGGACGGACCACCCGCCCTACAGGAGTGATCACCGCTTCTCCTCTTTGCAAACGACCAAACTCGGGGCCTGGCGCCACACCCAAAGCGACCGCCACCTGGGGGAGAAAGCGCCCAGGACGCTCCGGTTCCTGCAGGCACCAGGCCACCCCGGGAAGACCGTGGTCAGTGGCTGCGGTTTTCAGAACAAAATCCGGCAGGGGCAGGGTCTCGCCGGGGCGGACCTCCTCCACTATGAAGGGAAAGCGGGGTCTGCCCACAATGTACTCTATCTGCCTTAGAAGCTCATAAAGCCCTGGGGGACCGAACAGTTGCAGGGGTTCTTCTCGACCGCCAAGGCTCATGGTCTTGAGCAGACCGGGAAGCCCGAGATAATGGTCACCGTGGAGGTGAGTAAGGAGTATGAGGTTGAGACGGGCCAGCCCGACCGATTTCATGAGTTGACGCTGGGTGCCCTCCCCGCAATCGACAAGGATCCTCTCCCCTCCGCGGACTATGAGTGTAGCTGGGGAATTTCTGTCGATAGTGGGCGTCGCTCCTGCAGTTCCCAAGAAAACGAGCTCTAAGTCCAATCCCGCTTCTCCTCAGACCTTTCAGACCTTGTCTGGCTCGTTCTTGGGAGTCGAGCGAGAGCGCTCGTAAAGACGCATGCAGTCTCCTGCTGGGCCCCCCCGCTGGTGAAAGAAGGCGGGATTCACGCAAGCCTGTTCTGCTTGGTGCGGATAAGCTTGCTCGACCGCGATCGGGCATTGTTCTCGGGGCCTCCCAGTCACACGGAGAGCTCCATAAGGGTCTTCGCCTCCGCGACCATTGCCGGCATTTCTGCCTTGGAAGCTGAAGGCGGCCAGGTCGAGTTCGGGAGCGAAGACTTTGTAAACGCAGCCGAAGTACGTGGTCTCCTCTTCCACGTACGCATACACCGCCGGGCAAGCTATCATCAGGCAACGGTATGGAAACACCACCCGTTGGCAGATAGCCTCGCATTCCCGGCACTCCACCTGCAGGCACCGCCTGCGGGAATTCCAGGACAGCACACCCGAGCTCTCGTCTGATCGCCCACTCATAGTACGGAGTATACCCGCGCTCCAAGTCCTAAGCCCACCGGGGCTATTGGTCGGTTTCATTCTACCCTCTCGCTCCGGGACCCGGGCATCAACCGGGCCCGCCATAGTGAGCGGTCGGTCGCCCACCGCAATAGTTGAGGATCGAAGACGACGCGGCCAGTCAGCCCCAATTCCACCGCCCCGCTCGCCAGTACCGCGCCATGCAGCGAGGTCCCTTCCAGCTTAGCCCCTCCTCCGTCAGCCACGACCACTCCCCACCAGTCCCCGCGCGCCCTCAGATCGACGTCAGCCCCCCCGGTGACCACAAGCAATGCGGGGTGCTCGGGGTCTTTTCCGGCTAGACCATAGGGTGGTCCCACGGACTGGCCCGGTTTCCCGACGAGAATCGTCACCCCCTCAGCCGGAGCGGTAAGGCCGCCGCCCTCGCCGTCGTCAGAACTGGTCGCAAGGAGACCTATCAGGATTCGCCACCCTTGGTCGAGGGACCAGGGGCTTGGAATAATGTGTATCTGGCCGCGGTCAGCCGTGGAATTCGGGGGGTGGACCAAGTGCACTAGGGTCTGCTCCGTCTCCCCCTCCACGGTGATCCACGGCGTGGACCTGTCGCTCGAAACCAGCACTCTCTCTGCTACCACAGCCGCCAAGGGCAGATCGAAGCCGTCGCGCGCCCGTTCCACGAGCGCGGAAAGGCTGAGTCCGGAACCGACCACAGCCCGGGCGGACACCCCCATCGTCCACATACCGGGCGGCAACGGCGGCTTGACTACCAGGTACAAGGGCACGGATTCGGCCCTCCCCTGAACCTCGTCGTACCAATCAGCCGCCGCCCAATCCCCGAGAACCCGCTCGCGAGCACGTTCCAAGCCTCTTTCTCGCACGGCGAGGGCCTCTCGATCGTCCGCTTCGTCCACAAGACTGCGCTGAGAGCACACCACCGCCCCGACCGCACCTTGAATGATCACCGCTCCCGCCAAACAGAGAAACAGAACCAACAGTACTATCGAACCTCGCCTGCTCCCGATCGGCCGAAAGTTCCCCTCGACCCTGCCAGCGTGGCCAGGAGGGAGGGAATGCCCTAAGTGGCGGCGGACTTTGCTCATCGCCCGAGCCTTGCGTTTCTTTCCAGAAGGCCGGGAAGTTCGTGGTCAAAGGTCACTTCGCTTACTGTCACCACCACCCTCTCCACCAGCCCCAAGTGCTGTGGTTCGAGGGAGCTCTCATTGTCCCCGACCACTGTCACAAACCGAAAGCCCGACCGACCCGAGGCGACCCGTTCCAACATGGTCTTGCTGTCCCGGTATAGCGAGTGCGGAAAGGTCGTGGGCACCACCTCGGGACAGTTCCCCCAACGGCGCATAAGGCTCCGACCGACGATTTCCCATTCCACCAAGACCGGGGCGTCAGATTGCATGTCGCGAGTGACAAGGACGATCTGAGAAGACGCTGCGTGAAGCAGCGGCGTGTCGCGGGCAAAAGGGGCGCCCAAGGTAGTAGCCAGCCGGAGATCCCTCTCCAGTCGGGCCACTGCCACCCGGGCTTGCAGCTCCCAGATGGTGGTCTCGGTTGCCGAGACGGTTGCTGCTTCCACTCTGCTAAACACGGGTAGCGCGGAGAGGGCCACACACACTCCCAAGGCCAGGGCCAACAGAAGCTCGACAAGGCAGACACCTCGGCCACTGACCCCCCGGTCTTTCGCGATGATGAGAAGACGGCGAGCGGTAATTCGACTGCGCTCGATCACCCAACCTACCTCCCACTGGAGCAACCGGGCAAGCCTCTGCCGGTTATCAGTAGTAAACATCGAGACTCCGCCCCGCTTCGCCTCGCCAGGCTTGGACTGCCCCTTCCAGCTGGCTCGTATACCGACCGGTCACATCACCTGAGTAGACCATCGGGGGACCGGCCTCTGAGGCCAGCACCGGGTGACCGTTGACAGAGACCTGCGCGCGGGCCGTGCTAAGTCGCGGCGTGTGGATGATCACCTCGTGCCTCCCGGCCTGACTTGCGTCCGTCCCGTCGATACCGGCGTCGTCTTCGCCCCCCGGAACCAAGGTGCGCCAGGGCGGCCCCCACGTGCCCTCCCCAGGCCGGACACGGACCACGAGCTCCTTACCCTCGCGGCCTTCCCAGAAAGATGAGTCGACATGCAGGGTTTGCGGGGAGCTGATAGAGCTCGAGCTGGCCTCGACCGATATCTCGGCAAGCAACCAACCGTCGACCCAGAGGCCGACGAGGGCCTCGGGCGTAGCGTCCTTGTTTTCTGGTAACGCTACTAGCAGCTGAAGGATCACTCTCGAGCCCGGGGACTCCGGTGTCCATTGCGCGTCTATGATCCGCGGACCCCAGGTCCAGGCAGTCCCGGTGTCGAACTCGCGTTCCTGGGCAATGATCGTCTTGTGCCACAACCCTCCGAGACTTTCGGCTCTGGCCCTGACGGCCGCGAGGCCAGTGCAGAGCGAGACCAAGAAGACGCTGAGCAGAGCGACCGCAACAATGAGCTCCAATAGAAGCAGACCCCGACACTCTGCAAGCCGCACGCTTCGGCGAGACCCCCGGGCCGCTTGGCCACGGGGCTTGCGAGTCCGACTTGACACCCCGGCGCCGTCGCTCTCGCGACCCCGGCTGGAAACCAGACCGCTGCTATTCAAGGTTTTCATAACACCGAGGGGACCACTCATGGCGCTGTGTCGAGCCAAGACCGCGTGGTCATGCCACTGACGGGGCGTACGGTGACCCGGTAGCAGCCTCGGGGAGCTCCGAAATAGAGAGACCCGCCGCTGTCCGGCGCGGCCGTGACTCCCGAGAACCTGACGTCCACCCCGGTTGCGGTGCGCCAACGAGAGACATTGGTGGACAGGGGCACGGGCCCGATCAGGCCACTCAGACAAGCTTCACTCTCACCCTGCTGCACGGAAACCACAGAGGAGGCTACCCCCACGGAGCTGGGGTCGCCCTCCCATAAGGCCCCTAGCTGCGCCCACGCCCCGGCAGCTTGCCAGGTCTGAGCGGCACCGCGGGCCTCGAGACGGCCTATTGCTGCTACCGCCGAGACTGACACGGTCATCACCGTGAGACCGAGCACGGCTAGCACGACCAGCGTCTCGATCAAGGTGTAGCCAGGAGCCGAGACCT
The DNA here is from genome assembly GCA_937148845.1 of uncultured Actinomycetes bacterium. Lineage (GTDB taxonomy): Bacteria > Actinomycetota > Thermoleophilia > RBG-16-64-13 > RBG-16-64-13 > CAKZRW01. The sequence goes on along the minus strand of CAKZRW010000031.1, from coordinate 1,614 downwards.
TGGTAAGACAAGAACGAGACTTCCTCATGACCTAAAGGCTAGAGGAAGGACAAAGGACGCGGGGTCCAACTTGGGTCGTATACTGGCAGGACAATCGTTGCGAAAGAGAACTTCTCTCCCGCGTGCTCACATCACCGCAAACGGGAACCTCGCGGCAACCCGCCCTGGGCTGCCCAGGAGCGCCCGTCACCAGCCCAGGCTGGTCTCCCCCTCGATGAGCTTTACCTTGACGTAACCTGTTTCGTTGATATTCACCGTGTCGATCTGTATGCCGAAAACGTTTCCACTAGCACTGACGCTGGCGAGGTCCGCCACCCTGCGCGACTCCAAGAAGAAAGCGACTTGCCGATCCGCCGCCTGCGCAGGTACATCTTCGGCGATCCAGGCCGGGTTGGTGTCAACTAGATTGTCTCCTGCTTCCACCCAGGCGATGCTGGGCTCGAGCGCGGTCAACTGCTCGACCGTGATCAACGTGTAGTCGGCGGTGTCAACGTACGCGGCCTGCAGGGCCGTCAGCGCGTTTCGCACCATGGTATAAGCCGCTGAATCCTGCGCTCGTTGTCTTTGTCCTAAGTACGTAGGGATAGCAATGGCGGCAAGCAAGGCCATGACGATGATGACAATGAGAAGCTCGACGAGGGTAAAGCCTCTCTGTCTGGTGGCCCGTCGCGTCTTCCGCGGCTGCTTCTCGTTCAATTCCATAGTACCGCTGCCTCCTTCGGGACCTGGCAGGACCAAGCCTTCAAGCCCGGGCGCCTCATCTGCTTGTCCCGTCTTCGTTTTCCAGCCTTACCCCAGCCGCATCCGCCGCCTGGCGCACCCCTGCGGCATCCTCCAGGCGACCCTGCTGTTCGAGGAGTCGAATGAGAAGCACGTAGGCCCGCTCCCACTGCGGTTCCTTGGTGATGGCAGCACGCAGACTAGCCTCCGCGTCTGCCGGCTTGCCTGCTGCCATCTGGGCCTGAGCTAGGAACGTCAGAATCTTCGCACTGGGTTCGTGAGCGACTGCCTCAGCCAGCACTGCGACCGCCCTGTCTGGTCGGTCTTGATGGTTGAGGTAGTTGAAAGCCAGTTCCACCTTAAGCTGGACGTCGGCTGGATAGAGGGCGACCGCCTTTTCCTGGAAGGGAAGCGCGGAGTCGAAATCCCTGAGGAGGAACAGGTCGACCGCCAATCCTTTGATGGCTGCCCGATCGTCCGCTTTGCGCTCGAGTTGCCTCTGGTAGAGCTCGACGGCAGTGTGCAGATCGCCCGCCTTTTCGGCCTCATATGCCTGTGCCACGAGAGCCTCGCCACAGCCTGCCAGCAGAAGAGCGACTGCAAGTAGGGTCACCAGCGCTGTCACCAGCAAGCTGACCAGCGCATTCAAAGGCGGGCCAGCGGCCGGCCTCCCGGCCGCAGGCGCCTCCCTCGTGCCCGCCCGACTCCAAATCAGGTCCGAAGCGGCGGCACTCTGCCCTGGGCAAGGCTTGCCGGTGGTAGTCACCGCTCTGGGCACCATCTTGTCTGTCCGTTCAGCTTTCATCGGCAGTCGCTACCCAGTTTGGTGGATTCGCTCGGTGGCTTCCCGAATCGCCGCGATTTCCCCGATTCGCCCCTAGCGAAAGGGGCCCC
>CAKZRW010000030.1 GCA_937148845.1 uncultured Actinomycetes bacterium | reverse complement strand
GGCAGGCGAACGACCTTCCCTTGCTGATGCCCGTGGATGAAGAGGCGCGCTTCACGGCTGAAGTGACTCCTTGGGCGGGGCTGTTCGTCAAGGATGCCGACGAGGGGATAATGCACGACCTGGAGGCCCGCGGTCTGCTTTTCCGCCGGCAGCCCTACGAACACAACTATCCCTTTTGCTGGCGTTGCGATACTGTCCTCATTTACTACGCGAAGTCGTCCTGGTATATCCGCACGACTGCCCGCAAGGATGAGGTGCTGGCGGCCAACGAAGAGGTCGCCTGGTATCCCGATCATCTCAAACACGGTCGTTTCGGCAAGTGGTTGGAGAACCTGGTCGACTGGTCGCTCTCCCGCGACCGCTATTGGGGTACGCCTCTGCCGGTGTGGCGCTGCGCCCGCGGCCACGATACGGTGGTCGGCTCGCGGGCGGAATTGAGCAAGCTGGCGGGTCGGGATCTGAGCAGTCTGGAGTTGCATAGGCCTTATGTGGACGAGGTGGTCATCACCTGTCCCCAGTGCGGCGGCGAGGCGCGCCGAGTGGAGCCGGTGATCGATGCTTGGTTCGATTCGGGGTCGATGCCGGTGGCCCAGTGGCACTATCCCTTCGAAAACCAAGAACTTTTCCAGAAGCGCTTCCCGGCGGACTTCATCTGTGAAGCCATCGACCAGACCCGGGGCTGGTTCTACAGCCTGCTCGCCATCAGTGCGCTTCTTACCGGCCACACCTGCTATCGGAACGTTTTGGTGTTGGGGCATGTGCTCGACAGTGAGGGCCGCAAGATGTCCAAGCGGCTGGGGAACGTCATCGATCCTTGGACTCTTCTGAATAGGCAAGGCGCGGATGCCTTGCGCTGGTACCTCTTCACGTCGAGCTCGCCCTGGTTTCCACGCCGCTTTGGACCGGAGAACCTGGACGAGGTCGTCCGCAAGTTCATCCTCACGCTGTGGAGCACCTACACTTTCTTCACTCTGTACGCCAACATCGACGGTTTTGACCCCACCTACTACGCGGGGCCGGGTGGCCTGGCGCCTAGTGCTGGCGGGAACGGGGGGGCGGTGAGATCCGTACCCGTGAACGAGCGCAGCCTCATGGACCGCTGGATCTTGAGCGAACTACATCTTCTCATCGAGAAGGTTACCGCCGAGCTCGACTCCTACGATGCCTTCGCCGCCGGCCGGGCTATAGCTGATTTTGTCGACGAACTCTCTAACTGGTATGTGCGTCGCAGTCGCCGGCGTTTCTGGAAGAGCGAGGCGGATCTAGACAAGGCTGCAGCCTACCTGACTTTGAACGAATGTCTGGTGACGCTTTCCAAACTGCTGGCGCCCTTCATGCCCTTCCTGAGTGAGGAGATCTACCGGAACCTGGTGGCAGAACGCTCGCCCGCAGCCCCCGAATCGGTGCATCTGGTCGATTGGCCCGTCCCTGACCGCGCTCTCGTCGACGAAGACCTCTCCTACCGCATGGGCGTGGCTCGCCAGGTGGTCAACCTGGGACGCTCCGCCCGGAATGCCGCTCAGATCAAGACCCGTCAGCCGGTGGCGGTAGCAGTGGTGGCTTGCCGGCCGAAGGAGAGGGCGGCCGTGGAAAGTTTGGCCGACGTGGTGGCTGAGGAGCTCAACGTCAAGCAGATAGAGTTCGTCGAGTCGGCCAGCGAGCTGGTGACCTATGTGGTCAAGCCCAACTATCGCACTCTGGGCCCGAAGTTCGGCAAGAATATGCCGGCGGTCGCGGCGGCTGTCGCCGCGCTCCCGGCCGATGAGACCGGGGACCGCATCGCCAGCGGGCGCAGTGTGACCGTGCGGGTGACCCTGTCCGGCCCGGCGGCCCCAGTGCCTTCCTCCGCTCCGGCGGAGCAGGCGTCGTCCGCCGCTCTGGCGGATGTGGCCCATGTCCACGGCTACGTAGCACCCGCCACGCACGAATATGAATTCCAGCCGGAGGATTTCGTGCTGGAGACTCACGAGCGCGAGGGCTATAAGGTCCAACGTGAGGGTCACCTGGCGGTAGCCATCTCCACGGCCCTTACTCAGGAGCTGCTCCAAGAAGGACTGGCCCGCGAGTTGGTGCACCATATCCAGAACACCCGCAAGGCCGCGGACTTCAACATAGACGACCGCATCCACCTGCGCGTGTATGGTCCGCGCGAGATCGTGGAGATGCTCTCGGTCCATGGCGACTGGGTCAAGAAAGAGACACTCGCGCTCAGCCTGGAAGCCTACGAGCTAGACCCAGCGGCGCTCGTTGAAATGAGGACGGGCGCCGAGAACGCCGCGGCTCGTGACACAGCTCGCGAAGGACGCCTTGCTGGCGGCGGGGCTGGTACGTCCTACCGAGAGTCGCTCAAGGTCAACGGCCTGCCGGTGGTGGTGGAGGTGTGGATGGCCTAGGCGGGGCCGGTCTACTCGTCCTCGATGATGGCGACGAGGCGCACCATGGAGCCGTCTCCACCCACCCAGCGTAGCGGGAAGCCGGCGATGATGCACCGCATACCCAGGACCTCATCGATGTCGCCGCCCACGTTCTCGAAGCCCATGATGTGATTGCCGAGCAGGATGTTATGGCAGGGCTCCCACAGGGGAAAGTCCTCCTTCACGGAGCGGCCGGTGTACTCCTCATATTCGGCGCAGATGTCAGGCAGAAGCGGCCCTGGCCCGTGATAGCCGATGGCGGTGGCGAGCGGGTGGTCCAGGGCTTGCTGGTCGACACCCACGGCCTTTACGCCCTTTTCGACAAGCCATTCCGCAGCGCTGGGGACTAGGCCTGGCGAGCGCCCGAAGTAGTCCTTGTTGTCGCCGAACTTGGCGTGCATGTGCGTGTGGATGATGACTATGTCGCCCCTCTCGATCTTGGGCGTAGCTTTCTCCAGGTCCTCGGCTGTGATGAATCCGAACTTGTCCTTAGGGCCGACATCGACGATAACCCCTGTCCCGAAGTAGAGGTCGAGCGGAATCTGCTCGGTGGACCACTCGTTGGGGATGACGTGAATGGGCGAGTCGGCATGGGTGGCGATATGCATGGGGTGATACAGCCACTGGGTGAATACTCCCGACTTCGCGTGGTAGTGGAAACGCTCAATCCGGATGTCTGGAAAATAGGGCCAGAGTGGCGTGTTATGGCCGAACGGCTGACTGAGATCGACTATCTTCTTGACCTTCATGGTGACTCCTTAGTCCCTCAACATCCTTGGTCCCTCAATACCTTCCGTACTCCCGAGCCGCTTTTACCATCTGGAACACATTCACCGGCGGCGCGTGCGGCGGGACGTCGCATCCGGCCATGAGAACGAAACCGCCTTTGTGATACATGGCCTTCTCGATGCACTCTCGACACTGGGCGAGGACCGCCTCGGCTCGGCCCTCCTGGATGAGAGTCGGATCGACATTGCCGGCCACTATCTGCTCGGGGAACAACTCCATAACCGTGGTCAGGTCTACCTCGCGTCCGACGCTGATCACAGTCTGCTTGGTCATGGGTACCTGCTGCCAGAACTTGAGGTTCTTGTTCTGCTCGCCGCAGATGTGGATGAAGTAGCTGCCGACGCCCAAGCCTAGACAGGCCTGGTTGATCCGCTGCAAGTAGGGCAGGGAGAAGGTCTCGAATTGCTTGGGAGAGATGAGCTTGTTGGTCTCTGTAGCGGCGCCATGGAAAGCCAGCAGCCGTTCTGCTCCGAACTCCTTGACATAGTGCTCGGCCACTTTGATCAGAAACTGACTGACCTTGTCGAGCACGATGTGTACCAGCTCCGGCTTCTTGATAAGCCAGCCCATCATCCGCTCTTCGCCTATGACAGACCCTGCCCAGGTGAGCGGCGCTCCGATCTGCAGTGTGATAGGCAGGCCGTGTTCTGCTTGTTTGCGGGCCAGAGCCAGCGCGATAGGTAAGGCGCCGGCTTTGCTCACATCCTCCGGCACCTTGAGGGTGTAGACGTCGTCTTCGGTCTGGATAGGAGTGCGGGTGACGATGACCGCTCCGGAGTACTTCTTGACCGGGAACTCGATTTCTCCACCGAACTCCCAGCCCCCTGCAGACGCGTAGGCATAGAGCGGACTCCCATCATGCCCGTACATTTCCTGGCAGAGCAGTTGGCATCGGAAACTCTCCTCGGCATCGTCGCTGATGCGGGCGATAGGCTGGCCGCACACGACTGCAGCGTGACCCGAAAGGAAAGGGATCACGGGTACCCTGTCGGGACGCTCACCCCTCATGAGGGCAGCCATGCGCTCCCCGCTGGTCATGGTTTCGCGCCACACGGCTTCTACCCCCTTTCTCTTGACATCGGGCTTACCCCCTCTATTCTCGTGCCGCGAGGTCGTGCGGCGAGGCTTTAGAGATCTTCATAGTCACATCTCTCGGCGGCGCGAGTCCTGTTGCCACTGACAACGGCCGAGGAGCCACCGGCTGGGCCGCTCTCTGCGGACGCGCTCACTTGGTCTCCAACAGCCTCACGGCGACGCGGGCGGCTTCCACAGCATTCTCGCCGTAACCATCAGCCCCCCACTCATCGGCCAGTTGCTGGTTCAAAGGGGCTCCGCCGACCATGATCTTGACTCCCGGCAGCTGGGTCTTGAAAGCGGGCATGTAATCTTTGATGGCGATCATGGTGGTGGTCATGAGGGCGGAGAGGCAGAGCAGGTCGGCCTGTGTCTCCTGGGTGGCGGTGATGAACCGCTCCATATCCACGTCGCGGCCCAGGTCGTGTACCTCGATGCCATTGACCTCGAGCATCATTTTCACCAGGTTCTTGCCGATGTCGTGGATGTCGCCCTGGACCACTCCGATCACGGCCACCCCTTTCTTCTCCGCCTTCCCGGAGGCGATCACCAGGGGCCGGAGTACCCCCAGGCCAGCATAGAGCGCCTCAGAAGAGACGAGTAGTTCGGGAACGTAGCACTCTTCCCGCTCGTACAGGCGCCCCATTTCCGCCATGCCGGCCGCCAGTCCTTCTATGATGGCGCGTTGGGGATCCACTCCCGCTGCCACTGCCGCTTGAGCTGCAGCCACGGCAACATCCTCGTCGCCCTCCATCACCGCCTGCTTGAGCTGTGAGAAGATCTCCGCCTCGTCCGCCATGCTGACACCTCCTAATATCGGCCTAACTCACGGCAGGCTTTGACCATCTGGTCGACGTTCACCGGTGGGGCCTGCGGCGGGACCTCGCACCCGGTCATGAGAGCGAAGCCGCCCGGGTGGTCCTTGCCTTCCTCGATACACGCTCTGCAAAGCATCCGCACTTGCTCGGGGGTACCCTCCTGCACGGTCACCGGGTCCACGTTGCCCATGATTACACAGTCCGGGAACATCTCGCGGGCTTTGCTGATGGCGACCTCCTTGCCCACACTCACCATACCCCGCTTGCCATAGCTGAGCCGAGCCCACAGGGGCAAGTTCTTGTTCTGCTCTCCGCAGATGTGGCTAAGGATTATGGCTGTACCTCGTTCTGTGAGGTGGTCGTGGATCTCGCGAAGATAGGGGAAACCGAAGGTCTCGAACTGCTTGGGGGAATAGAGCTTATTGGTCTCTATGCCGAGGTCGAAAGCCATAAGCCGCTCAGCGCCGAAGCGGTCGATCCAGTAGTCGGCCTTCCTCCTGATGAAATCTGTGATGACCCGGAGCACATGGTGTACTAGCTCGGGTTTCTTAAGCATCCAGATCATGAGACGCTCCTCCCCGTACACCGAGCCGGCCCAGGTGAGTGGGGAGCCCACTTGGAGGGTGACGGTCAGGCCAGCCTCGTACTGCAGGCGCGAGAACTCAAGGGCGATAGGCATGGTGCCTACGGAGAGGATGTCGTCCGGCACACGCAAGTCCCAGGCATCTTCTTCGCTCTGTACAGGGTTCTTCTTCATAAGGGGCGCGCCAGTGTACTTGCGGTAGGGGAACTCGATCTCGCCGCCGAACTCCGCTCCGCCTGCATTCGCCCAGCCGTGCATGATAAGGCCGTCGTGGCCATAGAGGGCCATGGCGTTTCTTTGACAGGCTAGACTCTCGGCGCCGTCGTCATAGATCTTGGCTATAGGTCTGCCGTTCACCACCGCCGTGTGCCCCAGCATGAACTGCAGGCAGGGAACCCGGTCGGTCGGCCGGCGGTTTACGAGGGCCTCCCAGCGTTCCTGGGAGGTCATCTGATCGCACTTCACCCATTTCCCCTTTACGGAGTGATCCCTGTGCATACCTTAACACCGGGTCACTCGTTTGGCAGACCTGCCTGCGCAGGGGTCTACCTGCTGTCAGCCGGCGGCCGCGAGAAGAGAGATCGCCAGGGCGGGGTCAGCCGCCCAGTGCGGTGCATGTAGACTTCGTACTCCTGGCCGAAGGTCTCCAGCATCATGGCTTCTTCCCGCTTCATGCGTAACGAGATCACCGCAGCCAATCCCGCCATCCAGGTGATTCCGATGAACCAGTTCGCTGTCATCAGGAAGGCGGCGACGTGTAGGACTACGAACGCCGTGTACATCGGGTGTCTTACCCAGCGGTAGGGACCGGTCACGGTGAGTGTGTGTCGGTCGACGATGCGCAGCGTCATGGAGAAATTGCTTCCCAAGTGCTGGTGCACCCACACGAAGAGGCCAAGAGCGGCCACGGCCAGAGCCAGACCCAACCAGCGGAGCCAGACGTAGAGTTCGAGCGAAGCCCAACTCAGAAGCCCTGGAGCCAAGAGGTAGATGAAGAAGGTCAAGACCTCATAGCAAATGAGCACACTCAACCAGACCGAGTACTTCCTGCTCTCTTCAATGACCGTCCTTTGTCCAGCTCGTTTGGCTCGTCGCTGGTACTCGATGCGTATGATCGAAAAGGCAGTGTAGACAGCGATGAGAGCGATCTTGAGAACCAGGCTCTCAGCAGGGCTCAGGCTACCGCTCATCCTTGGAGGCGTAGGTGATGATCCAGGAAAAACCTACCTTCTTGAACCTCATCTGAGTCAGGTCCGTACTCAGAGGCTTCTTGACGTTCACATACATGACCACCTCACCGTTGGTGTCAAGCTTCGGGGGCGTGACTTCGCTCACGCTGATCGACATGTTCCAACGGTCGAGTTTCTGCACATTGCCGCGGATCTCCTCGCCTCGCTCCTTGCGGAAAGGCTCGTCCAGCATGGAGAGGACTTTGTCCACATCGTACTCGTTCCAGGCGTTCCAGTAGGCGTCGGAGAGAGCACGGACGGCGGCGATGTCCTCGGCTGAAAGCTCCTTGAGCGAAGCTGCGGCCATTGCCTGCACCCGCTCCACCTCGGCGGCATCAGGCCCACCGCAGCCGACCAGAGCCAGGAGCATCCCCGCGAGCAGGCCCACTACCAGCAGCAGCCTTGACACGGTCACCTCCTTACCACAATGCCACGTCCTCAGTCTCCTCTTGTCGGGCACCATCCAGGGGGCTAGTATGGTGGGCGCCGGGTTTTGCCCCGGCCGGTGCCCAGGCAGCGAAGCCGGTGTGATTCCGGCGCTGTCCCGCAACTGTGATTCCCCCTCGGGGATAAGCCAGGTCGCCTGTCTCGGGTGCCGTAAGGACCCAGCCCTCGGAGGAAGGGCGGTACGGGCGACCAGTGGTCACCGGACCACCTCCCTCCGCACGAAGCGGAGGTTTTCTTATGGACACGTGTCGTAGTTCGCATAGTCAACGCAAATCTACCCGCGGAACCCCAGCTCCACACCTGGAGTCCTCGCCGGATTCCTCGCCGGTCCCTCTGTCTCCTCTAGGTCGAGCAAGCTCCTCAGCCCGGCGAACCTCGCAGGCCCAGCCTTCCTCTCTTGTGCTTCTTAACACCGGAGACGGTAAAGGCAAGTCGACCGCGGCCCTTGGGGTGGTGCTTCGTGCTCTCGCTCAAGGGTGGTCTGTCTGCGTTGTGCAGTTTGTGAAGTCCTCTGCCTGGACGACCGGGGAAGAGCGGATCTGCGAGAGCCTGGGAGTTACCTGGGTGAAGGGGGGGAGCGGTTTCACTTGGGAAGCGAACAGCAGTGATGATCCCCGTGCCTGCGCCCGGGCAGCTTGGGACCTAGCCGCGTACGTGCTTGACCGAGGGGAATACCAGCTGGTGGTCCTGGACGAGCTGACCCTGCCGCTGGCGTTCGGCTGGCTGGATACCGACTCGGTGGTCGACGCCATCCGGGCTCGGCAGGCGGGTGTGAACGTGGTGATCACGGGGAGGCGAGCGCCGCAAGAGCTGGTCGACCTCGCTGATGTGGTGACAGAAATGGTAAAAGTGAGGCACCCGTTCGACTCCGGCATCTTAGCTCGGGCTGGAATCGACTATTGAGCAACCGGGGAAGAGCGGGCCGTAACGAAAAGGGGCTCCAGGAGGCTGGGGGCTTGAGGCTGGCCCGGGCACGGGCCGGTTGTTCCCGGCCACCAGGGAGGCCGCCAGGGAGGGGATGACCATGCCTGCCTACGTGTTTGCTCGTATCGCTGTACACAGTCCCGGCGCGTACGAGGAGTACAAGCGCCTGGTGCCCGCCACCATCGAGAAATACGGAGGTCGTTACCTGGCCCGCGGTGGCCGCGCGGAAGTCTTGGAGGTCGCAGAAGGGTCTAAGTCGCGGGATTCAGGGTCCGAAGAGCCAGGTCAAGAGAAGCTGGCGGAGCCCCGGGTGGTCCTGCTGGAGTTCCCCACGTTCGAAGACGCCCGTCGCTGGTACGAATCACCCGAGTATCAGGAAATCCGCTCGGTCCGTCAGCGCTCAGCGGCCACTGACCTGGTGATCTTCGCGGGTCTGTGACGGAGCGCGACCTGCACCGCGTCAGAGCCCGGGGTAGCGGTGCGGCTGGGTCAGGGTACTATGACGTCCACAGCGTGCGGCTCGATCTCGACCACGGCGGGAAGACAGCCGGCCAGTTCCCCATCGGTCTGGTACCAGACGGGGACTTCAGGGTCGAGCGGGGTTATCTCGGCTCGGGTGGACAGTAGGTAGACCACATGGCGGTTGCGCAAGTGCAGCCCGCTGGGCACGCCGAGCCAGAAAGCAGCCAGCGAAGCCCGTGTGGTCCCGGTGAAGAGCAAGAAATCAAGCAGACCGTCAGTGATGTCTGCGTGCGGAGTGATGCCGAAGCGTCCGCCGTAGTAGCGGCTGTTGCCCGCCACGAAATAGGTGACTTGGTACTCGGTCCCCTCCACTAGCACCCGGAACAGGGCGGGCTGCTCGGCTAAACCGCTCCTCAGTCCTGTCCCCACGAAGGCCAATTCTTTGAAACGCCGCTTGGCCTGAGGATCGATGTTGCGCACAGTGAGGGCATCGATGCCTGCCCCCATCATCAGCAGGAAGCGCCTCTCGTTGACCTTGCCCAGATCGAGCGAAAGGGTCTTGCCCCCGGCAATCACGTGACAGGCCTGGTCCACCCGGAACGGCAGGCGCAGATCGAGGGCCAACACATTCACAGTCCCCGCGGGCACGATGCCAAGACAAGGACGGGACTCCCTGGGTGCGTTGGCCAGGCCGTTCACAACCTCATTCACGGTCCCGTCTCCGCCTATAGCGACGAGAATGTCCACCTCGGGAGCCACCTGGCTAGCGATGCTTACGGCGTCTTGGGGCTGGCTGGTGGTGTAGAGCCGGGCCTCAATGCCTTGGGTCGTGAGGCCGGCCTGCACCGCCGAAGCGATTGCCCCGCCCCGGCTACGCCCGGAAGCTGGATTGAAGATCAAAGCCGCTCGCCTGTGACTCGTGGCTACGGAGACAGTGGGAGCAGTAGGAGTAGCTGCGCTCATGGACGTGACTTCACGGTCGGGGCCCGACGGCGGGCAGGGGGGCGAGGCGTCGCCCCGCCCGCCCGCCGCCGGGCTGCCCGTCGAAGACGACGAAATCTCGATAGCCTGCGAGCCAGGCCAGCTCAAGAGCGCGGTCAAAGTCCCGGCCGACCTCGCCGGGATGGTGCGCATCGGAGCCAAAGGTCACAGGTACGTGGGCGAGGCGAAGTTGCTGAAGTACCTCCAGGGCCGGGTAGACCTCAGCCACCGGTCGGTGCAAGCCCGCAGTGTTTATCTCCACCACGACGTCAGTCTTCGCCAGGCGAGCGACCAGGCGCTCCCACTGCTTGGCCACCCTCTGCGAAGGTCGATACCCGAACTTCTTGAGTAGGTCCAAATGTCCCAGAATCGTGAAGAGCCCGGACTCGGCAGCATCACCGACCAATTCCAGGTATTCCGCCCATAAGGCGTCAATGTCTCGAGTCTCATATCCCGCGAGCTGGCGCGGGTCGTCGAAGCCCCAGTCCCCCAAGTGGTGGACAGAGCCGATGACGTAGTCGAAGGGATACTCAGCGAGCAGGTCGCTGACCTGGGCCACGGTGTGCGGTCTATAGTCTGCCTCAATGCCCAAGAGCACGTAGCCCGGATATGCCCCTTTGAGCTCCTCCACCTCCCGGACGTAGGCATCCAGCTCCTCGAGCGACATGGAAAGGACCGGATCAGGGTCCGGCAGAAGAGGGATGTGATCGGCCACTCCCAGCCCGGTCAGCCCGGCAGCCCGCGCGGCCGCCACGTATTCGGCAGGCGTTCCCACAGCGTGACCGCACCGGGCAGTGTGAGTGTGATAGTCGGGGAGGCCCATGGGCTTTTCGGGGTCCATGCTCCTTGTGGTCATCGTCTTGCAATCACCGCCTTGTGGTCAGCAGCCAGCGCGGTCCGGGTGTTCCCGGCGCGGGGAATCGAGTACCTCGGTATCAAGCAGCATGGTGTACGGTCCGTCGTTGACGAGCGACACCCTCATGTGCGCACCGAAGCGACCGCTCGCCGTGGGGATGCCTTGCTGGGCCAACGCAGCGCGGAACTCCTCGACAAGCTGCTCTGCAGGTCCGGGGTCACCGGCGTTGCTGAACGACGGCCTTCTTCCGCGTCGATAGTCTGCATAGAGGGTGAACTGGCTTATCACTAGAGCGGCTCCCCCGATGTCAAGCAAGGAAAGGTTCGACTTGCCTGCGGCGTCAGAGAAGATGCGCAGGTTGGCGATCTTCTCGGCTAGAGCGCGTGCCCGAGCCCGCCCGAGGCCCGACTCTATGTCGTCGCGGCCCACGCCGACCAGGATCAAGAGGCCCTTCCCGATCTCGCCCACAACAGTCCCCGCGACCTCCACGGAAGCTTGGCTTACCCGCTGCACCAGAGCCTTCATCAGGCCTCCTGGCCATGCAGACTGGGCTCCGCCGAAGACGCGGAGAGCAGGCTCGCTTTCCACCGTCCATCGGAACGGGGTTGCTCGAGGCGGACCCGCACGAAGCGGTTGACCAGAGCATTATCCCCGGGGAGGAGCACCTCAAGGTAGTTGCCGGTGAGGCCGATCGAATGTCCCTCGACAGTCTGATCCTTAAGCACTAGGGCGAGCTGTTCGGTTCCTCGACAGCGGGCCCTGAAGGCCGCCTTTTTCTGCTCTCCCAGGCGACGGAGGGTCCTGGTCCGCTCGCGGATCAACTCCGGCGCGACTTTGGGTTGCATCCGCGAAGCTCGCGTACCCGGCCGATCGCTGTAGCTGAAGACGTGCAGGTAGGTTAGGGGGGCCCGCTCCAGCAAGGCCAGGGTCTCGGCGAACTCCCGCTCGCTTTCGCCGGGGAAACCGGTTATCACATCTGCCCCTAGAGCAGCATCGGGCAAGAGAGAGGCTACCGCCTCGACCACCCGCAGGTATTCGTCACTAGTATAGGGACGCCCCATGCGCGCCAGAACCGGGTCGGAGCCGCTTTGCAGGGGGAGGTGGAGATGGCGAGCCACTCGCTCTCCTGCCTGGGCGATCACTTGGAGCAGCCTACAGTCTACGTCCAGGGGCTCGATGGAGCTGAGCCGGAAGCGATAGGGCTGGCTGCATTCTGCTAGCAGCAGTTCCAGCAGGTCCGCGACCGTGCCCTCTCCCGTGTCCCGGCCCCACGAACCCAGGTTGATGCCCGTGAGGACCACCTCCTGGAACCCGCGCTCGCCCAGCAGCTTGACCTGTCGAAGCACCTCGGTGGCCGGCATACTCCGGGCCGGGCCTCGTGCCAAGGGGATGACGCAGTATGCGCAGTGCGCGTCACACCCGTTCTGGATCTTGAGGAAAGCCCGGGTGTATCCGTGGAAACGGGTGAAAAGACCAGCCTCGAAGCGTTCCTCTGGACGGTGGTCAGACACCACCACCAGTGGTTGCGGCGAGGCCAGTCGCTCCGGGGCCTGCAGCTGCTCCAGGAGGTCGGGAAGGCGCGACTTGTCGGGGTTGCCCAGGACGAGGTCGACTTCAGGCAAGCCAGAGAGGGTCTGGGGGGCCACCTGGGCGTAGCAGCCCGTGACCACCAAGAGGCAGTCGGGGTCGGTCCGCTTGGCCAGGCGGATCTCCCGGCGGCAGTCCCGGTCGCTCTTGGCCGTGACCGTGCAGGTGTTGAGTACCCGGACATCAGCAGGATCAGCCCACTCGACCAGTTGGTAACCTGCAGTCCGCAGCCCCTCCTCCATCTCGGCTGTCTCACACTGGTTCAGTTTGCAGCCGAGAGTGCGGAAAGCCACGCGCAGCGGGCGGAGTAGAGGAACCGGACGGTCGTGAGGGAGCGTCTTCATGGCTGGGGATAAAGGCTGTCCCTTGGTTTCCTAAATGAGCCAGAGATAAGCGAAAGACCGCAGGATGTTAGCATATAGGCCGTGAATCCCGTATCTACACCCTTCAGTCTGTCCGAGTTCTTCAGGCGCGATCGCATGGGGGGACAGGCCGTGCGTTTCGTGATCGTGGGTGTCGTGAACACGGTGGTCGACCTGGCTGCGTTCTACCTGTTGGGCCTGATCCCCGGGATGCCCGATATCGCGGCGAAGACCATCTCCTATATCCTCGGCATCTGCAACAGTTTCGTCTGGAACAAGTACTGGACTTTCCGGGCCGGACGCTCGCACAGAGCTAGGCGGGAGTTCGCAGTCTTCTTCTTTGTGAACCTGCCCCCGCTCCTTGTGAACGTGATCGTTTTCACTCTGCTCGGCATTTGGATCAGCTCCGGAGACTTCTGGGTGCGTATGGGCAAGGCCTTTGCGGCAGCGGTCATTTCTGTGATCTGGAACTTCCTGGGCAGTAGGTACCTGGCCTTCCGGCATTCGGCTCTTAAGCGAGACCACAATGCCTAAGCGTGACCCTCGTTACTCCATCGTCATCCCCATCCACAACGAGGCCGAGTGTCTCGAAGAAGAGGTCCGTGGACTGGTGGGGGAGCTGGATGCGCAAGCGGTGGACTTCGAACTGCTCCTGGCTGAGAACGGCAGCACCGATGCCACCTTTGAGCTCGCCGAGTCGCTAGCCGCTGCGGACCCTCGGGTGCGGGTACTCCGGGCTCCCCTGCCTGACTACGGTCTGGCCATGAAGATAGGTATGCTGGCAGGCCGCGGGGAGTACATAGCCAATTTCGACATCGATTTCCACGACGTGACCTTCTTGCTTGCGGCCGGCCGTCTCTTCGCAGAGGGAGCGGGGATCGTAGTGGGCAGCAAACTCATGGAAGGCGCGGAGGACCGACGGTCCTTCGCGCGGCACCTGGTCTCCTACGGTTTCACTACCATCCTGCGGCTCCTTTTCGACCCCAAGATGGACGACACCCATGGCATGAAGGTCTTGCGGCGCGAAGTGGTGCAGGAATATGCCCCTCGGACCGTAATGACGCGCGACCTGTTCGACACCGAGCTCATCATCCGTGCACGCCGGGGCGGTGTGGTGGTCAAGGCCCTTCCGGTCACGGTGGAGGAGAAAAGAAAGCCGCGGTCGTCTATAGTACGTCGCATACCTCGCACGATACGTGGGCTGCTAAAGTTGCGGATACTGTTGTGGAAGGAGCGGTATGGGAGAGCCTGAGCGCGAGGACCTGGTCGAAAACCGAAGCCTTTGGGACTGGGCTCCCTCCCTGCTTGCCTTCCTCGCCATCTACGCGACCTTGTTCGTATTTTTCAAGCCCAATCTGATCTTCAGTCTGACCACGACCGCGGGTGGTGATACAGGGGCACACCATTACCCGGCCCAATACTTGATCCAGGAATTGCTGCCTCATTTCCGACTGACAGGTTGGGCCCCTGGCTGGTATGCCGGAATGCCCATGCTGACCTTTTACTTCCCCTTCCCCTTCTTGCTCATCGCCATCTTGGACTGGTTCATCCCCTACCAGCTGGCCTTCAAGCTGATAACCATACTGGGGGTGTTCGCCCTGCCGGCGACCGCCTATGCCATGGGTCGCCTGTGGCGGGTGCGCAAGCCCTACGCCGTTTTGGCAGCCGTCTTCGCTCTGGTCTTCCTTTTGATGGAAAGCTACTCGATCTACGGGGCCAACATTCTGAGCACTCTGGCCGGAGAGTTCGGGTACATGTTGAGCTTCGCGCTGGTCTTCCTGTTTCTGGGGACCATGGTACGGGGGATGGAGAAGCCCCAGTTCAACATGCTCTTTGTGTTGAACTGCCTGATCTTGATGGCCCTGGTGCTTTCTCACATCGTGACCACTTTCGTCCTGGTATTCATAGCCCCCGGGCTCTTGCTGGTGAATCCGCGCTGGCGCTCCTTAGGCTATCTCGCAGCCGTCGCTGCAGTCGGCTTCTGTCTCTCGGCCTTCTGGTCACTTCCGTTCGCTGGCAATCTGGAGTGGACGGCTCACATGGCCTGGAATCAACTGCACCGCTTGAAGGATTTCCTGCCCGCGGCCCTGCTCCCAGTGGCCGGCCTGGGCGTGGTGGGGATGGCCTATGCGGTAGCTCGCAAGGAGAAAACGCTTCTGCCGCTGGCTTGGATCACCTTCATCACCACAGTGTTGTTCTGGACCCTGCCCGATGGTCGGCTGTGGAACGCCCGGGTAGTGCCGTTCTTCTATTTCTCTCTCCATCTTTGGGCTGCTTACGGGGCCACCTGGCTGGTAAGACCCTTCGCCCTCATGACCCGCGATCTTTTCCGCTGGCGCTGGAGCACCGCCCGGCGGGTGTATGTGCCACTGGTAGCGGTGGTCTTGGGAGCGACGGTCATCCTGGTGAGTAACACAGCCGCCGGTTGGATTCGCTGGAACTACACGGGCTACGAAGGCAAGGCCTCGTGGTGGCAGTACAAGGAGATCAACGACTTTCTGGACACCTTGTCGCCGCCCGGACGGGTCATGGTGGAGCACGGCCAGAAGCTGGATGAGTTCGGGACGCCCAGAGCTTTCGAGATCATCCCCTACTGGACCCGGCAGGACACCATGGAGGGCACTCTGATGGAGGCCTCCTACACCGCTCCCTTCCACTTCATCAACCAGGCGGAGCTGTCCAAGCAGGCGAGTAATGCCATCATCGGGGTCAAGTATCCGGGTCTTAACGTGACCCAAGGGATAACCCACATGCAGTTCATGAACATCCCTTACTTCCTCTGCTACAGCGAGGAAGTGGTTAAAGTCTGCAAAGAGGACCCCCGGACGGAGTTGATCGCGCAGTTCGGCGAGTATTACATCTTTCGGGTCATCGGCACCACCGGCTACGTCGAAGTGATGAAGAACCAGCCGGTGCGGGTCGAGGTGCCCCAGAAGAAGTGGCGGGACATCGCTGTGGACTGGTACCTCGACCCGGCCAACCTCGATGTCGGTCTGGTCTGGGACAAAGGGGAGGAGGCTCTCTCACGTTTTCCGAGCATCGCTCCGGAGCAGGCCGCCAATCCGCCCCGTATACCGATGAACACAGAGGGCACGGTGACCAATGAGCTGCTTGAGAACGAGCGCCTTTCCTTCGACACCACGGCGGTGGGTCAGCCTCACTGGATCAAGGTCTCTTATTTCCCCAATTGGAAGGTGGAAGGAGCCGAGGGTCCGTATCTGGTGTCGCCCTCTTTCATGATGGTCATCCCCACCCAGAGCCACGTCACCCTCTACTACGGCCGTACCGTCTACAACACCGTAGGTCAGGTGCTGGAAGTGGGCGGTTGGCTCTTGCTTCTGGGGCTTTCGGGTTGGCGGGTGGTCTTGTGGCGGCGGCGTCGCCGGCTGGCTGCGGCCGTTCAAGAAGTGCCCGAGATTCCGTCAGGGCTGGGGGAGGCCTGATTCG
Source organism: uncultured Actinomycetes bacterium (assembly GCA_937148845.1). Lineage (GTDB taxonomy): Bacteria > Actinomycetota > Thermoleophilia > RBG-16-64-13 > RBG-16-64-13 > CAKZRW01. Next base: position 7,782 of record CAKZRW010000030.1, on the reverse strand, counting down.
CAGGGTACCCCGGTCTGGCAGAGGCCGCAGCCATACCCGTCAAGGCCGAAGCGTTCCCGGACGTACTCCTCGCCTACCACGCGCAGACGATGGAGGCAAGCCGATTTGTCGCGGCCGTGCGGATCTACCGAACCGGCCGGGCAGCGGTCGGCGCATAGTCCGCATAGCCCCCGAGAAAGGTAAAGACAGTGGTCGAAAGGCCCGGAGTAGGGACGGGGCGTGGGCGGGATGGACGCTCGGACTACCAGGGAGCCCAGACGGACAGCTTTACCCTTGGCAGTGATGAGGCCGCCGCACAGGCCGAAGGTACCTAGCCCGCAGACATGGGCCACGTGGCGCTCTGACCACGAGCTGGCCCAGCGGTCGGTGTGGGCGAAGTACTCTTTCCATTCCTCCGACACTCCGGGAGCGACGGCAGCCCAGCCGCGAGCGGCCAGGGCGTCCAGGAGTTCGTGGTGCAAAGCCACGTTAGCGGCCTGCCCGAACAGGCGGGATCGGACCCAATGTTCTGAGGGAAAGGCGGTCTCTGCGCGGTTCGCGGCCCTGGTGGCCTCGGTCTGGCATAGGGCCCAGCTGATCACCGTCAGTTCGGCTGGGAGCACCGTCTCCTCGGAGCTGTCGGTGAATCCATCGTAAAGCAGGGCGAAGGCCTCAGCGGGAGACCAGTGGAAGTCGCCTATCACCTCCTTGAGGGTGAGGTAGAGAGGGTCATCACCTCGGGAGTAGCCCACCAGGAAGTCGCTCCAGGCCGGTTCGGGATGTCCCGGTCCCAAGCTGTTCCGGTCGGGGTCGGCCAGAAAACCGGCGATGGCGGACTCCACCACAGTAGTCAGGTGGGGATGGTCAGAGCGAGTGTCCGACACCGTCTCCGCCTTAGGCCCTCAGTCTGGGTATCGGAGTAAGCCAGACCTTGCGCGTGCGGGGACCGTCGAATTCGGCCAGGTAAAGGCTCTGCCAGGTACCTAGATGCAGGATGCCGTCTACCACGGGTATAGTGACCGAGTTTCCCAATAGACTGGCCTTGATATGCGCATCGGCATTGCCTTCGGTATGTCGGTAGGCGGCGTTGCGAGGAGCGAGCCGAGCAAGTCCCTCCACCAGGTCCCGCTTGACCGCAGGGTCTGCGCCTTCGTTGATGGTGACGGCGGCCGTGGTGTGCGGCACGTAGACGTGGACCAGACCCGAGAGTCCGGGCGCGAAGTGCTTGAGAGCTTCCTGGACCTGTCCCGTGATGTCGACCAGGACTTCGCGCTCGAGAGTGGCTACGGAGATTTGGAACGGTAGAGACATCCCTGACCTACCCTGTCGAGGTGGAGGTAAGGGGATTCGAACCCCTGACCTGCGCGATGCGAACGCGCCGCTCTCCCAACTGAGCTATACCCCCAAGTCGCCGCATGGCCGGGTATTTATAGCACACAGCAGCCATGGCATCATCCCCGGCGCAAAGCCGCGGGCATCTCTCAGACGGACTGCCCCGCCCTTTCTGGCGCCGGGCTAGATGCCGCCTCGGACCACCCAGGGGGCTGGAGCTCTACCGAGGGACTGTGACCGCGCAGGGCCTCCGCTAGACCGCTCAGCTACCCGGGGACTGCTCTACCCCGAATCTCTTGAGGAACGGCTCGATCAAGTCGATAGGCACCGGGAAGATCGTGGTGGAGTTCTTCTCAGCTGCGATCTCAGAGAGGGTCTGCAGATAACGCAACTGCAGAGAAGCAGGCGTCTTGGAGAGCACCTTGGCGGCCTCCGAGAGTTTCTCCGAGGCTTGATATTCTCCCTCGGCTGCGATGACTTTGGCTCGCCGTTCCCGTTCCGCCTCGGCCTGCCGGGCCATCGCTCGCTGCATCCCGCTCGGGATCTCCACATCCTTGATCTCCACTATGGTGACCTTCACTCCCCAGGGGTCGGTCTGTTCGTCGATGATCTCCTGCAGTCGGGTGTTCAGTTTGTCTCGTTCGGTGAGCAGATGGTCAAGATCGGACTGACCGACGACGCTCCGCAAGGTGGTCTGCGCTATCTGCGAGGTGGCCGAGATATAGTTCTGAACTTGGACCACCGAGCGGGAAGGGTCGATGACTCGGAAGTAGACCACAGCGTTGACCTTGACCGGGACGTTGTCCTTGGTGATCACTTCCTGAGCGGGAACGTCCATGGTTATGGTACGCAGATCCACCCTTACCACCCTATCTACGATAGGGATTATGACGAAAAGCCCGGGACCCTTGGGCGCTATGAGCCTCCCCAGCCGGAAGATGACCCCGCGCTGGTACTCGGGGAACACCTTGATGGCAGAGAACAAGATTATGATCGCCACGATGACTACGATCACTATGACTGCGATGGTTCCTGTGGCCATAGCCCCTCCTTACCTCCCAGTGTCTCCCTGTCCGTCGGGCTCAGCTGCGACCGGAGCCCGACGGACAACCAGAGTGAGTCCCTCTACTCCTAGTACCTCTACCCGCTCATCTTTAAGCAAAGTCTCTCCCTCGCTACGGGCTTTCCAGATCTCCCCGTGTATGCGCACCTGCCCCTGCGGCGCGAGCGCGGAAACCACCACTCCCTGGGCTCCCACCATCTCTTCGGCCCCTACGCTGACCGGGCGGCGCCGAGCGCGGGCCACGGCCCGGATCACGAAGACGAAAAAGAGCAAAGCCACCACGCCTACTCCGGCCACGACCGGCCAGCTTACTCCGAAGTAGGGAGCTTGGTTCTGGAACAAGAGCAGACCTCCGGCGACGAGAGCAGCTACCCCGCCGATGCCCAGGACTCCATGGCTCTGGACGAAGATCTCGGCCCCCAGCAGGATCATAGCCAGCACCACCAGGGCCACGCCCACCAGGTTCACGGGCAGCACCTGGAAAGAGTAGAAGGCTAGAAGCAAGGCGATGGCTCCCCCGATTCCCGCCCCGCCAAAGCCGGGAGTGTTGAGTTCGGCGATGATTCCCAAGATGCCTATCGTGAGGAGGATGTAGGCGATTTCAGGGTTGGCTATGGCGTGGAGAAAACGGGTGATCCAGCCCATCTTGACCTGCTCGATGGGAGCTCCCGCAGTATGTAAGACGAGGCCCTTGGGCACAGTCTTGTAGCCATCTATGGCCTTCAGGAGAGCGGGAAGGTCGGGGGCTACGAACTCGATCACATCCTCCGCCAGTGCCTCCTCCGCGGTGAGCGAGACCGACTCCCGCACCGCCTTTTCGGCCCAGTCGGCATTGCGGTCGTGAGTACTGGCGAGGGCACGGATGTAAGCGGCGGCATCGTTGGTGACTTTGGCCTGCATCACCTCATCCATGTCGCCGGTGAGCGATACTGGGGTGGCCGCGCCCAGGTTGGTCTGGGGGGCCATGGCGGCTACGTCAGACGCGAGCAGGATATAGACGCCGGCGGAGGCTGCTCGTGCGCCCTTGGGATACACATAGAGCACGACCGGTATAGGCGAGTCTAGCTCGGCCTGGATGATGTCGCGCATCGCTGTGTCGAGTCCTCCGGGTGTGTCCAGTTGGATGACCAGGGCTGCCGCCCCGGCTTCCGCCGCGTCTCGCACGGTCCGGACCACGAACCCAGCGACGGCAGGGTCGATGATGCCTTTCACTTCACACACCCGGACCGCAGCTGGGGAAGAGGCTCCTTTAACTGGTTCAAGGGCGACGGCGAAGCAGAAGAACAACGTGAGCAACGCCACCAGCACCAGGCAGCCGAAGAGCAGACAGGCGTGGCGGCGACGGATGTGGCGCGGAAAACTGTGGGGCTGGTGGCTCACGGCCATCTGGGGCGCTCCGTGGTCCGCGGTCGGCTCCAAGCAGCTGGGCTAGGGGTGGGGTGGTTGTGGACCAGACGTTTGAGGAGTGACCGTAGCTGTTCTGCGATATGGATCAGCCCCCGTATGTCAGCGCGCATCAGGTAGAGTGTTCCGCTTGAACCGACATGCTCGAAACCGCAGGCGGCGAGAAGGCTGGGAGAGAAGAAACGGCAGTCCCGGGGGGAGGAGGAATCTTGGGAGGGTTCGGCCACAGCGTAGACCTCGTGCACGCCGCGCTTGCGCAACTCTGCGAGAGCACGCAGCACCAACCGCTTAGGTCCGCGGTATGCTCCGTCGCCCTCGTAGCGCAGGCAGAATAGAAAACCTGCCTCGTCGGCAAGGTCACCGAAACCGAGGGTCCGGAAACGGGGCAGGCTCCCCAGCGGGGCGAAGTGTACAGAACCGCGAGTAGCCATACTGCCGGCGGGTAGACTGGTCGACCTGCTTGCCGCAAGGCGCTGGGACTCCTCGTACAGCAATATGCCAGCGGCTCCCCACTGCTCTTCCACACTCGGCAGCCAGCGGCCTCTGACTTGGACAGCGGCATCCGGGTCCGGGCGCCCGGTGCTGGTCTGCCACCAGGCGCACCTACGACAGTCCGGAGGGAGAAGCCCCTGTCGGAAAACGCAGAGGGGCAGATAGTCGGGCAACTTCAGCCCTCCTTGCTTGACGAGACCTCCCTGGGCGCCTCGATCTCATCGACGTAGAGAGTAACGGCGTCCAATTCTATGTCGAGCAAGGCAGTTACTCTCTGACGGACGGCCTCCTCGACGGCTATCGCCAAGTCTGGGATGGCCACTCCCCAAGCCACCTTGACGTGGATATCGAGATCGACGGCACCCGGTCGCGAATCTTTGACCACCACTCCAGCCCCTGGGACCTCACGCATGCGCGAGGAAAGCTCCTTCCAGAGAGGGGCGTGAAGAGCTACCACGCCCGGCACCGAGCGCGCAGCATCGGCTGCATAAGCGGCGATCACCTCGGGAGACAACTCCGGTCTCTCGTCGAGGTCGCGGTGGGTGGGAGCTAGCGAGAAGTCTCCGCTCACGGTTTCGTCTGAGGATTGAGCCATAGCGTCTCCCGTGCTGGCCGCTTTCTAGCAACTCATCGCACGGGTAAGTTTATACCAATCGCCATAAGGTGGCCTCGGGTCTGGTCAGAAGACGGAAGGGCAGGAAACTGGTGCCCAGACCGCGGGAGATCACTAGGGAGCCCGAGCCCCACGGATAGACGCCGGCGTGGGCTGCAGCTGGAGGGATGGTTCCAGGGCTGGCGTCGTCGTACAGGGGACGCAGGCCTTGTCTTGTGGGGACACGAAGTTGCCCCCCGTGCGTGTGGCCCGCAAAGGCGAGGGGGAAGCGGGAAGCAAGTAGGGAGTCGGCGGGGGGCGGTTCGTGGATGAGAAGGATGGGGAAGAGAGAGCCACTCTCCAGGGGTGAGACCTGGCCGAAGGCATCCCCAGGGCCGGGGTCAGCCCGGAAGTCGGCGCTGGCGGCAGGACCATTATCGCGGAGGAGGCCGAACCCGCCAGTGAGATAGTCGGCTCCGCAAATGACAAGAGCGCTTCCTGCCCGGGCCGGGAGCCGGTAGCAGAAGTCTTTGAGCAAGACGACGTCGGCTTCCTGCCAGAGGGCGCTGCCGTCCCGCGCCCTGGCGAGCGGCCCCTTACCGAGCCCGTACTCGTGGTTCCCGGTCACCGCAAACATGCCTAGCTTGGGGCGGAGCCGGGCAAGCAGACGAAGGCAGGGCCGGCTGCGTTCGGGGTCACCGAGGATGTCACCAGTAAGAAAAACCAGGTCGAGTTCTTGCTGCTCCGCCCAACGCACAGCTTTGGTCAGACTGCGTTCGTTGGTAGGGAAAAGCCCGGCGTGGACATCGGAGAGATGCAGGACTGTGGTGCCGCGCCAGGCGGGCGGTAGCCCGGGGACAGGAAGGTCAGCAGTGCGGCACTCCACGGCCTGGGCCTCGTAGAGCATGTAGGCGGCGGCCGCGGCTGCGCCCGCGGCCGCCGCCCCCAGCGCCACCTGCATACCCGGTATCGGGAAGCCGGGCTCCCGGCGAGCCTGCGGCCTCAGGGCTCGCCCGGCGGAGACGGGTAGGGGGACGACCGTTTGTGGCGCGGCGAGACCCCGCGAAGTAACGGCCTGACGAGAGAACCGTGCCCACCTTCTTTCATGTGGTAAGGTTCGGTCCACCATGGCAAGTCTTTTCCCTATGGATGAAGCGTGGCTTCGGTGCGTGGTCAAGGTGGCGGCGGCCGGTGAGGCGGCCGCCGCCACCCTCTATGGTACCGCCCAAGGTCGAAGGGAGCTGGGGGCAGGAGCAGGTGGTGACGGCACCCTTGCAGTGGACCTGGCCTGTGAGAGGGCTATGCGTGAGGTGCTCCAGCGGGAGGCGCCTGCCCCGTTTCTCCTGGTCTCAGAGGAAGCGGGGATCGTGGGCGACGAGCAAGCGCCTTACCGGGTGGTCATGGACCCCCTCGATGGCAGTCACAATGCCCAGCGAGGACTGGAACCCTTCTGCGGGTCGATAGCGGTGGCCGAGGGGCCCAAGCTGCGCGACGTCCGCGTGGCCCACATAAAGGACTACACCCGTCCGCATGCGTATAGCGCCGTAGCTGGGGTCGGCTTGTTGAGCCCAGACCTCCGTCCTGACCGCTTCAGTCGACGGGCTGTGGAGTTGGTTCTCATCGAAGTGGGACGTCCCGACCGACAACATTTCCGTTATCACGACTTGAGTGCCTTGGGTGCTGTCGGTCGTAGTCGCAATCTGCGAATACGTCAGATCGGGTCACTGGCCCTGGCGCTGTGTCATGTGGCGCTGGGGACTGCCGACGTGCTCCTCGCCGCTGTACGCTCCCGCTCGGTGGACATCGCTGCGGGGCTGCGTGTCTTGAAAGAGTGCGGCGGAGAAGCGGTGACTCTCAGGGGGGACGACCTCTTCGAGCAGCCACTCGACCTGGTTAGGCGCGAGGCCTTTCTGGCCTGGCGGGCTGGGTTCTCTGGAGAAGAACTGCTCCTGCGTACAAGGGAACTTAGAGAAACCCTGGCCAGCGGGCTGCGTGGTGTCGACTTCGGATGAACCCTGTGTAAGGCACGAGGCAACAGGCCGGACTTGGCTTAGAGCTGATCCACCTTGCCCAACAGGCGCTCGGCGGTCTCCAGCGCATATAGTTGGATTTCTTGGTCGGGATCATCCAGGCAGGCCCCCAAAGCGCTGAGGGCGGCCGGGGAGGCAATGTGGGCCAACGTATCGATCGCGGCCAGCTTCAATTCCCTGCTCTGGCTCGCCTGGAAGGCGGCGGCGACCTCCCAAGGTTCCAGGAAGGCTATCATCTCGACCTGCTCTTGGGGCGGTAGAGAAAGGAGCTCGGCGGCGGTCCTGACTCTGATCCCCATCCTGGCGAAAGCATCGGATCTGCCTTCCCCGCCGGCTTCCGCCGGCTGCTCCGCGGCCGGCTCTGGGACGGCCGGCTGCTCCATGGTCTCCGGCCGCGTGGTCTCCGGCTCTACGGTCTCCGGTTCCGCGGTCGGCAACGTCTCGGTGAAAAGCTCGGCGGTGGGCTCCTCGCTGATCTCGAATACCGGCTCTGCAGGGATCTGCTCCCACACAGTGTCTGCGTCGGCCCAGAACGACTCTAGTTCGGTCCGACCTTTGTGTTCTTCCCACTCGATACCTGCAGCAAGACCAGGTTCAGGTTGGGGCGACTCCCCACCCGCCCCGACGGCCATCTTCTCGGTCGGTTGGGGAGACGGTCCCGGTCCGACGGTTGCAAACGGTTCCTCCGCCGGGCCAAACCAGAATCGTTCCGGTCCGGCACTGCGCGGGATGTCCAAGGTGCGCTCGCCAGGGAGGGGGGCGGCTGTCTGAGGCATCTCTGCACTGGGTCCGGCCTCGCCTGGTTCCACTCGAGCAGGTTCCGCTTGCCCGGCCTGAGCCCGACCAGGTTCCGGTTGGCCGAACTCGATCTGATACTCCGGGCCGGGAAC
>CAKZRW010000029.1 GCA_937148845.1 uncultured Actinomycetes bacterium | reverse complement strand
CTGCCCCACGGCCATGTCGTCCGCGCCGAAGGCCGGAGCGATGTGCACGATGCCGGTACCCTCGTCAAGGGCTACGAAATCAGCAGCGACCACCCGGAAGGCGGGCTTGTCGGGAGTGACAAAACGGAAGGGGGGCATGTAGTGTCTGCCCACCAAGACCTCCCCTGGGAAGGTCTCCTCGATAACGGCCGTCGGACCGAGCACGGTCGGGACCAGGTCGGCCGCCAGGATCAGGTGCTCCTCGCCCAAACGCGCCCGGGCGTAGACGATATCAGGCCCTACCGCAGCCGCCACATTGGAAATGAGCGTCCACGGTGTGGTGGTCCACACAAGGAGCGAAACCGGTCGGCCGTCCGCGGCCACCTCTTGCACCGCTCCCGGCGGTGGTGACACGAAGGCGGGGCCGGCTCCATTCCCCCCGGCATTGGCCTCGTCCAACGCCTGCGCAGTCGCAGCTGCATCCACTAGTGGGAAGCGCACGTAAATGGAAGGATCAACCACCAGTCGATATCCCGAGGCCACCTCGTGTGAGGAGAGGGCCGTGCCGCAGCGGGGGCAGTAAGGTACGACTTTGTAGCCTTCGTAGAGCAACCCTTGCTTCGCGAACTCGGCCAGAATCCACCAGACCGACTCGATGTAGTCATCGGACATGGTGAGATAGGGATCCTCCAGATCCAGCCACATCCCGATACGCTCGGTCATGCGGTTCCAGTCGTCCACGTACGTCAGCACGGACTGCCGACACAGGCGGTTGAATTCAGCCACCCCGTAAGCCTCGATCTGCTCTTTGTGCTCGATGCCGAGCTGCTTCTCTATCTCCAGCTCCACGGGCAACCCGTGACAGTCCCAACCGGCCTTGCGCCCAACGTAGTAGCCCCGCATGGTCTTGTAGCGGGGATAGATGTCCTTGAAGATACGGGCCAATACGTGATGTACTCCCGGCCTGCCGTTGGCTGTGGGGGGCCCCTCGTAGAACACCCATTCGGGACTGCCGGCACGCAGTTCAAGACTTCTTGCAAAGATGCGCTGTTCTTTCCACCAGGCAAGGATCCGCTCTTCCAGCGCGGGGAAGTTCTGCCCGGTGTCAACCGACCGATAGCGACCTATCATCTATCCTCCCAGTCGTCTGCCGGTGCATCACCGGCGAACGAACTACATGATTGCCGACCTGGTGCTCATTCCTCTAGTACTCACCTCGGCACTACCTGTATGACCACAGCTTCGCTGTAGCCCTTGCTAATCACCTTGGTCCGGTGACTCTGCGCCGCTGATTTGCTGCTGAACACCCCGGAGAAGACGACCCACCATCCTTCCTGGATGCTGCTGAAATCCGAAGAGTAGAGTATGCCTGCGGGAAGATGATCCGCTAAGACCTCCTCTGCCTTCTCGTTGGCCCACTCTTCCGAGTAGGGATTGGCCCCATCGAACTTTGCCACTTGCACTGTCCAGCCGGACCGACCCGAAGGCCACTCCATGATGTAGTCGGGCCAAGTAGTGGTAGTAGGCGGCCTAGTCGTAGTGGTGGGCGCCGCAGTGGCAGAGGTGGTCGATGGAGCCACCGAGGTCGTAGTCAGTGAAGTCGTGGAAGGTGCCAGGGTGCTGGTGACTGCGAGTGTGGTCGGCGGCGCAGCAGTCACGGTGCTCGTGCTCTCTCCGACCACAGCCTCCTCTCCACCATCTTGAGATCCCAGAAAGAAACCGATGACAAGGCCCACTGCCAGACCCACCACGAAGAGAGAGGGCACGGCAGCATACACCCAGCCAGGCAAGCGACCCCGGACCGAGCGGTAGCCCGATGCAGCGGGACCAGTCGGAGTGGTGCCAGCCACCGGGGTGGTCGCGCTCCCCGGGGAAGCCTCTACAGGGGCACCGCATCTCTCGCAGTATCTTGCCCCTTCCGTGAGTTCGAGGCCGCACTCTCGGCAGAACATGTCGACACCTCCTTCCCTCTCCGGTCCAACAAGCCCGCACCAGGTTTTCCATCTTCGGGGCCAAAAACAAGACGTCCCGCCCCTACAGCCCATCGGTAACTTCGCCGATGTCCGACGCGGTCCTCCAGCGAGTAGCTGGTCGACCGAGACGCGTAGGGACGGGACGTATCCCGCGGTACCACCCTACTTGGCCACCCCGGTCTCCCGGAAGCGACCCCCTCTGTGGGCGCAATTTTCGAAAGTTCACGCCCTCCTTCTGTAACGGGAAGGACCCGGCCAGGTCTACTTGGGCGAGCTGCCGAGAACGACGGTTCCCAGGCGGGCGAATGCTCGACCGTTCGGCTGGCGGCTCGGGGAGGATTTTCGGACCCTGATTCTCACCGGGCTCTCACCGTCCCCGGCTCGCTGCAGAGAAGAGCAGAGCCTACTCGTTCCCGTCATCGCCTTTGTGAAAGCGTAGTCTAATCGCCCCATGGAACAAGGTCAAGCATACCCAGAAGGACAAGGCCCCAGAGCCAAGCGCGGACCGGCGACTGGTGCCCGGGCGCCCCACTGGTGGCCGGGGACGTGATTTAGGGCCCCGCTTGCACTGATGCGCCACAGTTGGCGCAGTAGCGCGCACCCGACATGACCTCATGGCCGCAATGACTGCAGAACATGTCTCACCCTCGCCGCCCTGAGTGTCTCTCTGCAGACCACTTATACCTCTGAATTGCACACAGGAAAAGTCCCGGTTCGAGTCAGCTAGGGCCCTGGCGATTCGGTCGTGGGAGAAGATCCCTCGGTAGTCGTCGTGGGCTCGGTGGTGGTCGGGGGCTCGGTGGTGATCGTGGCCACGATGGTGAGGGCCCCGGTTTGGAAGGACAATGCATAGTTCGCACCCAGTCGCAAGGTACCCTGACGGATGACGTAGCGACCGGGAGACTCACCGGCATCCCGAGTGAGGCTTCCGCTGAAGCGGTCTCCGACTGCGAGTGAACCCGAGACGATGCGATAGGTGAGCGGCGGGTCCGCTTCGCCCTCGAACTTGCTCTTGTCTTCGGCCCGCACTGTGATGGGTCGCGGCAAGATGACGATGGCGACACTGCCGCTGGCGCTGTTGTAGTTGGTCCCTCCTCGGTAGCTCCAGAACGCGCGACCTCCGGGGACCGCCACAAAGCGTTGACCAAGGTCAAGGCGGGACGTAAGATCCTCTCCCCGCACTCCCCTCGCACTCCCCGTGGCCCCGTGCAGAAGCCCGTCATAGACACCGGTCCATCCCGACACGGTGATGATGGGATCGGCCTTCTGGATGGTGAACACAGCGACGGCTGAGCCTTGGTAGCGGGCGTCCTCGACGACCGCCTCCACCTCGTACACTCCGGCATCGATAGGGGCCTCGACCACGCTGCCATTCTGCCTATAGGTCACCGACACCCTAACCCCTGGAGGATCGGTGAGCACTGCCACTTGCTGGGGCAGCCCATTGTAGGTCACCGTCAAGTCGGCGAACATGACGGTAGCAAGCTCCCCAACCCCGCCCACTTCAAGAACGGGCGTTGTCGTGCTGGAAGGCATCGGAGCCGAAGTGCTCGACGACACCCCTCCCGAGCCCGCAGAGGTGGTAGTCGATGAGGCCCGAGCAACGGTCGTTACTGTGGACGAGGAGGGCGGTGGGTTCGTTTTCGCCCAGGGACCACTGAGAAACACGACTCCGAGAGCGATGCCTACGGCGATCAACACCATCACTCCCGCCAGCACCCAGAACAGGCTCTTTCGTCGAGACAGGCCAGACGCCTCGGCGGCTTCCGGCGTAACCCTTGGCGGGACCACTTCCTGGTGGACGCCGTCACCCGCCGAACCGGGCCCCGGTGAACTGGCAACCTGATCCCGAAGGGCCGCTACAAAAGCTGCGGCATCTTGATACCTGTCCGCAGGGTTCTTGGCCAGCGCTTTCTCCAGCACCTGCCACATGCGCCCATCGAGTACGGGCGGAGGGTCACGATAGACGGTTCGATACGCTACTACGTCGGGGGCGAGGCCCTCGGCTAACCCGAACGGGTGCTTTCCAGTGAGCATCTCATAGAGCAGCACACCTACGGCGAAGATGTCTGCGCGTGCGTCGACATGCTCTTCGGTGATCTGTTCGGGAGCGAGATAACCGGTAGCCCCGGCAAAAGCGGCGCGGCTCAGAGGGGGGACGCTGCCGAGGTAAGGAAGGCCGAACCCGGCGACCGCGGCTTTTCCGTCAGCACCCACGAACACGAGCTCAGGACTTAGGTTGCCGTGCACCAACTCCCGCTCGTGCCCGAAGGCGAGTGCCTCCAGGAGAGACATCACGAGGGCGAGGGCACGTGCGGTAGGGAGAGGGTAGCCAGCGGCGGGCTGGCTGGGGAGGTCCTGCCCAGCGGGGAGAGCACTTCCAGTCGGAAAAGCGGGCTCGCTGTCTCCCTGGCCCCCATTCAGAATCCGCCTGAGAGTCTCCCCCGGGATTGGTTCCAATACCTGCAACGGGCGCCCGTCGACGATCTCTGCCCGCTGCAGCCTCACTATCCCTGGATGGACGAGGCCCGCTGCCGCCAGCCCTTGCCAACGGAATTCGGCCGCATACTTTTCGCGCCTCAGGGCGGGCATGGCCGGGGAGAGGAGCACTTCCAGCAAGGTGACTGCTTCTCGAGTCTCCCCCTGCACGGCAGACCAGAGAACGAGCGCTTGGTTCCGTGCGATTTCGGCGCGGAGTTGATATGGACCGATCTGCTCGGACACAGAAACCTCCCGCTGATGCAGTCTGCTGGCAACAACCGCCCCCAGACTGCAGCTACGGGTCGATTTTACTCCTGACGTAGTCTGGCTTCGGAACCTGGTGTTGCGGACGGCCGTCTCCCGCAAGGGTACAATTCCTCTGGTGCCGACCGTCCGAAAGGGACAAGAGCGATGCCCGAGAAGTTCAGCGGTCCGTCGGAATCCCAATCGCTACCAGAATCGCCGCCCGGCGCCAAGGACCCCGCTCTTGACGAGATCATGGCGACGCCCTCGGCTGTCTTCCGACCGGCGGTGTCACCTCTCGATGAAGAAGAGATGGAGCACGTCGCCCGGCAAGCCACCCGTATCGCAGCCAGTGTGGCCTCGGTCATCCTGGGTAAGGACGAGGTCATCCGGGCTTGTGTGGTGGCCTTGCTTGCCGGGGGTCACCTGCTGATAGAAGACTTCCCCGGCGTGGGTAAGACGCTACTGGCTAAGTCACTGGCGCGGTCGATCGACTGCCGTTTCGCCCGCATCCAGTTCACGCCCGACCTCCTGCCGAGCGACGTGACCGGCGTCAGTGTGTTCAACCAGAAGACCGGGGAGTTCGAATTCCGGCCCGGCCCCATCTTTGCCAACGTCGTGCTCGCCGATGAGGTGAACCGGGCCTCTCCCAAGACACAGTCGAGTCTGCTGGAATGCATGGAAGAACGCCAGGCCACTGTGGATAACATCACCCACCGGATCGAGCCTCCGTTCATGGTCATCGCTACTCAGAATCCCATCGAGTACGAGGGCACTTATCCGCTGCCCGAGGCTCAACTCGACCGTTTCATGATGAGGCTGAGCTTGGGGTATCCCTCCCCCGAAGTGGAGGAGACCATCATCCACGAGCAGACTTCTCACGACCCCCTCGCGGAGCTCAAGCCCGTGGTGAGAGGGGAGCAGGTGCTGGCCATGACCCAGGCGGTGACCCGGGTAAGGGTGGCTCCGGCGTTGCGGCGGTACGTGGTCGATCTGGTGGCAGCCACCCGAGAGGAGAGAGAAATCTATCTAGGGGCCAGTCCGCGCGCCGGTATAGCCCTCACTCGGGCAGCAAAGGCGCTCGCCCTCCTCCGGGGCCGGGATTTTGTGGTGCCCAAAGACATCAAGGACTTGGCGGTCCGGGTGCTGGCTCACCGCCTGGTCCTCTCGCCCGATGCCAAAGTGCACGGACAGAGCGCAGAGGGGATAGTATCCCGACTCTTGGAGAAGGTGCCTGTTCCCCAGACAGGCGGGTAGCCATGCCTCGCCCCACCGGCCGCGGCATAGCCTTGCTGGGTCTGGCTGCCGGAACCTATCTGGCGGGCCGGGTCGTGGGGACCTGGGAACTCTACCTGCTGGCCTTCGCCTTCGCCGCCATGTGGTTGCTCGCGCTCCTACTGGTGGGCGTAGCCGGGCGGAGAATCCAGGTAATGAGGAAGTTGGAACCCAGTCGCCCTGTCGAGGGTGACGAGCCGGAGTACACGGTCGTGGTTGTCAACCGGTCCTGGTTGCCAGGACTGCGACTCGTCCTTCGTAGTCCCCTGACGACTCTGGGCGCGGGGCAGGTGGAGTCGGGTCTAGCCACGCTCGCACCGCGAGCCACACAGGTCACATGCCATCGCCTGCCCCGCGTCAACCGCGGGGTCCACACGCTGCCTTCCGTTGAACTCCGGGCCGAGGATCCCCTGGGGGTCATGCGCATCTCCCGTGGGATGGGGGAAGCTCTCAACGTGACGGTGTACCCTCGCCTCGTTGTACTCAGGTCTTGCCTTTTCTTCCCTGAGTCCGAGGGCCACCGGGACTGGGCCGACAGGCGCGGTCTGCCTTCACCGGGGGCCTCGGAGTTTCGCAGTGTCCGGCCGCACCAACCGGGAGAACCGCTCAGCCGCATCGATTGGAAGAGCACTGCCAAGACCGGGATTCTCATGCTGCGCGAGATGGAGGATGATCACGTCGGCGCCGATATCACCGTGCTTCTTGACGGCACGCAGGCCCTGGTCGTGGGGACGCAGCCCCATTCCAACTACGAGCTGGCTGTACGAGTGGCTGGCAGCATAGCCGATTTCGCCTTGCGCTCGGGCCGCGCCGTCAACCTGATCCTACACGAACGGGTGAGCAAGCGCGTGGTGCTCACCCCGGACGGCAGTGGCAGACGGACGTTGCTCGAAACTCTGGCCGCCGCCCAGCCAACGGCCATGGCCGCGTTGACTTCCGCCCTGAGCCGCCTGTTTGCCGGAGACAGACGGCTTTCTGGGAGCGGGAGCGCCATATTAGTCAGCCTGACTCTAGACCAGCCGGTCGTCCGCACTCTAGCAGATCTGCGCGACCACGGGATCCGCCTTGTCTTCGTCTATGTCTCTGGACCATCCTTCGCGGGCAGGGAACGGCCGGTGGGGTCAGGTAGGGCGGCCCGGGTGGGCGCGCCCGCCCCCCAGTCCCAACTGCCCTTTGAGACCCGCGCTTTACTCCTGGCGCTCTCGGCCGCGGGCATCCCTACGCTCAGCTTGGCTAGAGGGGATGACCTCGCGGAAGCGCTGTCAGGACGGGGCCGTGGCCGGCGCCGGCCGGCCACGGCCACAGGGTGAGCCTATGAAAGCCTGGCCGCGCGTACTCTACCTGTGCGCCTTTGTGGGTGTAGCCGTCGTAGTAGCCCTTTCCCTGAACGGCGCCCTGCGTCCTTCCATATCCGCGGACCTCTTGCGCGCGGCGCTCGTGGCCTCGCTCTGCACCGCCCCGGGACTTATCCACCGCAAGGCCTGGCCCTTGGCTCTGGTCTTGGTGCCACTAGGGGGGTGGTTGGTCGTCCGTACTACCCTTCTCTTGCCCGCCGAGATCGAGGGTATCAAAGCTCAACTGTCCTACTACCTAGACCAGATCGGTGAGGGGGCTCGGCTCTATACCCAGAAGTCCTTTCCCATGGTCGTAGGAGATGCGCCGGGCTTACGCCTTTTCCTTACGGTGGTGCTCTACGGAGTGACGGCGGTCGCCGGTTTCCTTGCCGTCGGTCTGCGCCGCCCGCTGGCAGGGCTGGCCGTTCTGGTGGTCCTCCTCGGTTTCGCCCTTACGGTGGACGAAACGCCTAGACGCCTCTGGGGGGGAATCCTCTTCCTTGTCCTCGCTGCCTCTCTGCTGGCCCTGTCACCCGCCTTCAAGGGCTCCCCCTGGCGAGTCCGGGACCTTCTTCCTGGGCTCCTCTCCGGCACGATTGCCGCCGTCCTCGCTCTTGCCGTCCTTGTGGCAGTGCCTTCGGCAGCCGCCCAGCCTTGGCAAGACTGGCGTAGATGGGATCCCTTCCGGACCGGCGGTCCCATCTACTCCTTCAACTGGCTTCAGAACTACCCGCAGCTTCTGGACCCCGCTAACGACCAACCCATCATGGAGGTGAGGTCGCCCATCCCCGCCTATTGGCGGGCCAACGTCTTGGATACCTTCACCGGCTACGCCTGGGTGGCCACCGGGAACTTTCCCCAGACCGCCCAGCGCATCCCCTCCCGAGACGGCTATGTTTATGACATCCCCGCCCCATCAAACCCCACGGCCGGCGATCCCGTCGAGCAGACCTTCAGCCTGAAGTCGATCTACACCAACTACTTGTTCACGGGTGGGGATCCGGTCTCGCTCCGTCTCCGCCAAGACCTAGAGCTCCGCGTGAACGAGGCTAGAGCACTCCGCGTGGTGACCGCAGTCGGCCCCTCTCTCGACTACACCCTCACCGCGGTGGTGCCCAAGTTGGCGGCCGGTGACCTCGTGGGGCTGGGGACCGACTACTCTGAGGACGTCCGGCCATACCGCGAGCTCCCTTTTCCGCGGGTCGACCAGCTCCTTGACCAAGTCCGGTCGACTCCCAGCGCAGACCCTGAGAAGCTCTGGCAGGAGGTCGTCTCCGAACGGACCGTCGACGGGAGCCAGTGGACCGGTCTGTACGCCCTCAACCAGCAGATAGTGGGCAGAGCCAGCGACCCCTATGAGATCGCTTTGCGCGTGGAACGGTACTTGCGCAGCCACTACCAGTACGACCTGACTCCGCCGCCCAGTGACTATGCCTCCCCGTATACGGCCTTCCTTTTCGACACGCAGCGAGGCTACTGCCAACACTTCGCCGGGAGCATGGCCTTGCTCCTGCGCTTCAACGGCATCCCGGCGCGAGTAGCAGTGGGCTTCACGTCCGGGAAGGAAGACCCGGCGGGCACCTTCACCGTGAGCACTAACAACGCCCATGCCTGGGTGGAGGCATTCTTTCCCAATGTGGGCTGGGTCTCCTTCGACCCCACCCCTGGTCGCAACCTTCCCACCCCCGGACCTTCCTCCACGACCCCCGGCTTCGTAGACCCCTTCGGCCCTGCCTCTGCGGGTGCCCCGGGTACAGAACCCACCCTCCCGCCCGCACAACCCGGAGCGGGCAGGCCCCTGTCCGAGGGCGAGGTTGCGAACGGTTCTGGCTCCTGGATGACTCGCCCGCCCTGGCTTCCCTGGCTGCTGGCGGTGGTGGTCATGGCGCTGGCTGTTCTCTGCTGGCCGGCGGCTCGACTGCTGTGGCGAGAGCGGGGACTTCATCACGGACCACCTCAGAGACGCTTGGAGACGTCGCTCCGTCTATTGCGCTGGACCTTGGTGGACTATCGGATACCGGTCAGCGCGGCGTTCACTTGGGAGGAGGTGTTCGCTTCCATCCGGTCGCAGGTGGGTCTGCTTCCCCCGACCGCTCTGCTCGACCGTCTCCAAGCCGTGCTCTACGGAGGACGGACAGCCAGACCCCACGACGTGCAGCAAGCCGAGATCTTCCGCCGGCACCTGGCTGCCGTGCTGCGCCGACGCTACGGATGGCGTCGAGCCCTGGCCTCACTGTACAGATTCAGGGCTCCCGAGGGCTCCCAGAACCACCGCTAGTCCCCTCCCGTAGCCCAGGCCTAGTCGCCGCGGCGCCACCGCCCCCGCGGCGGGTCGAGCGCGACTTTGGGGCATTACAGTCGGCTCAACTACAACTTCCCGGCTCTGATATACAATGGCCCCGTGACTGGGACTGCACGCGTCAAGACCAAGAAGCAGCGCAGACGGCCGAGCTTCGATCTCGTCCGCTGCAAGCGCTGCAGCATCTGCTGTCACTTCTGCCCCGAGGGGGCCATCGGACTGCATCCTGACGGGACACCGTACCTGCTCGAGCCCGAAGCCTGCCGGGCCTGCCGCCTTTGTGAAGACATGTGCCCTGATTGGGCCATATGTTTGCGCAGCGAACAAGCGGGGGATGCCAGTTAGGGCAGTCGAACTTTGAGGTTTGCGGGAAGGACCCATGGAAAGAGTCATCTACTTAGACCATGCCTCGACCACCCCCACCGACCCCGAGGTCTTGGAGGCGATGCTGCCCTGGTTCAGCCAGAAGTTCGGCAATCCCTCCACCGTCTACAGTCTGGGGCTCACTTCTTCAGAAGCTGTCCAGCAGGCCCGGGAAACGGTCGCACGCCTTATCGGAGCCGAGCCGGAGGAGATCTACTTCACGAGCGGGGGCACGGAGTCCGACAACTGGGCCATCTTCGGGACAGCCGAGGCACAACAGAGCAAGGGCAGACACCTCATCACCTCGGCCATCGAGCACCATGCCGTGCTGGAGTGCATGAAGTTCCTCGAGAAACGGGGCTTCGAGGTCACCTGGCTGCCGGTGAACAGCCGCGGTCTGGTCGATCCGGAGGAGGTGCGACGGGCTCTCCGTCCCGATACCATACTGGTCTCCATCATGCACGCCAACAACGAGGTCGGGAGCATAGAGCCGATCGAGGAAATAGGCCGGATCACTCGCGAGGCCGGCGTGCTCTTCCACGTGGATGCGGTGCAGACCGTCGGCAAACTTCCTCTGGATGTAGACCAATTGGGCGTAGACATGCTCTCCATGAGCGCACATAAGTTCTACGGGCCCAAGGGGGTGGGAGCACTCTATGCGCGTAAACGCGTAAAGCTGAGCTCCTATCTGCATGGAGGAGGCCAAGAGAGAGGAAAGCGAGCTGGCACCCACAACGTCCCGGGCATCGTGGGTCTGGCGAAGGCCTTGGAGATAGCTTGCGGCCGCATGGCCGAAGACGCCATACGCGAAGCCGAGCTACGCGACCGACTCTGGAAAGGAATAAGCGAGAGAATCCAGGCCGTCCATCTGAACGGGGATTTCCAGCACCGCCTGCCTAGCAACTTGAGCATCCGGGTCGACGGCGTGGAAGGCGAATCCATGATCCTGATGCTCGACATGGAGGGCATCTGTGTGTCCTCGGGCTCGGCCTGCACTACCGGTTCCCTGGACCCCAGCCACGTCCTTCTGGCCATGGGGATCCCCGCCGAGCAGGCGCATGGATCGCTGCGCATGACCCTGGGCCGTAGCACAACCCAGGAAGACATCGACAAGTTCATCGAGGTCTTTCCACCGATCGTGGCCAGACTGCGCGAGATGTCCCCGATCTGGTGCGCTAACTGTATCTGCAGAAAAGGAAGCTGACATGTATTCCGAGCTGGTGATGGAACACTTCCGCAACCCCCGCAACATGGGGGTCATCGAAGACGCCGACGGCGTGGGCGAGGTGGGCAACCCGCAGTGCGGCGATATGATGAGGATCACCATCAAGGTCAAAGACGGCATTCTCGAGGACATCAAGTTCCAGACTTTGGGTTGCGGGGCAGCGGTCGCGACTTCCAGCATGGTCACTGAGATGGCCAAAGGTAAGAAGCTGGACGAGGCGCTGCAGATCACCAACAAGGCCGTTGCCGACGCCCTGGGCGGCCTGCCTCCCCAGAAGATGCACTGCTCCAATCTGGCCGCCGACGGCCTGCGGGCAGCTATCGAGGACTATCGCCGACGGCAACAGGAAGGAGCACATCCGGACCGCAGCCCGGATGTGAGGGAGACATAGCGCAGAGACAGTCCGGACCTAACTGCGCACGCCGGGCGCGGCCCGGGCTAGGACATTGACCCCTTCGGCTTCCAGCCGCAAGGCCACCGAGACCGGCGCCGTCTCCAGCGCCAGCACCTCGAGCAGGGCGTCTCGCGCCGCCCTTACGATCGCCAGTTCCTCATGCGCGAGTCGGGCGGCGACAGTAGTCTCTACCCATACCAAAGAACGGCACCAAGTCTCTCCGGCGTAGATCACGTCGAAAGCCACAGCCATAGCGTCGGGGGGTTCGGCTTCCTGTACGCCGACCAGCTCGATGTCGCTGAAGATAGCCGTAGGTCACCTCCTGGTATTCCTCGGGTGCAGGCGCGGGGCGTCCGTTCTAGGAGCATTTCGAGTAGCCACACGATCTGCAGACCATGCAGCCGCCTTCATGCTCAATAGCGCCGCCGCACTCCGGACAGGCTCCTTGGGCGAAAGTGATCGGCATCTCCAGTTGGCCCACGGCCTTGCCTCCATTACCCATCCCCAGATGGTACTTCTCAGCGATGGCCTTACCGATGGCATCCGGGCAGGAGAGTATCTGGTTGGGCCCGAACCCCAGCGGCACGTGGCAGCGGATGCCTTTCAGCTGCTTGACGATCTTGTCGGGCGGGACTCCGTAGCGGAAGGCCAGGGAGATCAACCGACCGATAGCCTCAGTAGACGCCGAAGCACAGCCGCCGGCCTTGCCCATGTTGGCAAACACTTCGCGCGGCCCGAATTCGTCCTCGTTGATGGTCACGTACAAGCTGCCACAGCCAGTGACTTTCTCTCTGGTCTCACCGTGCAGCACGGGGGAGCGGCTGGGCCGGACCGGCAGGAGAGAAGTGCCCTCTCGACCCAGCTGCATCTGTACGGGGCCCTTGGCATCGGTGCTCTTGCGTTTCACTTCCCCGATGTTGAGCACCTGCTCCTGACGGGAGCCATCGCGGTAGATGGTCACCCCTTTGACCCCGAGCTCGTAGGCCAGCAGGTAGACACGCTCCACATCCTTGGGAGTAGCGTGGTTGGGGAAGTTGACGGTCTTGGAGACAGCGTTATCCACGTGATCCTGGAAAGCAGCCTGCATGCGGATATGCCACTCGGGGGCCACATCGTGGGCGGTCACGAAGACCCGTTTAAGATCCTCGGGCACCTCCAGCTCGCGCAGCCCTCCCACCGCGGCGATGCTCTTCATGAGGCTCTCGGAGTAGAGGCCGCGCTCCTTGAGCACCCGCTCCAAGACCGGGTGGACCTCGAGCAGCTGGGTGTTGTCCATGACGTTGCGGATGAAGACGAGCGCAAAGATGGGTTCTATGCCGCTGGAACAGCCAGCGATGATGGAGATGGTCCCGGTAGGAGCGATGGTGGTGAGAGTTGCGTTGCGGACACGGCGGCCTTTAGCCACCCAAGTGCTGGCCTCCCAGTTGGGGAACACACCCCGGTCGCGGGCCAGGTCTTCGCTGGCCTTGATCGCCTCCTCGTGGATGAAGCCCATCACCTGGTGCGCCAGCCGGATAGCCTCATCGGAGTCGTAGGGGATGCCGAGCTCCACCAGCATGTCGGCCCAGCCCATGACCCCCAGGCCGATCTTGCGGTTGCCTTTGGTCATCTCGTCGATCTGGGGCAAGGGATAGCGGTTCATGTCGATGACGTTGTCGAGGAAATGTACAGCCGTGTGCGCGACCCGCTTCAAGCGCTCCCAATCGACCTCACCGTCTTTGATCATCAAAGCCAGATTGATGGAGCCAAGGTTGCAGCTTTCGTAGGGGAGAAGGGGTTGCTCACCGCAGGGGTTGGTAGACTCGATCTCGCCCAATGTGGGCGTGGGATTGTCTCGGTTCAGGCGATCGAGAAAGACGATCCCGGGCTCCCCGTTCTTCCAAGCCAGCTCTACGATGAGGTCGAACACCTCACGCGCGTTCAACCGGCCGGTCTCCGAGCCGTCCCGGGGATTGCGCAGAGCATAATCGCTGCCACTCAGAACGGCGGCCATGAACTCCTCGGTCACCCCTACCGAGATGTTGAAGTTGTTGAGAATATGCTCGTCTTCTTTGGCCCGGATGAACTCGATGATGTCGGGGTGGTCCACCCGCAGGATGCCCATGTTGGCCCCACGTCGAGTGCCTCCCTGCTTGATCGTCTCCGTAGCCATGTCGAAGACCCGCATGAAGGACACCGGCCCGCTGGCTACACCCATAGTGGAACGGACCAGGTCGTTCTTGGGACGCAGGCGGCTGAAGCTGAAACCGGTACCGCCTCCCGATTGGTGGACCAGAGCCGCGTCCCGGATGGCCCCGAAGATGGACTCCATGCTGTCTTCCACAGGCAGGACGAAGCAGGCCGAGAGTTGCTGGAGCTCCCTGCCTGCGTTCATGAGAGTGGGGGTGTTGGGCAAGAACTCCAGGTTGACCATGACTGAGAGGAACTCCGCGATGGTGTCCTCAAGCGTTTTCTCGGGATGGTAGAAGAGGTCAGCCTGGGCGATGTTCTCGGCCACGCGCGCGAACATGTCGACCGGAGACTCCAGAGGAGTCCCCTCGGCGGTCCGCTTCAAGTAGCGTTTCTCTAAGACTTTCTTGGCGCTGGGGGAGAGCCGCTTGTCAAGTTCGGCCGCGAGCGCGCTGAGTCCGGCTACGGTCATCGTATCCCCTCTTTCGCTAGTAGCTCCAACTCTCGTTTGAACCCCTCGATGCTGTCGAACTGCCGATAGACCGACGCAAAACGGATATAGGCCACGAGGTCCAGCGCCTGCAGACGCTCCAGTGCCATCTTACCTATGCGTTCGGACGCGACTTGGTACGCACCTTCCTCTCGCAGTTCCCGCTCGATGTCAGCCACTACCTCTTGCAGCCGCTCCAAAGGGACGTCCCGCTTGGCACAGGCCCGTAGCAGCCCCCGGAGCAACTTGTCAGGGTGGAACATCTCGGTGGAGCCATCCCGCTTCAACACGGTGATAGGAATCTCCTCGATCTTCTCGTAGGTGGTGAACCGTTGCCCACAGGCAAGACATTCGCGCCTTCGGCGGATGGCTTCCTTGCTGTCGGTGTCCCGGGAATCGACCACCTTGTTCTCAGAGTGGCCACAGTATGGACAGTTCACCGTTCCCCCCGTCAGTCTGCAGCCATATCGGCGAGCCGGTCGGCGCCTTCCGTCCCTCGCGGCTCCAGACATCAGGCAACCCGCAACATCCTTCTCTCAGCGTACACGCGCACCACGCGGTCCCGCTTCACCATCCAAATGGCCGCCGCTCAGCCGTCCCATGGCTACAATATATAGTGTAGGCCGAATGGTAGCACCCAACATGTCGGACGTCAACGCCACAATGTCTGCAATGTGCGCGAAATCAGGCCCACGTCAAAGGCTCAGTCGAGTACGCCCTAGGCGGACTGCCCCTCACCGGACCTGCGGCCGGGAGCGCCCCTGGGGGGCCTATCCCGAACCCTCAAGTGGCGACACCGCGTCCTATGCCTGGCTCCGCTGGACTAGGCCCCCTTGTGCAGGGATAATCCAGACGTGGCGGATCTTATCCTGATCGTCGAAGACGACTCCTCGCTGCGCGAGGTGATCGCCATGGCATTGGACGGCGAGGGCTTCCGAGTGGCTTCCGCCCCCGACGGCCCTGCCGCGCTGATTGCTTTCGCCGCGCAGTCTCCAGACCTGGTCTTGCTCGACCTCATGCTGCCCACTCTCGACGGACTGAGAGTCTGCGAGGAGATACGCCGAGTGTCTCAGGTGCCTATCATCATCCTCACCGCCCGGTCTTCCACCGAGGATATAGTCCGTGGGTTGGAGGCTGGCGCTGACGACTACGTCACCAAGCCTTTCCAGCTGCCCGAGCTACTTGCCCGCATCCGTTCCGTTCTGCGCCGAGCGGCGATCCGCTCTATCTCGCCCCGCGACGCGATTCCCGACTCGCTCCCCGGGACGACAGCTCCCTCGTCTCGAAGCGCTCGAGCCAGCGTACTCACCCTGGGGCCGCTTGTGATAGATGTGGCTGCTCACCGAGTCATCCGCCGGGCGCCCCAGCCGCAGACGAGTGCAAGGGACACTCCTCCGGAGCGGGAGATCGACCTGACCGTTACCGAGTTTCGCCTTCTCTACGAATTGGCCCGTCATGTAGGCCGCGTGCTCACACGGGAGCAGCTGCTGGAACTCGTCTGGGGATACTCGTACCTGGGGGATAGCCGCCTGGTAGACGTGCACATCCAGCGCCTCCGCGCCAAGATCGAGGAGGACCCCTCCCAGCCCACGCTCATAGTCACCGTGCGTGGAGTAGGGTACCGCGCCGAGAGCCCTCCCGGGTGAGATGCCCCTTGAGCCGGCAGATAACGCAAGGCCAGCGGAGAGTGTGATGACTCCGAGGCTCATCAATGCTTTTCGGCAGCCTTCACTCAGACGACGGCTTGCCCTGGTCTTCGCCGGAGCGGTAGCTTCCACAGCCTTGGCGCTCAGCCTATCCGCCTACCTGCTTACCGCCCGCGCCCTGGAGCAAGACGCGGTAGAGAAGGCGATCACGCAAACGCGGTTCAACCTCTTCCTGGCCGATGCGACCCTGCCGGTAACCCCGGAGCCCGTCGACTTCGAGCGCTTGCTGGAAGCCTTGGCCATCCGCGGTGAGTTCGGCACCCTCTTGCTTGCCAAAGACGGCACTTTCGTTTCTGGTCCGGAGGTCTCCCCCGAGCTGGTCAGTCCTGATCTCGCTGCCAAGGTGGCCGCAGACCGCCTCGCCTATCAGACCATCCGGGTCGGAGACACCCTTACCCTCGTCACTGGGGGCCGGCTGCGCGAGGGTCAATTGGCAGCCTACTTCTTCTTCCCCCAAGACACGCGACTGGCTACGCTTGCCCGACTGCGGACCGTCCTTGTCGTCACCGGCCTCGCCATGGCGGGGCTAGGCCTGCTCGCGGGTTACGCCTTCTCGCGGGGATTGCTCCGGCCGGTAGGAGAAGCAAGCCAGGCGGCCCTGCGGGTGGCCCAGGGAGACCTGGATGCCAGGCTGCCTGAGGGCCCGGATGAGTTCGGAGTTCTGAATGCCACTTTCAACCGTATGGCAGCCAATCTGAAAACGCGCATCGCAGAGCTAGAGGAGAGCCGGAGCCGAGAAAGAAGATTCGTGGACGACGCAGCCCATGAGCTACGTACCCCGGTGGCCGCTCTTTACGGTGAGATAGACCTGCTCGCGTCCAGGCTGCAGGCAGCTACGACCGAGTTGCCCCCTGACGTCGTGCGGCTGACCTCCCTCCTGGCTACCGACATCGACCGACTCCGCCGCCTGGTCGATGACCTCCTTGAGATAGGAAGACTGGATGCTAGGGCAGTAGAGGCCTCGGTAGAAAGGCTGCACGTCGAGAAATTCCTTGCCCAGCTGGTGCGTACCCACGGCTGGACAACGGTCGCCGAGCTTGAGCCAAGCCCTGCTTCGGGGGAAAGGGGCCAGCCGGTGTGCGTCCAGGCTGACAAGCGGCTGCTCGAACGCATAATGGTCAACCTATTGCAGAACGCCCTTCAGCACGGAGCTCCTCCGGTGACCATCAGAGTCACCGGGCCCGAAGCCAGACCGGGTCGCTCGTCTGGCCTCGTCCGCATCACCGTGACCGATAGCGGTCCCGGAATCCCCGTAGAGCAAGTGCCGTTCTTGTTTGACCGTTTCTTCAAGGCCGACCCCAGCCGGACAAGCCGTCCGGGCGCTTACGGGGGAAGCGGTTTGGGTCTATCGATCGCCCGCGGTTATGCCCGCCTGCTCGGAGGAGACCTGGAGCTAGCTTCCCCTGAAGAGACTAGGGCGACGGATTGGGCGGCGGCGATGGACGGGACCGTGCTGACAGGACCGAGGGCCACGACGGATTGGACAGCCTCATCCGAGCCGTCGCCCCCTGCGAGCGGAGGAGGCGCCACCTTCGTGCTTACCCTCCCTGCGGGCGAATCGGTCGAGGTGGAACCGAGGGTGAATGCCTAGGTGGATGGAGCAGCTTGCAGGCACCCTCAGGGCAAGTGCTGCAGTAGCCCGAGTGGTTTGTGACAGTTTCGTTACTTGGCAGACGCACCCGTGTGATAGCGAGCTGTCATGATCGTGCCAGCGGTACGATCGCCGCCGGCCCCTGGTCATCCGAGGCCTAGGCGAGAAGCGAGCCCACTTGGGGCGTGTAGCTGACATGCTCCAGGAGCAAACGTTTCCCGAGGATCTCAGGAGCCTCCGCTGGAGCCGCAGGTCATGCGGACCCTGACACGATGCAGAAAGGGTTCTTGGAAGTGGTGAAACAAGGTTACAGTCCAGCGGTCCTCGCAGGCGAGCAATGTCCCGCCCCCCGCCAGAGGAAGCGTTGGCTTGCCGGTCTGCTCGTGACGGCCGTCCTTGCCCTTCTCCTGAGCCTCCTTGCTGCCGGTTGTGGAGAAAGCCCCGTCGGCGACGCAGGGCCTGTAAGCCAGACCACGAGCTCCCCTGACCTGCCCCCCGGGGACCTAGGAGCGGAG
This sequence comes from uncultured Actinomycetes bacterium, assembly GCA_937148845.1. Classification (GTDB taxonomy): domain Bacteria; phylum Actinomycetota; class Thermoleophilia; order RBG-16-64-13; family RBG-16-64-13; genus CAKZRW01. The sequence goes on along the minus strand of CAKZRW010000029.1, from coordinate 16,205 downwards.
GACCTGGTAACAGATGACCTTGAGTCCCGAACTTTGCCATCCTCGACGAACCAACAGCCTCTTTCCGACTTCTCAGTGCCCTCGACCGGGGATGACGAAAGCATCGGCTTGAAAATCTACCTGGTGCGGGACGAGAAGATCGCACCAGTGCTTCGGCAAGTACCCAAGACCACAGCAGTGGGGACGGCCGCCTTGCGCGCTCTGATCGAGGGGCCCACGAGTGTGGAAACGGCCATGGGCTTGAGCAGTTGCCTTCCCCCAGAAACGACCCTCCTTGGGCTCCGCATCGAGGAAGGGATCGCCCAGATCGACCTTTCTAAAGAGTTCGCAACAGGCGGGGGAAGCTTCTCCATGCTTATGCGACTGGCCCAGGTGGTCTTTACCCTTACTCAGTTTCCGACTGTGGACGGCGTACGCTTGTATCTCGATGGCAGAGCGGTGCCTGTCCTTGGCGGCGAGGGCCTTCCCGTCGACCGCGGTCTGGCACGCGCTGATTTCGAAGACATGTGTCCAGCTGTACTGGTCGAAACCCCCTTGATGGGGACGACGGTTCGCCCTCCTTTCAGAATCACCGGTTCGGCCAACGTCTTCGAGGGAGTGTTCCGGGTCGAGCTGATAGCCAGCGATGGGCAAGTACTCGTGCAGGAACAAGTGAGAGCTTCAGCCGGCACCAGGACCCGCGGCGTGTTCGATGTCACGGTCAACTTTCCCCTGGCAGCAAGCAAGGAGGCCACGCTGGTCGTGTTCGCCCAGTCGCCCCAGGACGGCACCAGGACCGACTTGCTGGCCATCCCCCTGCGTCTGGTGCCCTGAGTCTACCCACGCCTGGCGGTGCGCTTGCCGGAGACCCTCTGGACTCACAAGTCCCTGCACGAATCCCCGCCAGCTCCGGAGTCGTGCCCCGCTAAGAGTTTCTTTGCAGCGAACGCTCCGGACTTTGCCTGCGACTGCGTGCAGAGCGTCTCGCCTGCTGGTAGCGCTGAAAGACGAGGGTGGCCTGCAAGCGATTCACAACCCCCAGCTTCCGGAACACCCGGTTGGTGTGGGTCTTTACTGTTTTCTCAGAGATGAAAAGTTTGGCCGCGATAGCCTTGTTGGGCATCCCGAGAGATACCATCTTGAGGATTTCCCGCTCCCGTTCGGTGAGGGACTCGATCCCGGCCGCGACCTCAGGGTCCATCGGCTCCCCTCCGCTTGGAGTCGAGACGACCTCCAGCAGCCGTCCTCGCCGGGGCGGACCCAAGGGCACGTCAGTGGGGTAGGTGACCCCTTCTGCCAGCTCCCAGAAGTAGTCGCGCAATTTATCCGGCAAACTCGGGATCACCCGGGACCTTAGAAAGGACCCTGCCCCTAGCCGGTCACAGAGAGCCAGGATGGGAGTGGCCACCCGTGCTTCCTGAAGTAGGAAGTTGACCTGCTGGTTCTCTTCCGCCAGACGCATCGCTTCCATCGCCGCCCGCGCCGCCTCCTGCTCACGGCCTTCCCGTGCCCGGAGCCAAGCCACGTACAACAGGGCAGAAGCCAGGGAGCCTTTAAGACCGTACCGACGCCCCCCACGCACAGTCTCCTCTAGGGTGGCCACGGCTTCTCCCTCCCTCCCCAGGACCGCCAAGTCCATGCCCAGACCAGCAAGAGCCCGGACTCGCTCCGAGACTGCCAACCGCTCTCTTTCCACGATCTCCGCGGCCCTGCGGTGATGCTCCAGGGCGCGGGCGGGATTGCGGTTCCGACGACACAGCTCGCCGAACATATCTTCGGCCCAAAAGCTGGCTTCGCTTTCCCCTGCTGATTCCGCCAGTCGTTGAGCCTTTCGGATCAGCCCTATCGCCTCTCGGGAGTCACCCTTGCCCTGCGCGACCAGCGCGTGGGACAGAAGGCTTGCGGTCTCGAGGAAAGAATACCCGCGAACGCGGATAAGCTCTCGGCAGTCGGCGGCATGCCGGGCAGCCAGCTCGTAGTCCCCTGTCTGGCAGTTCAGGTAGGTCAAGGCGTTCAGGGCTGCTGCGTAGCTCGGTGAAGTGGGGAACGGATTCCTTCGCACCGCCCTTTCCGCCCATTGCCTCGCGACCCCGTACTGGCCGATCACAGTGAACAGTCGCGCGCGGAGCACATCGATACGCTGGAGGAAGAGTGCCCGCCCTGCATCGGGCACGATAGTGAATGCCCGCTCCAAGTCCTCGACCGCCTCATCAAACCGACATAGACTGAGGAGCACGTTGCCCTTGACTATCAGTACCTCGACCTTCTCATGGGGAGTCTGGGCGAGGGTACGACATCTCGTGACCACGTCCAGCGTCTCCTCCCAGCGCCCTTGACTGAAGAGACAGTAGGCCACCCCCAGAAGAACTGCGAGCAGGCCCTCTCGATCTCCCGCCAGGGAGAGCAGTTGAGCAGCCCTCTCATACAGCCGCCCGGCCTCGAGGTACCGGGAACGTCCCTGCAGCATCCTGGCCCTTGTCACTAGTAGCCAAGCCTCGTTGGGGGTCATGGCGTCTTCGGGAAGGAAACCCAGCCATTCTTCGCTGGAGAAGTCAAGAAGCACATTGAGGGACGACAAAGCCAGTCTGCGCAGGGGCCGTTCGGCATCTTCAAGCCAGCCCGACCTCAGGTAGAGCGAAGCCGCCTTTTGCGCCTCTCCCACCCGCTCCAGATGTTCGGCAGCGGCCCGAAGGAGGCTCTCCTGGGAAGACGAAGGCTGGCTGGAACCGTCCTCTGAGTCTGGAATCGGAGGCATCCCTGCTGCCGAGCCGCCGGTGCGAGCGGCCTGCTCTGCGTACGCTTGTATGAGCGGGTGGATGGCATAGGTCCGGCGACCGACGCGGGTCACTAGGAAACCCCGAGTAACCAACTCCTCCAATCGTGTCTCGGCTTCTTCTGCCCCCAAAGTGAAGAAGGACCCGTCGCGGGGAAAACTGACCCGTCCCAGAAGACCGGCAGCCAGCAACACTTCGGCGAGAGGAGGCTCGAGCCAAGAAAGGACGCGTTTCTCAAGGTACGAACGAAGATCCCGACCCGGGCCTAGCAGGCGAGCGAGACTCTCGCGGGTCGCACTCACGTCTCCCCCGCGTAGCTTCTGGCCCAAGAGGACCAGCGCAGCCGGCCAACCCTGGGTGGCCCGCCATAAAGACCGCGCCTCTCCTGGCTGCAGAGCGATGCCCCATTTGAGCGCGGCCCACAAGGAGACCTCGCTCGGAGTAAGCCGCAGCTCCCGAGAGGTAAGGACTGCAAGTCGCCCGCTCAAGGCTACCCGGTCAAGCCCCAACGGCGGGACACGCCGCGAGGAGATGATGAGGGTCCAACCCAGGGGCAAAGCGTGCGCGATCAGGCGTACGGTCTGGAGCAGGGTCGGGGAGACATCGACCACATGGAAGTCGTCGAGGGCGAGCAACGTTGGGCTGCCAGCTTCCTTGCCCAGTAGATCGACCAGCATCGCCGTGAGATCCAAGGGGTCGACCTCCACCTCGGCGCCAGCGATCCCCGGCAGAGTTGAAGCGCATTCCTCAAAAGAAGGATAAGCCGCCGCCAACCCCGCAATCAGGTAGCGCAGGAAGGCCAGGGGGTCCCGATCACTCTCGTCAAGTGCCAAGTACACCGTAGGATGGGCGAAGGAGTTCAGCAGGTCGACTATGAAAGCGGTCTTCCCATAGCCTGGCCCCGCCACCAGATTGATCAAGCCCCCGTTGCGGACAGGCTCCAGCCGTCGCCGGAGACGGCATCGCGGGAGTATGAACCCTTGACCGGGCAGGCCCAGCCTAGCCGCGATAGCACGAGTGCGTTGATGCCCCAAGTCCGGAGACGCAGCCAGTTCAACCCCCTCACCGAGCCACCATCGGCGGTGAACGATGTGCATAGTCTCCCTGCCAGTGGCGATGATGTCAACACCGTTCATCTTGACCCGTCCATTCTGCGGTCGAAGCTGGAAGAGGCCCGGGCGGGCGCCCCCAGGGCGCCCGCCCGGGACAGCGCCCACGAGAACCTATGCCTCGGGAAGGCACTTCCGGCCCGCGACCGCTGCTACTGGCCTACAGGTACTCCAGCCGGCGCGCCACGATCGAAACAGACCTGCGCTCCTCGCCGTCCTTCTCGTACACGTCTTGGCGCAGCGACCCCTCGACCGCGATCCGACGACCCTTCCCCAGGTGCTCCCCGGCGGCTTCTGCCTGGGCATTCCAGGCCTTCACGCGGAAGAAGTCCGCCTCGTCCGCGGTGCGATCGACCGCCAGGATGAAGCTCGACACCTTGGAGCCACCGTTCACCTCCTTCACTTCTACGTCGGTGGCCAGACGCCCGATCAGCTGGACACTGTTCATCTCCTTCCTCCTCTACTAGCCTGACTACCTCCGGGCGCCGGGTCTGCGGACCTCTCTGCGCTGTCAGAGACCAAGTCCCGAGACCGTCGCCTGGGAGTTGCAGCGTAACCGGACGGCGGCTAGGGGTGAATACAACTAAGGGTGGAATGATTGGCGTCGGACCTGCGACGTCGACTCCGGGTTCCCTGGGCTCGCAGCGGTGGTCTTACCGCCCCGGACGCACGCCCGCAGGGAGCCGACGTCCGCGCCTGGCTAGTGTGGACCCCTTGCGGTCTCGGCCGCACGCCCGCGGGCCTGCGGCCTCGAACCCCTCGCACGATGGTCCTTCGGCGCGATAGACTTCAGAGCTGTGAGTAGGGATCCCGAACGCGGAAGTGAGGTCTCATGAGTCTGGCCACGCTCCTAGCCAGTGACCGCAAAGTGATCTTCCTGGATGGTGCCATGGGCACCGAACTGGGTAAGGCTGGGCTGGAGATGGGCGGCAAGGCCAACCTCAGCGCACCCGAAGCAGTGTTTGCGATCCACCAGAGTTACGCGGCCTGCGGGATCGATATGCTCATTACCAATACTTTCACCATGAACCGGGCCAATATCGAGTCTCACGGACTCGATATTGACGTCCGCGAGGTCAACCTCACAGGCGTACGGTTGGCAAAGCAGGCCGCTTTGCCCGGACAATATGTCTTAGGCGACATGAGTTCAGCGGGCAAGCTGCTCAAACCCCTGGGACCTCTGAGCGAAGAGGAAGCCTTCATGGCCTTCAAAGAACAGGCAGGCATCCTGGCCGAGGCCGGGGTAGACGGCATCATCATCGAGACCATGTTCGACCTGCGGGAGGCCGTCTGTGCTGTGAAGGCGGTGAAGGAGGCGACCTCGCTTCTAGTCATCGCCTCGATGGCTTTCAATACGGCTGCCGACGGGGGAAGGACGGTCATGGGGAACCGGGCAGCCGACTGCGCAGTCGCATTGGTGGAAGCAGGCGCTGATGTCGTCGGGGCCAATTGCGGTTCGCTCGACCCACACGAGATGGCCCAGGTCATAACTCTCATGCGCGAGGCAGTGACGGTCGACATCGTCGCTCAGCCTAATGCGGGCAAGGGGAGGCTGGTCGACAAGGACCTCGTCTTCGATATGACAGCACAAGCGTTCGCGGCCGGACTCAAGGAGTGCGTATCCGCAGGGGCGCGGTTGGTGGGTGGATGCTGTGGTACTTCGCCCGAGCACATCCGGGCCGCGGTCGAACTCATCGGGAGAGGGTAGAGCGGACCCGGACCCCACTTGAGACTGGATCCCAGTTGAGAGCGGGTTCCACCTGATCTGTGCCGCCGGTCGGCTGCAGATGTTCACTAAATCCCTGCCCACATTCCGCCGATAAATGCTGCATGAGACAAACTTCCCGAAACCCCGAGCCTGAGCGTCCCGTGCTCGCTCTCTGCTGTGGCTCCTGTTCGTCGCGGCTGGTCCAGGTATCCGACTGGACCCGGGAGGCGAGCTCCCACTGGAGCGTCCGCCTCTGGTGCCCGGAGTGCTGGTACGAACGTCAGGTGACGCTGGACCAGCAACAGGCCATGCTTCTGTCCCTTGGCATCGAGGATGGTCTCGCCTGTCTGCTCGACGGTCTGCTCGAGCTCGATGAGCTGCCCGCCACCGAGCCTGGAAATCACCGGCGTCTACGCTATTCTTGACGCATCGTTTCTTCTCAGAGCCTCAGCCAAAGGAGCCCCACATGGACATGGAGATCTTCTTTCCTGGGAACAAGAAGGTCTACGCCCGGTACAAGGGTTTCGTGATCGAGACCGACCAACCGGTGTCAGCGGGAGGGGACAACAGCGCGCCGGCGCCTTTCGACCTCTTCATTGCTTCCATCGGCACCTGTGCCGGTATCTTCGTCCTCAGCTTCCTGCAGCAACGCGGCCTCTCCACGGAGGGAGCGGGGGTCTATCTGAGCCGCGAGGCCGACCCCACCAGCCATCTCGTCACCAAGATAACCTTGGAGATCAAGCTCCCGGCCGATTTCCCCGATAAGTACAGGGACGCCATCGTGCGGGCTGTCGAGCAATGCACTGTGAAGCGGCACCTCGAAAAGCCGCCCGTCTTCGAGACCTTCACAACGATAGGCTGACCCAGAGGCAAACCCAGGGTCCACTGCCCCAGCGGACTCAGCTGGAGGGGATCCTAGCTGGTCGACCGAAGGTGGTCCTGGCTGGTCGGCCCGCCTAGCTTGGCTTCAGGATGCTTGGAGAGCTGCAGAAGCGCTTCCTTGTACTTCCCATGTCGTAGTCCGATGATCTCTGTCACGAGCTGCATGAACCGCCACAGGTCCGGCGCCAGATTGCTGGTGTTCGAATCTAGATAGACCTGCCCCCCGCCGATGCCAGCGCCGGGGACTTCCTGGATCGCATGGTAGACGGTCTTGCTGAGGATCAAATCGGTTTCGAGGTCGAGCCCCTGCTCGTCCAGCGCCCGGATGAGATCTCCGCCATCGCTGATACGGACCGCGCGATTCGCCGGTTCTGCCCCAGCATTGGCGACGGGGCCAGAGGATGCTCTCGGCGTCAGGTACAAGACGATGTTTCCGCGCCGCCCTGGGTAGCGCAGAGGGGTCGGAACCCGCACAGGCTTGCCCGCGCCCAACCGCGCAATCAACCTCTTGTCGCCCGCCAACAAGGCAAGGGCCTCTGCTGGACTGGCCTGGTCAAAGGTGAGCTCCATCTTCTCCGTCCCGCTGCCTGGCGTCTACTGATGGGTATCGTCCTGAGCCCCACCAGCCTTGAGTCCAGCCAACCGCTCTTCCAGGCTGGACAGGTCATCGAGCAACTTCTGCCGGAGCGCTTGGTCCACAGTCCGACCGCGATAGAAATCGAACACCAGATAGCCCAACTTCTTAGCGAGACTATCCATCTCCAGTTCTATCTGCAGCTCTGTGAGCTTGGTCTTGCCCTTACCCAAGGCCTTCTCGGCCTCTTCTGCGGCCCGCTCCAGACCCGTCACAAGCTTGTCCTTGAGATCCATCGCTGCCTCGCTTCCCCAGAGCTGCTACCTCAGTTCCCCACACCTACTCTAATACAACGAACAAACGCCTGCCGGGATACGTGCATGGAAATCCAGACCGCTCGCGAACGATGGCTGTTATCATTCCCAGGTGCAAGCAGTTGGCAGACCGGACCAGTCCACACGATCGACCAAGGGAGAGGTTCTTTGACTGACATCATCCCTTTTCGGGCCTGGCGATTCAGCCCAGCCGCCGGAGACCTGAGCGATCTGATCGCCCCACCCTACGATGTAGTCGATGCCGGACTCCGCTCCCGCCTTCATGCCCGGAGCCCCCACAATGTGATCCGGGTCGACCTGCCCCTCGACCTACCCAGTGACAGCCCCTGCGACAATCGTTACACCCGGGCAGCGACCCTGCTCGCAGAGTGGAAAGAGTCCGGCATCCTGGTGCGTGACCAGAACCCCACCCTCACTTTTGTGGAAGAGGAGTTCGTCGGCCCTGACGGAGAACCCCGGTCACGGCATGGTTTCCTTGCCGCAGTCCGTCTTCACGATTTTGGCGAAGGGGTGGTCTTCCCCCACGAGCAGACTTTCGCGGGGCCCAAGGAGGACCGCTGGCGACTGATGTCTTCGACCCATATGGGGCTTAGTCCCGTTTTTCTTCTCTACGATCTTCCGAGCGATGATGTGACCGCTGCCTGGAAGGCCGGGCCGGGCTCGGCGGAGCCCAGTGTGACGGTCACGGACGAGCAGGGTACCGTCACCAGACTTTGGCCGGTCCCGGACGGCGCTTTGGCGCATCTGGTGAGAGAGGCTTTGTCCTCTTCGCCCCTCATCATCGCTGACGGTCATCACCGTTATGAGACTGCGCTCCGTTATCGGGAATGGCGCCGTCAGGAAGAGGGCTCCCTAGGCCCTTCCGCCGGGGAGACCTATCCGGGCGAGGAGGGGCGCGCCGCTGGCGCCAGCGCCAGCGGCGCGCCGGCCTACGAGTACGTGCTTGCCTACCTCAGCAACCTGGCCGACCCTGCTCTCGCGGTGTACGCCACCCATCGCTTGGTGACCAGCCTGGACCCCGACCGGGTCCGTTCTCTGCCCGATACGCTCGCTCAGGATTTTCAAGTAGAGAGTCTTCGACCGGCCGCTGATCCCAAGAAGGCTGTGGCCGCCTACCTTGAGCAGTACCCGCGGGGAGCTTTTGCCATGTGGGGCCACCTACTGGGGCAACCCTACGGCCTTCGACTCCGTGACCCTGCTGTCCTCGAACGCGCCCTTCCCGAGGCCAGCCGTGCCTATCGCGAGCTGGATGTGGTGATCCTCCAGTCTCTCGTTCTGCAGAAAGCACTGCATATCGCCGATCGCGACGCGACTGAACGTCACCTGACTTATTTCAAAGACCCTGAAGCCGCTTTCGAGGGGTTGGCGCACGGAGACTTCCAGGTCGGGTTCTTCCTCAACCCGACCGGTCTCGATCAAGTGCGTGAACTCGCCCTGAGCGGGCAGCGGATGCCGCACAAGGCCACCTACTTCTATCCTAAGCTGTCCACTGGGCTCGCCTTCTACGATCTGCAAGGAAAGGTCTGACAGCCCCCGCACCTGGCAGCCGACCTCACTTGGCGGCCATTCTCACCGGGAGGCCACTCTCAACTGGCAGCTATCTCGAAGGGTTCGATACGGACGGCTCGGCCCTCCGACCCCAGTTCGATGACCACTCCCTCCAGCCATACATCGCCCTCGGCCACCTCGAACCGTACCGGCAACTGGGTGAGGAACCTTTCCAGGACCAGATCCTTCTTGACACCGATCACTGAATCCCGAGAGCCGCACATGCCGGCGTCCGTGATGTACGCAGTCCCCCCGGGAAGAACACAAGCATCTGCGGTGCGGACATGGGTGTGGGTGCCGATCACGGCGCTTACCTGTCCCGCCAGGAACCAGCCCATGGCCACTTTCTCGCTAGTGGCCTCGGCATGGAAGTCCACCAAGATGTTGCGCAGACCGTGAAGGTGTTCCAATGCCTCTGTCACCGCCTCGAACGGGGACCGGGCCGGGCAGAGGTAGAGACTTCCGCAGAGGTTGATCACGCCCAGACGTCCCGCCGCCGACTCCACCACGGTGAGGCCCCGTCCCGGGTTCGACTTGAGGAAGTTATAGGGCCTGAGGATCCTCTCCTGCTGGTCCAGATAGCGGTAGGTCTCTCGCAGCTTCCAAATGTGATTACCGGTCGTGATCACGTCGACACCAGCCGTCAGCAACGCTTCGGCGTGGGCAGGCTTGATACCGCGCCCTTCTGTGACGTTCTCCCCGTTGGCGACAACCACGTCGGCGTGGAACTGCTCGCGAAGACCGGGCAAGCGCTCGATAAGGGCCTCGCGGCCCGGCTTGCCCACCACGTCTGCGAAGAAAAGGATTATCACGGGGTCACAGTTTACCGTACCTAGCCCAGCAGGTAGCGAACCAGCGGCCGAACAGCCGCACACTGACCAGCCGCACCGGCATCCATGGATACGGGGCTGCCTCGCCCTCACCTTCTTGCTCCCGTTTCAAGTTCAACCTTTGGTCTCATCCCCTCCCGTTGGCGGCACCTCCTAGGCTACGGCTACCAGGTGACCCTACCCAGAGGAGGAAGAGCATGACAAGGAAAAGTCTCAGGAACATCAGTCCCCCTGCCCCCCGCTCGCTAGCCCTCGTCCTCTCCCTGTGCGCGCTCTTGGCCTGCACCGTGTCGGTGCCCGATCTCGCCAAGGGGACCGAGCAAGGTGACTTGACCGTGACTCAGGTCACCACGAGCGCGGAAAGTCAGGCCGAGGAGGCGGGCGCCCAGTCCGCTGAGCCGGGAGCGGAACCCGGGGGCACCGGCCCTGAGGAGGCCGACCCCGGGCCTACTGACCCCAGCCCCGGCCCCGTCCCGACCGTTTCGCAGGGGACTCTGCTCGTCAACCTGCCCTGGGGCGAGGGTCCCGGTCAGGTAGGTTTGGCGCGGCCGTCGGAGGGGCTTTGTAGAGGACCCGAGGCGCTGCGCGTCGCCAACGACGGAAGGCTTGTCATCTTGGACTCGGTCAACCGGCGCTTGGTCCTCCTGGCACCCGATGGCAGCTTCCTCGCCAATTGGCCGGTGGAACTCAGAGACCCCCGGTTTCTTGCCGTCGACGCCCAGGGCGTGTACGTGCTTGATCCCGACACCGACAAGCAGCTGGTCTGCCTGGACTGGGGCGGCACAGTGAGTGCCCGTCTAACCCTCCCCGCCCTCGATGGGGTAGTGACCGCGCTATTGGCGACGGAGCGGGGACCGTGCATCGAGACCGGCCATGACCAGGTGTTCTTGGTGGACAGGACAGCTGGCATAACCAAGTCGACAGCAGGAGGAACCAAGTCACCATCTGGCGGCAAAGTCGTCGCAGCGATCACCAAGAGACTGGCGGGCCGTCCCCTGGACAACGCACTGACTCGCGTAGCCCAGGTCACCTTCAATCCGGCCTCCGGGATCGAGGTCCGCTCTTCCCGGCTGGATCAACAGACTCTAGTCTTGCATCCGCTGGGTACGGCAAGACCTCGACTGGATCTCAATAGCGCTGTCGAACACCTGATATCCGTCGACCCCGTCAGCGGTGGGGAAATGGTCATAGGCGGACGGCTAGCCTCACCGGTCGATTCCCGCCAGGGGAGAGCCGCGATCGTAGTTTCGCGGTTCAAGCTCGGCGAGGACGGAGGTCCCGCCAAACTTCCCGCTGCTTCGCTCTACTTGGACGACCGCTCGTTCGCCTATGTCGGTCTCCCCTACGTAGTCGCTCCCGATGGCCGTGTTCTTCAGCCACTGGCGACTCGGGATGGGTACTTGATCCTACTCCATCACTTTGCCGCCCAGCCCAGCGCCGGCAGCCTGGATTCGGTCTCTGCGCCGTCCCCACAGGAGGTGAACCCATGAGGTTGCAGCTGCGAGCTTTACTGCGCACCGACAGCTTGAACAGCCTGGCCAGCCGCAAGACAGCCCTCGTGGCCTTGGCTCTGGGAGGTCTGACGGCCCTCACAGGCCTTCTCCTCCCGGCGAATCCGGCCTGGGCTGCCATTCCCACCCTCACCCGAGCCGAGATAATCGCCCGGGCCGAGTCTGCCCTGGCGACGAACTACACCTGGGGTCGCGAAAGCTGGACGCCAGACTCTCCCGGCACAGCCGGCCCCGACTGCTCAGGCTACGCTCTCAAGTGTTGGGAAGTGCCCCAGACGCTCCTCTATCAGGAGGAGCAAGGAGTGAACTCGAACTTTTCGCCGCGTTACACGAGCTACAGCTTCTATAACTGTCTGGGCCCTTGGTATGCGCTCAGCAGCCGGTCTCTTCTCAAGCAGGGTGACGTCCTGGCGAAGCACGATGGCGACTCCGGTCACGTGGTCATCTACGCCAGTGGGGATGCCTGGAACTCACCGATCATTTACGAGGCGCCGGGTAGTGGCTTGACGGTACGCCGAGTCAGTCGCTACCTAGGCAGCGAATATCGCCCGCTGCGGCGGAATTACGTTGTGGACTCCCCCATCATCCTTGACAACCCCACCGCGAAGAGCATCGGCGGGAGTGACGTGGGGGGCAATTGGACCCGTTCAACCTCCGTCAGCGGTTACCACGGGGACAACTATCAGGTCCGTGCCGCCACTACCGGTACCGCATGGGCGCGCTGGACTCCTCGCTTTCCCACCAGCGGTGCTTACGACATCTACATGCGCTGGACGGCAGCCAGCGACCGCGCCTCCGGCGCCTTGGTCACTGTCAACACGCCGAGCGGCCAGTACAAGCGTATAGTCAATCAGCGCGTCAATGGTTCGACTTGGTATTCGCTCGGGCGCTACACCTTCGCCGCCGGGTACTCACCGACCGCAGGCAGCTTGACCCTTTATGCAACCGGGGCTGACGGTTACGTGATCGCTGATGCCGTGATGTTCGTTCCTGCCCAGTAGCTTCCGGCCTACCGCCAGGCGGTCAGCCGACCCTCTTTGGCCCGGCCCTGGGGTATAGGGAACGAACACCATGCACATGCGGGTCAGCGTCGCGCAGGTCCCCAGACACGTGCGGGCCCGCCGCCTGGCGGGCCCGCCGCACTTGCGCTCCAAGCGTGGAACGCGTTCAGCCGACAGGAGAAACCCCTACTTGAGCACCCCGATCACGTCGAAGGCATCGATACTGATGTACTTGCCGGCGAGGTTAGTCGGATCCCACCAGATCTTGACGGTGTGAGTGCCGGGAGCAAGGGTCCCGGTGGTCCAGACCTTCTGCTGGCGTTGAGTAGTGGAGGCAGCCAGATTGACGCATACGGCTGGGCCACCGTCCAGCGAGAGCAAGGCCTTGCCTAGGGTAGTCCCTTTAGTGGCTATCCAAGCCAGGTAGGTGCCCTCGAAGGTGACCGTCACACTGGCGCCATCGGTGTTGGCCCGCTTGTAACTGCCGCCAGAAGAACCGGTGGCGTAGAAGGTGTACCAGATACCCTTGTAGACGAGGCGGGAGTTGGTCTGTTCATACCTAGTCGTCGACTCTGCACTCTTCACCACGGGCGCAGGAGTAAGGTTGCCCACGATGTCGAATGCATCCACGCCGATGTTGGTAGCGGTTGCTGCTGGGTTCTTGGCGCCGGTCCATTCAATCTGGACCACGTGGTCGCCCGCAGCTAGCGTGCCCGTGCTCCACACTTTCTGCTTCCATTTCACCGAAGGACTGTAGAGATCGACAATCGCCGGAGAACCACCATCCACTGTGACCCTGGCCTTACCGTACACCGGGCTCATTTTGGCAATCCAGGCTAGCGAGGTGCCGTTGAAGTATACAGTGACTGTTCCCCCGGATAGATTGATGTAGCGGAAGCTGCCCCCGGAGGCGTAACTGGTGCTGACCGTCTTCCAGGTGCCGGAGTAGGCCAGGCGGGAGTCGCTCTGCTCGTAACGTGTGGAGGAAGGCTCTGGAGCGGCCGGCTGGTCACCGTCAAGCGAGTGCGCCGTACGATCGACATAGCCGCCGAAGTCAGTGGTCCAGTAGTAGGTGTACGGCGAACCAGGAACGACCACCAGACCGATGCCGATTACCTTAAAGCTCGAGTTCAACATGTTTGCATTGTGACCAGGAGAGGCCTTCCAGGCGTTGAATGCGTCTTTGGCCGTAGACTGCCCGGCGGCTATGTTCTCACCCTTGTTCGTGTAGAAGTCATACCCGGATTTCGCCATCCGGTCCCAGGGACTTGCGTTCACCGGAAACCAGTCTGACTGCACCGTGTAGTGACTGAAGAAGCGGTACTTCCCCATATCTGAGCTATGCCGATCACACGCCTCGGAAATCATGTCCGATACCATCAGCGGGTTGAGTCCCTGTGACACCCGGTATTCGTTAATGAGCTTGATGAAAGCGATTTCTTCGGCGCTGTAGCTGACGGCTGCCTGGGCTGGTGCCGCTAACCCTGCGCCGCAGATCATCACCGTGACGATCAACGCCAACAGGGTGATGCCTATGTACTTGCCCACGTACCTAAGCATCACCCCCCGCCGGTGAGTTCTTTCTTGAGTCGTCCTGTTCAGGATGCAGGCTTCCACCGCTGCGCCTCCCACCATCAAGGCCGCTGGCCTTTCCTAGAGATCGATTGCTCATCGCACACCTAGGTTTTCGGCAAGAGCACGGACAGGCTTTAGCCTTGAGCACAAAAAATGCGCGCTAAGCACAAATCTGTACGTAGCGCGCAGACCATGCTTGCAGGCCCGCAAGAAGGCCGCGGCTCCCCAGAGACGTCAGGCCGCGCTCAAGAAGACTTCTACTTGAGCACCCCGATCACGTCGAAGGCATCGATACTGATGTACTTGCCGGCGAGGTTAGTCGGATCCCACCAGATCTTGACGGTGTGAGTGCCGGGAGCAAGGGTCCCGGTGGTCCAGACCTTCTGCTGGCGTTGAGTAGTGGAGGCAGCCAGATTGACGCATACGGCTGGGCCACCGTCCAGCGAGAGCAAGGCCTTGCCTAGGGTAGTCCCTTTAGTGGCTATCCAAGCCAGGTAGGTGCCCTCGAAGGTGACCGTCACACTGGCGCCATCGGTGTTGGCCCGCTTGTAACTGCCGCCAGAAGAACCGGTGGCGTAGAAGGTGTACCAGATACCCTTGTAGACGAGGCGGGAGTTACTGTCTTCGTAGCGCACAGGCACCAGGGCCTTGAGCAGCACGCCCACGACGTTGAAGGCGTCCACACCGATGTTGGTGTCGGTGGCTCCGGTAGTCTTGAGGCCGGTCCACTCGATGCGCAGGGTGTGGGTGCCGTCGGAGAGGGTCTTCTCCCATACCTTCTGCTTCCACCTCACCGAAGGACTGTAAAGGTCGATGGTGAACGGAGCCTCCCCATCCAGGATGAGCTTGGCTTTGCCGTAGACCGGGCTTTTCTTGGCGATCCAAGCGACGTAGGTGCCGGTGAAGGCCACATTCACGCTGGCTCCGCTGGAGTTGGCGTAGCGGAAGCTGCCCCCGGAGGCGTAACTGGTGGTGACCGTCTTCCAGGTGCCGGAGTAGGCCAGGCGGGAGTCGGTCTGCTGGTACAGCGCACCGAGGACGGCAGGGGCTACATGAGCGCTGGAATCCGCGTCATCCCCAAAGTCGGCCACCCAGTAGTAATGGCAGGGCGAGCCGTCCAGGGTCACGAACCCGATGCCCACGACTTTGGCCTGGCTGCGGAGAAGGTTGGCGTTGTGCCCGCTGGACCCCTTCCAGGCGGCCATAACCTCTCCTGCGGTCGGTTGCCCTCCCGCGATGTTTTCGGCAGCCGCCCCCGATACGTACCCGCAGAGAAGCGCTCGTTCCCCGAAAGTGGCTCCCACTGGGAACCAGTCACTCTTGAGGCTTGTGTGACTGAAGAAACCGTATTTCGCCATATCTGACGCATGGCGCTCAGCGGCTAGCGAAAGGTTATCCGACAAGAGGACTGGCCCGAGACCCTGTGAAGCTCGGTACTCGTTCAGCAGTTGTACGAAGGCAAGCTCCTCGGAATTGTACGCAGCAAAGGCCTGGGAGCCGGTCCCCATCGCAACCAGAACAAGAGCGAGGGCGATGACTGCCACCGTGCCGAGAACTGTACGAAGAGTACGACTGGAAACCCGTTCACTGCCACGGCCCATGACTCCAAGACCTCGCGGGCAATCCCATCTCATTGGGGGGAGCCTCCTTCTTCAGTCCAGCGCAGCGCCAAAAGCAGCGTCTTACGCTTCATGCTACCACTCGGCTTGCAAGCGGACAGATTGAAAACATGTCACCATCTGACCCCGGTTTACTCAGCGCTTACGAACCACCGGCTATGCTCTTGTCAGTTATCGGCATCTAGGTCGGAGACAATAGGCCATCCAGGCCCTTGGCCTCTGATCGGCGGCATCCTCACCATAAGGAGAAGAATCATGTTTCGTTGGAACTGGGACCCCTGGATCTTCGACAGATCGCCTTTCCCCATAGACCGCTACCACTTGGGCGGCCTGGACATCGTAGGAGTGGTGCTAGCAATCATCCTCTGGGCGGTCCTCGTCACTGCCCTCGTGCTTGCCATCCGGGCGCTCATCCTCTACGGCCGAGCTCAGATCGCAACCGCCCGCTCGAGCGCGCCTACTAAGGACCCCCACGCGCCAGGGCTAGTTGCGCATGCCGCACCCCCCGCCGCAGACCAGTCAAGCGAGCCCGCAGAGCTAGAGACCACACCCACGGCCGAGAAGACAGACTGAGCGCTGAGCAAGGGCGCGGACACGCCTGGAGGCCGCGCCCCATGCGCGGCCGACGCGAGACACACGCGGAGATACGCCCTCCCGACCTGCCGCACCCGTTTCGCCACAAGCGCCAGTCGAGGTGGGGCTGGCATTCGAGGTTCCTTATAGCATGGAGCCCCCGAGGGGCTCCATGCTCTCTCGCTGT